>CAZPNC010000107.1:0-4536 GCA_964587945.1 uncultured Prevotella sp. | reverse complement strand
TCAGGCACTTATAAATAATGTTAAACTATAGTGTTGCGGAATTAAGGTTATATAGAAGAATGTAGTTGTGACACTGCTAAAATTGTTCAAGGATAGCTATCCGTTTCTGAGTATCGGGATGTGTACTAAACATGTGATTGAAGAATCCCATTATGCCATTGGCAATATTCTGAGGATGTATAATGAAAAGTTGTGCTATATCATCACGGCCTGTATCTTGAAGCCCAGGATTTCCCGATATTTTTCTCAAAGCAGAAGCAAGAGCCAAAGGATTACCACAAAGTTCTGCACCTCCAGCATCCGCCATATATTCCCGTTTACGGCTTATGGCAAATCTTGTAAGTATGATAAATAGATAAGCTATAGCACAGCATACTGCAGCTACAAGCATGACTATGATTATCCCACCGCCATTACTGTTTTCTTTAGAGTCCCGATGAGAACTGTGGCCACCACCATATATCAATGTGTTAAAAAGCATTCGTATTACAAGACTCATAATTGTTGATATTATACCAACAAATATTATACTTGTTATAAGTAGGCGTGTGTCTCTGTTACGAATGTGAGTTAATTCGTGTCCAATGACACCTGCTAACTCTTCATCATTTAGAATGTCTAACATTCCTGTTGTTACGGTGACAGTGTATGATTTCTTGTCTATACCACTTGCAAAGGCATTTAATTGTGGAGTGTTAATTATATTAACATGTGGCATATCCATGCCGCATGTCATGCAGAGATTCTCCACGATGTTGTATACGCGTGGATTATCTTTTCTTTGTAAAGGCTTTGCTCCTGTGGCTGTACGTATCATAGCCGTATTGATAAAGTAAGCTACTATGAACCAAATGCTTATAAATCCGACTATCCATGGTAGAACCTGGAGAAAGTGATTGTTTACAATCTCAATATCAACCTGTTGCACCAATTCGCCATATTGGTTGTAGTAACCTTCGTTAAGGTAGTTGATAATAGCCATGAATATCCATACCATTCCCAGTATGATACAAGGGAATGCTATGAGTAAAAATACACTTAAAGAGTTGTTTCGGTTTATTTGTGTCTGAAGTCCTACATATTGCATGATGAAAAAACTTTAGAACTGAACTACAGGTGCTTTTTCTATCGTAACTCTTTCTTCTTGTGCTATCTCAAACATTGGCTCGTTATGAAAACCGAACATTCCTGCAAGTAGATTGTTGGGGAAAGACTGTATGGATGTATTTAACTCCTTTGTCGTCGAATTAAAGAATCGTCGCGTGGCAGCCAATTTGTTTTCTATGTCGGAAAGTTCCGCCTGCAATTGTAGGAAATTTTGATTGGCCTTCAATTCCGGATATGCTTCCACGCTGACTTTTAGTCCGGCGAGGGCACTGGAGAACTGGGTCTCGGCGGCAATTTTGTCATTAATATCTGTAGCACTCATGGCTGCGGAGCGTGCTGCAGTTACTTTTTCCAGTAACTCACGTTCATGCGTGGCATATCCCTTGACTGTAGCTACCAATTGTGGTACAAGATCATAACGTTGTCTTAATTGTACGTCTATGTTGGCAAAGGCGTTTTCGCGGTTATTACGTAGTTTTACAAGATTGTTGTATATACCTGCTATCCATAAGGCACAGATGGCTACGATGATAATAATGGTGATTACTGTACTCATTGTTTTGTTGTTGTAATTGTTACTTTATTTGTTATTGATTATAGCTTTACCGTTCATTATGATTAAGCCTTTATGATTTTTATCCACCTCTTGACCACACAAATTGTATATTTTATTGTCTTTTACATTACCTGTCGCATTGATAGTATGAGCGCTTGTAGGGATAGATGAACCATCAATATAAGAACCTTCATTAACGAAGAACAGATTGATAGATGACGGATTTGCTGATAAAGTCTTGGTATAAGAATATCTGTAAGTCTTTCCCATATTTGTGGTGATAGTGGATGTCATGGTAAATAGGCCTGTCTCTGTATAACTTAATGTCATTTTTACCAACGAGCCATCCATATCAGAAGTGAATGTATTCCAATTGAAATCGCTCGTGCAACCGATATTACTGGATGTTGTATTGTCCCAATTGTCACATCTGATACCAAAGTATTCGATATATCCATTCGCACCATGTGTCGCATTTGCCCCATAAAGACACCAGTTGCTATAGTTGTTCACTTTGTTTGTGTAGTTGTAGAATTGGAATTCTATGTTTTTACCTTGTTCAAGAGAATAATCCTCTTTAGAAAAATTCGTCCACCATGAAGACGTTGTGTTTTTGTTTGTGGATACAGGGTAATACACGGGAGTGTCAGGTATATCGCCTGTGCTCAGCGTGTTTTTTATATATGGGCCAGCCGCATAATAGTATTCTCCGCTTGAAAGACGAATATCAAATTTTATCTTATGTCCATCTTCTGTTGGAGTGAATATCCCCCCTTCTGTAAGTGTCGTTTGATCAGATTCTCCCGTGTTATAATTGGTGACAGTGAATGTTGGTGTCACATTATCAACAGCAGGTGCACTTGTGGTGATTGTGTTTGATGCAGTTATGTAATTAGTTATATAAGGAGTGTATGCTGAAGCCACTGCAGCTTTTGGGTGATATTTGTAAAGCCATATAGGAACACCTGTATTACTGACAGCAGTAAAACACATTGCCGGCATGTCAGCATAGCCATCAACATCCTGATTCATTGCTACGCCATAATAAGTATCTCCGTTGATGGTTAATGTTACGAAAGATTTTCCATCTTGGGAATATTTCCATGTACCAGTCCTGTCACCTGTAATCTTTCCATCGGCAGATAGAATTATTTTCTCTGGTAGCGCTTCTGCCATTGCATTATTATCCAGTTTATATGGGTGAAGAATGAAATTATATGTTCCGGCTATGCTATCTGCTGAAAAAATCTGCTTGCTTTCAATAATTGCCTGTGTTGTCTTCTTACCTGTATATTTGAAAGGTGATGCCACTAGCCAACCATTTTCATTTATGAAAAGTTGTCTTGTGCGGGCTTGGTGTCCTATGGTGCCATCATTGAATTTTGTATGATACACCACAAAAGCATCACCATCCGTGTCAACAATAGCAGAATTGTGACCCTCAGCACATTCTCCAACAGTCATGGTACCCCAATTGTTCAAGGCACCGATAATCTTCATTCCTTTGTTGGTTGTCGCATTTTTGCCGAAATTCAGCATATACCTTGTATAAATTGCAGCATTGCCAGAGGCATCAACGTAAGAACCGTCAGGGGTATCAGAGCGGAATATCCGCATTTCATATCCGCCGTCTGGAGCAAAGCCACCGTAACTCATAAAGAGATAATAGTAATTGCCAATTTTCTTTATATAGGAGCCTTCACCAGATACGTAGGCACCACCCGCAATTAATTTACCAAAATAAGGATCGCAAATATAACCTATGTATGATGCGCCATTTGGGGCTTTTCCTGTGTAGGTGGCGGCGGTATAGGTATTGGTATAATCACGAAGGCCGGTGTTCTTATCTAACTTTAACATGAATATACCACCTGACCAGGAACCGTATGACATCCACAATTCTCCGGAATCGTCAAAAAACACACAAGGGTCTATACTATTAGGCCATAGATTTCCCCATGCATTAGTATTATATCGTAAAGGTAAAGAGGTTTGAGGGCCTAGTACAGTTTCAAGGTCTGTGTTTTTATAAGATATGGATTTTCCGGAATATGTCTGTCCGTTGAAGCCACTAAAGACTACCGGCCCTTGGTATGTGAATGGTCCCGTAGGACTATCCGCTGTGAGCAATATTATCACGGAAGCCCAATTGTCCCCATTGAGAGACAAGTACATACACCATTTCTTCATATTGGCATTATACACCATATCTGGTGCCCACATATTTCCTTTTAGCCATTCTGCTTCTGTACCACTTGCATATGTCGCACAATAAGCCCCTGCATTAAACGATCCCAAAGTTTCTATTGTTGTCGAGCCATTGCGCGTAACTTGTACTTCATGTGTAGGGCAGGTATTAAAGGCTTCTGAATAATTCTTGTTGAAAATATGAGAATTGTCAACGTTACTGAATCCGGTTAGATTGGAACTTTTGGCCAATCCCATGTGTGAGCCTATAATATAGTAAGTGTTATCCGCAGAGTTATATACGACAGAAGGATCGTGTACCGATACCCAATTATATGTTTTCGCCTTGAACATATTCTGCAACTGGCTTGCTGTGAGTCTTGTTTGTGCAGCCAAACTGATAGAGATGGCAAGACATGTAAAAGAACAAAGAAGTTTCTTTATCATCATGAGGTCATTTTTGGTGAGTTGTATATCAAAACATGAAATTTGCAACAAATTTACTGAATTTCTTCTTACCACACAACTTTCTTTGTACATTTTTCGTTTTCTCTACATTAAAAAATGTTATGCTATTGCACAATTAGAATATAATCGGTAAATTTGCGTTTGAAAACTAACGGAATACAAAAAATTAAAGCCTATATTTTTAATAACTCAATCAAAAACAATGAAGAGTAAACTTT
>CAZPNC010000106.1:0-4543 GCA_964587945.1 uncultured Prevotella sp. | reverse complement strand
TTTTTATGACAGATCCAATAGCAGATTATCTGACAAGACTCAGAAACGCAATCATGGCTCATCACCGTGTTGTTGAGGTTCCTGCATCAAATCTGAAGAAAGAGATTACAAAAATTCTCTTCGAGAAAGGTTACATCCTGAACTACAAGTTCATAGAGGATGGCCCTCAGGGCGCTATCAAGGTAGCTCTCAAGTATGATCCCGTTACAAAGAAGAACGCTATCAAAAGTTTGAAGCGTGTCTCAACACCTGGTCTACGTCAGTACACTGGGTACAAGGACATGCCGCGTGTTATTAACGGATTGGGCATAGCTATTTTGTCCACGTCCAAGGGCATAATGACTGACAAAGAGGCTTCAGACCAGAAAATTGGTGGTGAAGTACTTTGTTACATCTATTAATTGGAGGATTTGAATATGTCAAGAATAGGTAAATTGCCAATTAGTATCCCTGCTGGTGTAACCGTTGAAAACAAAGGCGGAGTTATTTCAGTGAAGGGTCCGAAGGGTGAACTTTCACAGAAGGTTGACTCTTCAATCATCGTTAAGATTGAAGGTGATCAGATTACATTCGAGGTTGACGTAAACAGCCCGGTTAACAGTAAACAGAAACAGGCGTTCCATGGTCTTTACCGTGCACTTGTCCACAATATGGTTGTTGGTGTAAGTGAAGGTTATAAGAAGGTTCTGGAACTTGTAGGTGTCGGTTACCGTGTTTCCAATAAGGGAAATATCGTTGAATTCTCACTTGGTTATACACACCCTATATTCCTCGAACTCCCCAAAGAGGTAAAGGTTGAGTCTAAGTCAGAGCGTAACCAGAATCCTCTCCTCATTCTCGAATCTGCTGACAAGCAGTTGATCGGACTCATTTGTGCGAAGATTCGTTCTTTCCGTAAGCCAGAGCCTTATAAGGGTAAGGGTATCCTGTTCCAGGGCGAGGTTATCCGCAGAAAGTCTGGTAAGTCAGCTTCAGCTAAGTAATTATAATACAGTGCGACTATGACAACAAAGAAAGTAGACAGACGAATTAAAATCAAGTATAGAGTTCGTAAGAATGTAAACGGCACTGCAGAGCGTCCACGTCTAAGTGTGTTCCGCAGCAACAAGCAGATTTATGTTCAGGTTATTAATGATGTTACCGGCCAGACACTCGCTTCTGCATCTTCATTCGGTCTTGAGGCTATGCCAAAGATTGAGCAGGCACAGAAGGTTGGAGCTATTGTGGCAGAAAAAGCCAAGGCTGCTGGTGTTACATCTGTAGTATTCGACCGTAATGGTTACCTATATCACGGCCGCGTGAAGGCTCTTGCTGATGCTGCACGTGAAGGTGGCCTTAACTTCTAAACGATATATAGCAATGGATAAAATGAAAGTAAATAGTGACGTTGAATTGAAAGACAAGCTGGTTGCTATTAACCGCGTTACCAAGGTAACAAAGGGTGGTCGCACCTTCACATTCGCTGCAATTGTCGTTGTTGGTGACGGTAATGGTACTATAGGATGGGGTCTCGGTAAGGCTGGAGAAGTACAACAGGCTATTGCCAAAGGTGCTGATGCAGCAAAGAAGAATCTCGTAAAGGTTCCTGTCATCAAAGGTACTGTTCCTCATGAGATGGAGGCTTCTTTTAGCGGTGCACAGGTTTTCCTGAAGCCAGCTGCCCTCGGTACCGGAATGGTATGTGGTGGTGCTATGCGTGCCGTGCTGGAAAGTTGCGGTATCAATGATGTGCTTGCAAAGTCAAAAGGATCTTCTAACCCACATAACCTTGTGAAGGCTACTATCAAGGCTCTCACTGAGATGCGTGATGCTTATACTGTTGCTCACGACCGTGGCATTAGTATGAGTAAGGTGTTTAACGGATAAACAAAAGGAGGTTCACAAAATGGCAACTATAAAAATTAAGCAAACCAAGAGCCGTATCGGTGCTCCCATAGACCAGAAGAAAACTCTTCTTTCATTGGGTCTGCATAAGATTTCACAGGTCGTGGAAAGGGAAGCTACACCATCAACACTCGGTATGATTCGCAAGGTGCATCATCTTGTGACTATCGTAAAGTAATATTAATATCATAAAACTGAACGATTATGAAATTGAATAATTTGCAGCCTGCTACTGGTTCTACCCATTCCCGTCGTCGTATCGGTCGTGGTCCTGGTTCAGGATTGGGCGGTACTTCTACTCGCGGACACAAGGGTGCCAAGGCACGTTCCGGCTATAAAAGAAAGATAGGATTTGAGGGTGGTCAGATGCCACTTCAGCGCCGTCTGCCAAAGTTCGGATTCAAGAACATTAACCATAAGGAATATCTGGCCATAAATCTTTCTACTCTTCAGAAAATTGCTGAAAGCAAATCTATTGAGAAGATTGGTATAGCTGAATTCAAGGACGCAGGTCTTACTAATGGTAAAGAGCTTGTGAAGATTCTTGGAAATGGCGAACTGACAGCCAAGATAACCGTTGAAGCCAATGCTTTCTCCAAAACAGCGGAAGAGAGTATAAAGGCAGCGGGTGGTACTATTGTAGTGCTTTAAGCATATTGTTTTACCTTGAGTAAAAACTTAAGTGATGAAGAAATTTATAGAGACACTGAAGAACTGTTGGAAAGTTGAGGATTTGCGCATGCGTCTCCTCATAACAATCCTCTTTGTCGCTATCTACCGTTTCGGTTCTTTCGTGGTTCTGCCGGGTATCAACCCAGCGAACCTTGAAAAACTGCAACAGCAGACAGCAGGAGGTCTTATGTCGCTTCTCGACATGTTCTCTGGTGGTGCATTCTCCAATGCATCTATCTTTGCGCTCGGTATCATGCCTTATATCTCCGCATCTATCGTAATGCAACTTGTGGCAATCGCTGTGCCTTCTTTCCAGAAGATGCAGCGTGAGGGTGAGAGTGGACAAAAGAAAATAATGCAGTACACACGTTATCTGACTGTACTGATACTTCTCTTTCAGGCTCCATCTTATCTTATGAACCTAAAGATGCAGTCACCTGGCGCATTGACCTCTGGGTTGTCATGGTCTGAATTCATGCTTCCTGCTACCATTATATTGGCAGCTGGATCTATGTTCATTCTGTGGCTTGGTGAACGCATCACTGACAAAGGCGTAGGTAATGGTATCTCTCTTATCATTATGATAGGTATCATCGCGCGTCTCCCTCAGGCTTTCTTCCAGGAGGTCGGTAGTCGTTTCACGGCTATTACAGGAGGTGGTATTGTTATGTTCATTGCCGAGGTGTTGATATTGTATGCGGTAATTTGTGCAGCGATATTGCTTGTGCAGGGTACACGTAAGGTGCCGGTGCAGTATGCAAAGAAGATTGTTGGCAGCACACAGTATGGTGGTGCTCGTCAGTATATCCCTCTCAAACTGTTTGCTGCAAATGTGATGCCTATCATTTTTGCGCAGGCTCTGATGTTTATACCTTTGGCCATTGTGCAGTATAGTAGTGATAATTTGGGATGGTTTGCGCGTTCGCTTTTGGACAATAACAGTCTTTTGTATAATGTGGTTTATGTGGCTTTGATTGTCGCGTTTACTTATTTCTATACGGCGATAACGCTTAACCCTACACAGATGGCGGAAGACATGAAGCGTAATAACGGATTTATACCGGGGGTAAAGCCTGGTAGGGATACTGCGAATTACATAGAGGAGATAATGTCTCGTCTGACACTACCTGGCTCTCTCTTCATTGCTTTTATTGCGATAATGCCTGCTCTTGCCGGAGTGCTTAACGTGCAGCAAGGTTTTGCACAGTTCTTTGGTGGTACGTCCCTGTTGATTCTTGTAGGTGTGGTCATTGATACCCTACAACAGATTGAGTCACATCTTATGATGCGTCATTATGATGGTCTGCTCAATTCTGGCCGCACACGTCCACAGAACAATGGCGTCAGCGCATACTAATAAGGTCAGGGAATGGCAATATTCCTAAAGACAGAATATGAGATAGAACTTATGCGGGCTGCCAATCTTTTGGTTGGCAGCGCGCTAAGCGAACTAAAAAAGCACATTAGGCCAGGTATCTCTACTGCATACCTGGACAAGGTTGCTGATACTTTTATACGTGATAATGGAGCTGTACCGACGTTTAAGGGATTTCCTAACCCTTATGGCAGTCCTTTTCCGGCAAGTATCTGCACCTCGGTAAATGAATGTGTAGTACATGGTATTCCACGTGAAGATCAGATTCTTGAAAATGGAGATGTTGTCTCCATTGATTGTGGAGTGCTATTAAATGGATTCAATGGTGATTCCGCCTACTCCTTTCCTGTCGGAGATGTATCAGAAGAAGCGAGAGCATTGCTTCGTACAACGAAGGAAAGTCTATATAAAGGAATAGAACAGGCTGTCCATGGCAACCATATCGGTGATATAGGGCAGGCTGTACAGGAATATTGCGAAGCCAAAGGCTACGGTGTCGTCAGAGAGTTGACGGGACATGGCATAGGTAGGGAAATGCACGAAGACCCACAGATACCCAACTATGGAAAGACTGGTAACGGCGTGAAGTTGAAAACCGGTATGTGTATTGCG
>CAZPNC010000105.1:0-4664 GCA_964587945.1 uncultured Prevotella sp. | reverse complement strand
TAAAAATATGATAAAAAAATACTATATATGACCCGTTGGCGGAATTAAATATGCAGTAAGCATTCGGTGTCCCCCGTATTGATAGCAAACGATTTTCAGTTATAGAGAAGTAACTTTCAAAAACTACGAAAACATTCGGAGTCGTTTCAGATTTTCTTGGATTTTTCTTTGGAGTTTTTTTGCATCCACTTGTGTGGTAACAGTTCTGCCAAATCTTTCGTATAATCGGTATCGTAGTCATGGATGTGACTCAATACATAGAGCATCCAGTCCCGGAAGTTAGCATCAACCGCTTTACAACAGCCCAGTAGAGAGTACAGCACTGCGGCATCTTCCGCCGCATCGTGATTTCCACAAAAGAGATAGTTCTTTCGCCCCAAAGCCAGGGGACGGATGCTGTTTTGTCGAGTAGACCAAGGGAATTTCACCCTCAGCCTCTCTCGGAACCGTACGTGAAAGTCTCCCTTCATACGGCTCTTCGCATTCAAATCATTTCTTTTGACGTGCATAGGGTACATATCCTACTTGCCAATGATAAAACAGATTGGGTTCTTTCTGAGCTATATAGGCTAACCAATAATGAGCAGATATGACACCTCGACGACGAAGTCTTTTATATTTCGTCTTTGCCCAATAAGCAATAGAGCGATTCAGATGGCACATAACTTTCCAAAATTCTGTTTTACCAAATTTCTCATAATAGTTTATCCATCCTCTTACGACATCATTAATATATGCTGCCACAAATCGTAGACTTCGATTATGGAGACGTTTGAGATTCCATGATTTTATTGTTTCATGTATTCTGCTTACCGATTTCTTGCTTATAGCAGGCAAATAACTTGTGAATAAGACGTTGTTGCGTTTATCTTTTGCCGCTCTTGATCTAAAAGTAAAGCCTAAATAATCAAAAGAAGTACAATGATAGTGTTTTGATGAACGACTGCTCATTTTACAGAATACTATTTTTGTCTTTTCCTCATTAAATTTCAATTTACATTCAGTAAAGCGTTCTCCAAGCCTTTCCTTTATGTATTCAGCTTGAGCCAATGTACTGCAATGACAAACACAATCATCAGCATATCTCTCAAAAGGTATGTGAGGATATTTATAAGACATCCATTTATCAAAGGTATAGTGTAGGAACAGGTTTGCTAAAATTGGACCTATGACTGAACCCTGCGGTACTCCCATGTCCCTCTTTACAATTTCTCCATCACTTCTCTGATAAGGGACAGTCAACCAACGTTTTATATAGAGAAGTATCCATTTTATATTGATATGCTTCTCCACCGCTTTCATTAATAAGCCATGGTCGATTGTATCAAAGAATTTGGATATATCTATATCTAAAACCCATGCATACTTCCAACACCGTCTTTCTGCCTTGGCTATGGCATCATGAGCAGAGCGATGCGGACGATAACCAAATGAATCTTCATGAAAACAGGGTTCGATGAGAGGCTCAATTACATTAACAACAGCCATTTGTGCAATACGGTCTTCAATAGTGGGAATCCCTAAAGGTCTTTTACCACCATTTGATTTCGGTATTTCTACAAGTTTTACTGCTTTAGGCATATAACTGCCGGAGCTCATGCGATTCCATAGACGATAAAGGTTGGAACCTAGGTTTTGCTCATAAGTGGTCATCTCTATACCATCAATGCCTGAACTACCTCTATTAAACTTTACTTTCTTAAAGGATTCAAAGATTATTCTTTTGTCTATTTGAAATGGTTTTGCTTCTTGCATTGTGTCCTCCTTAGTTTATCAAGTTGCACAATACAGTCCGCTGAATACGTTTCCCCCTTCGCTCCCTTCTCATTACAAGAACTTCAACACTACTACGGAGAAATCCGCCACAAATTGAGACTTTGATACTTTCTGCCTTACGTGTCATGCGTCTTTGGCATTTTCTCTTGACATTCTCAATCTGCTTCTCACGTTCCATCAAAGAGCCTATATAATGGTCTTGCCGCCTACACACCGTACACCAAAGGGACAGTAAACAGGTAACCTCCCTTCTTATCATAGAGCGTAGCCGAAGCCCTATTTCTGATGTAATCTGATAACAATAACGATGCTTCATCAACGGTTCATTTACATTCAACTCCATTATACATACCTTACCATATCTTCTGACTTATTACACACAACGTTCACCACTTTTTGATTGCTCAAAACGCAGCTTGTGATGGTTTGCAACCTGTTCCTGTAAACCGATTGCGAGGGACCTACCCTCATCTCTTTGATAGTTGCAGACAAAATTTCCATGATACCAGCCAATAGCATCATGTTATAATGCCCTCGTGACACACCGGCCAGATTATTATCCATGCGATATCGGCCGTCCAGATGATAACGGGTCAGACGGTGATAAATCCCGTAAGTGTATTTGATCGCTTTCCCAATCCGACCTTTGGGCAAGACTTTAGGGTATTCATTTACCAACCATTTCTCAAAGACCACCAAGATAGGATACGCAAGACGTTCGCGCATTTGGGCCCGCTCTTCATACGTGAGATTCCGGTAATCAGCTTCCCGTTCCACCTCATAGAGCAGACCTATCTGCTCCAAGGCATATTCTGCTCTGGTTTTATCTTCTTTCAAAGCCTCTTCAAACTTCCGTCTGGCATGCGCCCAACAACCAAGAGGAAGAACACCCTGCTTGTCTTCGTAGACCTTGTATACTTCATAGCCGTCCGTTTGCAAAGCTCCCCGGAAGTCTTTGAGTAATGGCAATACCACTTTCTGTGCCCTGGAACCCTGATCGTAATGAAAGAACACGAGTGAGTCCATGACAGAACGCACCATCCAGATGTATCCCTTGATGGTTTTATGCTTCTCTTCCTGTACGATGGGAAGCGTGGTTTCATCTACCTGTATATAATCGGTAGCAAGGACTAATTCTTTGAGCCGATAGTACAGGGGGCGGAGTAAATCCGCGGTGTCTCGGAACCAACCGTTGACCGTGGGAGGAGGAAGATTGACCCCCATCTGTTTGAGCATCTGTATCTGTCGGTAAAAAGGAAGATGATTCACATATTTACCGATCAACAGTTCCGCTAAAAGGGAAGCTCCGGCATAACTGCGTGAGAGAGGTTGGTAAGCAACTGGAAGCGGAGCCGTTACGATTGGACTTGCCACTTCCTGTTGTTTGTCTTTGAGCGCATATTTGTGGCGAATAATCCGACGAACATAACACTTGCCCGGTTCATACTCCAACACTTCGGTCACCTCCGGGTCCAATTCGCTCCAAACGGTATTATCGTCCAGATTATCTACTGCAGGGTAAACATGTTCTTCTTTGCGGGGTAGATCTTCCGGCAAGGGTTTGCGGACGGGTTTTTCTTTTACCCGCTCACGCATGCGTCGTTCTTTGGAAGCGGCAAGCTCTTGGGCTGCTTTCTCTACCAGTTCCTTTTCTTCGGGCAGAACATCCATCCCCTCAAAGTCAATGCGACGTTGGCGGGGATCTTCCTTAATAAAGCGTTCACTGGTCTTACCCCACAAACGGCGGTTCAGGTAAGCTACCTGGCTTTCCAGAGAAAGTATCTTTTCCTTCTGAAGGGAGATGGTGTGTTCATAAGAGCTCTGCAGGGCATCTACATCCGTACGGTCTTCCAGTTTGCTTTTCAGGCGTTGTATCTCCTGATACTGACGGTCGCATTTATCCAAAAGCACCAGCAAAAGTTCATCCGTATTTTCGTTGTTTTCCTGCATCTATCCCCGCTTTATTACAAGAGTAAAGATACGAAGTTTCAACGATTCAGACAAGAAAAAAGTGGGTTAACCCCCTTTATTTATCAGCCTTTCCAGCGTTTTTGGTGTTTGCAGATTTGCGCATCAATGCCTTGTATCATAAGCATCAGATTTTTCCAGGAACTCCGGTGAGAACGGCTCTCTTGATCAAAAGCAGGAAGCTTGAAAGTGCCCTCTTCAAGCCGTAAATGATAGATGACCAATCCGCCGGTTTCCATGTGTAATACTTTCATTGAGGTGCAAGGTCGGTTGATAAAGATAAAGGCATCACCGCTCCGGATATTGCAGCCCATCTGATCGGTCACTATTCCGCTCAAGGTATAAAAGCTTTTACGCATATCGGTCGGGAAAGGATACAACCAATAGCGGATGGATTCATTCAGATTAAACATGGCTTAACGGAATAAGAGGATAAGCTGTTCCAACTGTCGGATATCCGTATCTAAAGGTAAACGGAGTTTTATTCCATTAGGATAGACCACCTCGCAAACAGACTCGGTTTTTGATTGATGATATGGAACATCCGAATAATCAGAAGAACTCTTTGCCGGAGAACCTGAAGAATTCAACATCAACGGAACGAAACCGGAAGGGGAAGGCAATTCTCTGCCGTAGGACTTCAGCTTCTTCTGCCAATAGAAAAAACGGGATAAAGAAATGCACTCGTTATGACAAAAGTCTTTGACACGGAGACCGCTGGACTTATAATGCGAATAGACAACTTCAAATTCTTTGAGATTCCACATAATCTTTTTTGGGCAAAGATAGAACCAAGTAAAGCTAAGAAAAAGACGGAGGACGCCGAATGCTTACAATATGCACTAATTTAATTCCGCCAACGGGTTAGAATACACCTTTCTGAATAGTCATATATCGGTGCATTGGCTTTACCTCTGGAT
>CAZPNC010000104.1:0-4789 GCA_964587945.1 uncultured Prevotella sp. | reverse complement strand
GAACTTCTTTGTTCCATTGAATAACGTAAATCTCGTATATTCAATAGAGGTAGAGGGAAAAAGTATGGCAAACGGTTTAATCAACCTTGGCAAATACAATATTCTTCCTCAGACAAGCAAGACCATTGCAATTCCTGGATATGCAAAGATAGTTGCAGACAAGAAGTACAGAGGAAAGGAAAAGACACTGAATCTTACGTACAAATTGAACAGTGATTCACTTCTTCTAAGTAAGGATGAAGAAATCGCCCACCAGCAGTTTGTGATTAGCGACTATAAGTTCCCTGTATTGAATTCCTCTGAAACAGCCAAAGTCAAGGCTGTAGATCATGCCAAGTATCTCGTTCTTTCTGCCAATGGTGTGGATGTTACCATCAGTAAGGCAACAGGACTTGTTTCTTATTTGGATGTTGACAAAACACCTATGCTTGTAAGAGGATTTGATTTGACTCCAGACTTCTGGAGAGCATGCACAGACAACGATTTTGGTTCACATATGCCTACATTAAGTGCAGCATGGAATAAGCCAAGTATGGAACTGAAGAATTTTACCCGTAAGGAGAATGGTTCTGTTGTTGCCGAGTTGTATCTCAAAGAAACAGAGTCTACACTGACTCTTACCTATACATTGAATAATAATGGAGAACTGACTGTTGAACAAGATCTGAAGGTAAATCCTGATGCGGAGAACAAGCCAAATCTTCTGCGCTATGGAATGGAATTGCAGATGCCTAAGGAGTTTGATAGAGTTGAATTCTACGGAAAGGGTCCTAACGAGAATTATGCAGACTGTAACAATTCTGACAGATTGGGCATTTTTACCCAGTTGGTCAAGGATCAGTATTATCCATACGTTCGTCCACAGGAGTCTGGCAACAAGACACAGGTAAGATATTGGAAGGTTCTGACAAAAGACAATAAAGGTCTGGAGTTTTTCTCCAATGAGCCAATGGAGTGTTCAAGCCTGAACTATCTGACTTCAGATCTTTACCGCGGACCGGTAAAGAACCAAGAACATTCTGGAGACCTTGTACCACGAGACTTTACCTCTGTACACATTAGTCAGAGACAGATGGGATTGGGATGTATCGATACATGGGGCTCATTACCTATTGAGAAATATATGCTTCCTTATCAGGACTATGCATTCAAATTCGTGATTCGTCCTGTAAGATAACAAAAAGTCTCACTCTGAGAAATCAGAGTGAGACCGCAATCTATAACATAATGTATAATTATACTAAGAAAAACAACGTAAAAGATATCTCCAAACACGATGCCCAATGTTATGAGCAATCCCAGGAAGCCTACTCGATGATGATGGCAGACTAAATTATGAGCTATTATAATTTGTCAGCCCAGGATCCTGAACCCTTATTACCTTAAAATGATTTCATGTGAATGAAAAGCTTATGGCAACTATATCAATAACTTGGATTCTGTTTTAATTTCTTGTTTAAATCCAGACATCTTTGTGGTATTGGAAAAACCGTTGTAAACCCGGTAGACTCCTTTTCTAATGGAGTTCTTTGATCATATGCCTGGGTATATTTGCCAAAACGGATGAGATCTTGACGTCTCCAACCTTCCCAAACCAATTCCAGCAGACGCTCCGTTAGAATGTTGTCCAAATTGGCTTCCACATGAGGCATTCCTACTCGGTCTCTTATAGCGTTCAGCTCTATTGAACCATCCTCGCCATTGCGAACTTTCGCCTCGGCTTCCATCAACAGCGCGTCACCATATCTGAAAAGGACGATATCGTTGTCAACCTGCCGTCCGTCCGAATAGGCGGTTCGATCAACCTCGTATTTGCCTACACGAGCGCCTGCCGTCTGTTTATATGGGCTGTCGCTGAGGTTCAGTTTCAGTTCAAGCGGCATATACACCAACGGCTTCCCGTTGTCCAAATATATCTTTTTTCCGTCAACAAGCACGGTATCAGCATAGAAGTTTATCTTGAATCTATTGTCAACATTGTCCGTTCCGTAACCGAAAGCCTTGACGGTTGAAACAGTTGCACATGTGCCGTTTTCGGAAGAACCACCATAAGCTCCGCCATGTTTGTAGTGGCGTGAGCGGAAAAGATAGTGGTATTCGTTCAAATATAAGTTCTTGTCCAATGGGATTGTGAAGATGTTCTCCTTGGAATTTTCATTATGAACCGCAAAGTTCGATGCGTAGTCGCTCTCCAACTCATAGCCTTCTTGCCGCAGTTGCTCGCAATACCAGATGCAGGTTTCCCAAGCGTTCTTTTTCTCGCCATTCACATTGAAGTAAATGCTTTTCCCGTCCTGACGCTTGCCGTCGGTCCAGTTATCATCCGTATATATTTCCGCATTCAAGGCAAGCTTTGCAAGCAAGAAGTTTGCGACAGGGCGTGTCACACGTCCGTAATAGTTCCCCTCCTTGTTGGAATGCTCATCGGCGAGCTGTGGGGCAACATCCTGCAACTCGTCAACAATAAACTTGAATACCTCACTTCTTTCGCTTTGCGTTACCTGCTCCAATTTCACGTCGTATGATGTCACGATAGGAACACGCCCGAACATATCCATCGCATAATAGTAGAACAAGGCTCGTACAGCTCTTACCTCTGCCGTGAAATCTCTTGTCTGTTCTGCTGAAAGCAGAGTCTGATGGCTATCAATGATAGAAAGCGACTGGTTAGATATAACAATTACCTTGAAGAGGTATTTCCATACATTATATAAATTAATATCATTGGCATTCCATTTGTGCTGATACATGTTCTCCCACAAACCGCCATCATACCAGTCTCCACCACGGATTGGATTCATTGCCTCGTCAGTGGTCAAGGTATTGTAGTCGTAAATACCCCGGCAAGTTCCTTGAAGCCCTTCCGACTCCTGATTGCTCCCTATGTAGTTGTACAGGGAAGCTACTGCGTTTTTGTATATATTATCAGCATTGTTGTAGATTGCCTCCTGGTCCAGCTGGTCTTTGGGATGCTCATCCAGACAGCTGCTGAAACAAAGCATTAACGGTGCTGCTAATATGTATTTAATAATAGTCTTCATACTCTTTTCGTTTTAAAATTGTACACTCAGTCCCAATGAGTAAGTACGGTATAATGGATAGTTGCGCTTGTCGTCAATACCCATCGTACTGTTGACAACATAGCTATTTATCATTGGTGTCAAACCTTTATATCCGGTGATTGTTCCAATGTTGCTAATGTTGCATGATACACGCAAGGAACGAATAAGTTTGCTCCTCAAAGGCACATTGTAGCCTATTGTCAGATGCTCGAAGTTCAGGTAGTCACCTTTTTCAAGCCAGTAGTCAGAGACTCTCTGGTCTATGATGTTCTTCTTTGGAGCATCCTTAAAGACATTGTAGTCTGGGAAGCAAGCCATGCTTGTGTAAGCCAGTCCTGTTCCATTGAAAATCTTGTGCCCGAATGCTCCATTCATCTGTATGGAGATATAGTAATTCTTGTATCTGAAACTGATGTTTGAGCCAAGGATCACCTTTGGTGTGGCTTGTCCTGCAATGTATCGGTCGCCTCCATCGCTTAAGTCCACATTGCCATTATGGTCAAGGTCCTCTATGTCGTAAAAATAGCTGCCGTTCTCTTTCTTGACAAGTCCCTTGCAATGGGGTAGGTAGAAAACGCCAAGCGGCTGTCCAACTATCTGATAGACCACGTTGTTGTCGCCGCCGTTTTGACCAGCACCATCCAATGATCCAATAGCGGTGATGTTTGCTGCCGACATGCTCATTCCCTTGTAATCTCCACTTAGCGAGATGAGTTTGTTGCTTTGAAACGACAGATTCATATTGATGTTAAGATCCAGGTCCTTCTTGCTTATTGGCTGCACGGACAACCCCAGTTCAAATCCGCGGTTTGACATAGAGCCAATGTTTGCCAGCAATGTATTGTATGCGAATGGTGGAACCGGAACCTCATAGGCGTAGAGCATGTCGGTGGTCTTGGAATAGTAATACTCCGCTGTAAGCATAAGCCTGTTGGCAAAGAGACCAATGTCCGCACCGAGGTTAAACGTTGTCTTCGTTTCCCACTTCAAATCAGGATTGTTGTTTCTTACCATACCAAGGGTTACTGTTGGAGAACTCTTTACCGGAACAATGCCAGTCTGCCTTACGGTGTTCATGGTTGTGTAGGCGGAGATACCGCCAAGATTGCCCGCCTGTCCCAAACCAGTGCGGAGTTTAAGCATTGACAGCGGTTTTATGTTGGCAAGGAAGCTTTCCTTCTTCATGTCCCAAGTGAATGATACAGATGGGAAGAAGCCCCATGTATTGTTGTCACCTACCATTGACGATCCGTCACCGCGAGCATTTATCGCTAATGTATATCTATCAAGCAAATTATAAGTAATGCTTCCCATTACAGAAGCCAGAGATTGATCTTCGTATGTACTTTCTGTTCCACCGTATGGACGGGCTGCTGTAGCACCCAGATTGTCGTAATGAAAATCGTTTGTAGGTATTCCCTTGGCATACACCCAGAAAGCAGTTTTTCTCAGTTTTCTGTATTCACTGCTTACTCCAGCAGAGACCTTATGTATGCCGAACTCTTTGTTGAAATCAAGAGATACATTGCCAAGCCATTCCTCTTTCTTGAACTCTCCACGGTACACGTTGCCTTGTGCCCATACCCATGTCGGACAGAATTGTCCGTTCTCGGTAGAGCCATACAGGTAAGAGCCGAAGGTGGATACATGCCAGTTCTTATTGAAATCATAACTCAGCTTTATGTGCGCGTCAAAGTTCAAATCCTTGGAGTCGTTTTTCTCTTCAA
>CAZPNC010000103.1:0-4829 GCA_964587945.1 uncultured Prevotella sp. | reverse complement strand
CGGATTAGGAAGATTTCCACTTGTTTCTCATTGCTCAAAAGATGTGGTACACATACAAAAAAAGGGTATGCTCCAGCCTTGCGGCTTGTCAGCGTACCCTCTTCTGCTTTCATCCCTTTCGGGATAAGGCCTGTTCAGTATGTTCCGGAGTTTATTTCACCTCCCAGATGTCGTTGGTCTCAAGGAGTTCGGAGAAGGTGTGATACTTCTTCGCTGCCTTTACCTCCTCAATCTGTGCTGTTACGGCATCGTCGTAAGTCGGTGCTTCCACATCGCGTATTACACCGAGAGCCACAGGGAAGCCGTCACCGTTGCCCATCAGGGCGAGTTTCAATTGTAGAGTGTTGTCCTGACAGTGCGCGTCATGCACGAGAATGTCCTTCTCCGTGATGCCGTTCTCACCTATCTTCACGATTTTCAGTCCGAAACCCTCCTGCATAAGACCATATTCACGTTCCTTGCCGAATATCAGCGGCTGGCCGTGTTCCACGTAGATTGCGTTTTCTGTGCGTCCTGCCTTTGTGTAGACAGCGTCATGGCAACCGTTGTAGAAGATGACACAGTTCTGCAACACCTCTATTACGCTTGCCCCCTTGTGTGCGTTTGCAGCCTTCAGCATCTCTATTGTGTGTGAGCCGTCTGTAGCTACAGTGCGTGCGAAGAAGTGTCCGCGTGCGCCGAAGCACAGTTCTGCAGGGCGGAATGGGTCTTCAACCGTTCCGTAAGGTGATGACTTGCTGACGAAACCACGTGGTGAAGTAGGGGAGTACTGTCCCTTGGTAAGGCCGTAGATGCGGTTGTTCAGCAGAATCATGTTGAGGTTTATGTTGCGGCGGTTGGCGTGGATGAAGTGGTTGCCGCCTATTGCGAGGCCGTCACCGTCACCGCTTACCTGCCATACCGTAAGGTTTTGGTTCGCCACTTTCGCACCTGTCGCGATGGCGGCGGCACGTCCGTGTATGGTGTTCATTCCGTAAGTGGCCATATAGTGTGGCAGACGGCTGGAGCAGCCGATGCCGGAGATGACGGCCGTGTTCCATGGTGCTACGCCAATCTCTGCCAGTGCCTTGTGCAATGAGGCGAGAAAGAAGTAGTCGCCACATCCGGGACACCAACGTGGCTGTCCCTTTTTATAATCAGAAGCCCCCCACTTAGTCTCCCCCGAGGGGGAGATGATATTACTATTATTTGCCATAGTCGTTTTTCTTTTTGTTTTGTTATTGGATATTCAGATATTGTTCAATATCATGAAGCACCCTCTCTGTGTCACCAATGACCTCTTCGTTGCAGAATCTCAGTACTGTATAACCGTGTGTCTCCAACCATTCCGTGCGCTGTGCGTCCCTTGTCTGCTGTCCGGGCAGGCTGTGATAGCCACCGTCAATCTCTATGACAAGAGCGGCAGGAAGGCATACGAAGTCTGCTATATACTCTCCAATGATATGTTGTCGTTTGAAAGGCTGTCCCAGTTGGCTACTTCTTAGCATCTGCCACATTACGTATTCTGATTCTGTGGGGAACTTTCTGTTGTGTGCGGCAAACTGCTTTAACAGGGAGTAGGTGTATGGATCCGCCGTCTCGTATTCAAACATTATGATTGGCTTTGGAAAGGTCAGATATTAAAGCTCACGGTTCAACGTCTTAAATCTCACGGTTCAACGTCTGAGAACCCCTCGTTGGTAACATCTCCCTCCCCTCGGGGAGGGACGGGGTGGGGGCTTTTTATATTTTATTGAATGCAGCCACAAGTTCGTTTACTACGAACGGCTGTCCCTTTACCTGATTGAACTGTGCTGGTACGAATCCGTCTACCTTCATGCGCAGGAATGCTGCCAACTGGCCCATGTTCTGCTCGGCAACCACCACTTTAGGGTATTTCTTCATCACCTCGGCAGTGTTCTTCGGCAGCGGATTGATGAACTTGAAGTGAGCCTGTGCCACTTTCATGCCTTTGGCGCGCATCTCGTCCATTGCAGCACGCAGGTGACCGTATGTCCCACCGAATCCTACTATGAGGAGTTCTGCATCGTCAACATCACCAATTACCTCAAGGTCGGGTACTTCTATGTTGTCAATCTTTGCCTGACGCTTGCGTGTCATGAGGTCATGGTTTTCCGGAGCGGTAGAGATAGCACCGGTCTTGTCGTCCTTCTCCAGTCCGCCGAGTATGTGCTCAAAGCCCTCACGTCCGGGTACAGCCCAGTAACGTGTGCCGTTCTCTGCTCTCATATAAGGTGTCCATGAGCCTTTCATGGTTTCCGGAACGTATGGAGGGACGATGGAATCCATCTTGCTTATTTCCGGAAGACGGAAGGCACCGGAGCCGTTGGCCACGAAAGCGTCTGTCAGCAGCACTACTGGGGTCATGTGTTCCAATGCTATCTTTGATGCCTGATAAGCCGCGTCGAAACAGTCCGTAGGACTTGTCGCTGCAAGTACCGGCATTGGTGATTCTCCGTTACGGCCGAAAAGCACCTGAAGCAGGTCTGTCTGCTCGGACTTCGTAGGAAGGCCAGTGGCAGGGCCGCCACGCTGAACGTCAAGGACCACGAGCGGCAGTTCCATAATCACCGCAAGGTTCATGGCTTCAGACTTCAGACATACGCCAGGGCCTGATGTGGATGTTACGGCGAGTGCGCCGGCGAAAGAAGCACCTACAGAAGATGCGCAGCCTGCTATTTCGTCCTCACACTGTACGGTTGTCACGCCGAGAGACTTGTGTTTTGACAGTTCGTGCAGCACGTCGGTTGCCGGAGTGATAGGGTATGAGCCGAGATACAGTTTCAGTCCTGCTTTCTCAGCTGCTGCTATGAAACCGTAAGCGGTAGCCTTGTTGCCCGTTATGTCCATGTATCTGCCCGGTGTCTTCACCTTTGACTCGATACGGTATACGTTGGTTGCGGAAGAGTGTGTGTTGTGTCCGTAGTCATAACCGGCCTGTATGACCTTGATGTTGGCTTCCGCCACACCAGGCTTCTTGGAGAACTTCTCCTTCAGGAAGTTGGATACGAGGTCGAGGTCACGGCTGAAGAGCCAGCATACGAGACCGAGTGCGAACATATTGCGGCACTTCAGCATAGCCTTGTTGTCCATTCCGCTGTCTGCCAGTGCGTCTTTCACCATCTTGGTGATAGGGCATTGTATTACGCGGTCAGGGTCAATGCCCATCTCACCGAGGTAATCTGCGCTCTTGAACTGTGCCTTGTCAAGGTCTGACTGCTGGAAAGAGTCAGTGTCAATGATGATGGTAGCCTGCGGTTTAGCATATTTGTACTGCGTCTTCAGAGCGGCAGCGTTCATAGCAACAAGCACGTCGCACAGGTCGCCAGGAGTGAATACCTGTCCGGCACCTATGTGGACCTGGAATCCGGATACACCGGTCAGCGAGCCTTGTGGGGCACGTATGTCAGCGGGATAGTCCGGAAACGTAGAGATACTGTTGCCCACGGTAGCCGATACCGTGGAGAAGATGTTACCGGCGAGCTGCATACCGTCGCCGGAGTCACCGGAGAAGCGAACCACAACCTGTTCCAACTCCTTAATGTCCAATTCTTCTGCCATAATTATTGTCCTTGTTTTGTAATTAAATGTTCAAGATAAAGCGTCATAATACATCAACTGTTATCCTATTAAGTTTGCAAGTGCAAAATTACACAATTATTGTGAAACGGCAAAACATTTTGCAATAAAATTGCCGTTATCGCTGTCATAATGTTACTTCTTGTCAAGTTTTCCGTGAGGTGTGCCATAAAACTGTCCCGCCGGTGCTATTCTTCCGTTGCCTTTTTGCGCAGATAGTCCATGTAAATGCGTATTGCGAGTTCCACCATGCGGATGCACGGACGCTTCTTGTAGTATTCGTCCGTCCGTTCGTCAGGCAGGGGATTGGTGCTGACATTCTTTACGTAGCCTTTCAGAAGGTCACGGCAGATGATGCTCCCTGTCTCTTTCTTTAATTCTGCGGCCAGATACTGCACCGTTTCATAGTTTTTCGCCTTCACCGCTTTGTCGGGCTGCTCGGATGCAACCTCCAGTCCTGCAAGCATGAACATGCCCGAAGCCGTGCCGCAGGTCTCCCTCATGCGACCTATTCCGCCGCCGAATGAAGCGGAGATGCGTGCCATCAGCCCCTCGGACACGCCGTACCAGTCGGCGAAAGCCAACGTGACAGACTGCGAACAGTTGTAGCCTTGTTTGAACAGTGCAACGCCCTTGGCTACGCGGCGTTCCGTTTCTTCGTTCCAATCCATATTATATATAAGGTGTGAGATTATCGGTAATGTTTCTGACTACAAAGTTATATAAAAAAAAGGAGACGCACAAGAAAAACAGTCAAATCGTTGGCGGTTTGGAAAAAAAAGGCTACTTTTGCCATGAATATATGGTTATAGAATCCACCATATACGTTAACGCCCCTTTTTCGGGCTGAAAAGGAAAACCAATACTAACTGACTTATTATGATCCTAAATTCCACGAGACTTTTTACAGGAACATCATCTGGCATCATGTGTGCCCTCTTCCTGCTGTTGCCGTCTCTTTGTGCCACGGCACAGTCACGGTACGACCTCGGCAAGCCGTTCGGCTTTGCCACACGTTCTTCACGCACTGACAAGGCTGCCGTGTTCAACATCACGGGCGGCGGAACCTGCACCTATCCTACGACAGGCACAGGCAGCACAACCACCATTACGTCAGACGGCGGCGATATGAAAGCGGCGATAGAGGCTGCTGTGGCAGCCTATTCCGTCATAATACTCGATGGTTCGAAAGGAGACTTCACTCTTTCAAAAAAGGTGGAATTAGAAGGGCTGCGCGACAAGACTATCAT
>CAZPNC010000102.1:0-4964 GCA_964587945.1 uncultured Prevotella sp. | reverse complement strand
TGAAGAATGGAGAACTCGACGAGGTGTCGCAGTTCTCTTCTTCTGTCAGCACCTACGGCGCTTGTTTTATTGAAAAGGAACACCTTCACTTATCCCCAATTATGATATTTTCGTCGCTTCAGAAAAGAAAAACGTGAAAAAACTTGCATATTTGTTTTTTTTGTAATAATTTTGCATTTAACAAACAACATGGGTTTATTGCCATGATTCATCGTTGCAATAACTGTATAATACCATGCCATAACAGCCTGATACCATGTTGTATTTGCAATATTTGTAATTTGTCGGTTTACAGCAACGGGTAAAGCCGCCACGAAAGTTATTACATTATAAACATCACATCAATAACGAAAAAGAGAAAAAGGACATGAAAAAACTAATTATCCTCATCATTGCTATGGTACTGGCAGTGCCGGCAATGAACGCACAGAACAAGATTCTTCAGAAGGCTATCAAGAAAGAGTACAAAACCAAGATGAAGGAGTACAAGAAAGAGGGCTGGAAACTGTTCGGTTCGTCACGCAGCCTTGACGTGGCACTACTGAAACACTATGACAAGTTGGAGACACTGGGCGACAACGGATACGAGATTGTAGGCATCTGCGCAAAGTTCAAGTCTGACAATGTAGGCCATCAGGCGGCCATCAACAACGCCTGCAACACCTACGCACGCAATGCCGGCAGCCACGTAAAGGGACGTGTGGTGAGCGACATCGCAAGCAACGGTGACGACACGTCGGCAGAATTTGACCACTTCTACGCAGCGTATGAAACACTGGTGGAGAAAGAGATACGCGGCGAGATGCAGGAATCATACGCCATATACAAGACTCTCGGCAACGGTGAAAAGACCATGCAGGTCTATTTCGTCATCAACGAGGATGCCGCAACCAAAGCCCGTATGCGCGCTTACGAAAATGCCATGAAGGAAAGTGCGGCAGCACAGAAATACGCCACTAAGGTAAGCGAATTCATCAAGGAAGGCTTTGAATCCGAACAAAAGCAATGAGAAGAACAACAATATTATTATTGTCCGTCATTTTCACGCTCCCCCTGCTTGCACAGAGTTGGGAGAGTGTGAAAAACAACCATGAATACCTCTACGGCGAGGGATGGGGCAACTCAATAGACGAGGCGGACAAGCAGGCATTGAACGCACTGATAAGCAAGATTGCCGTCAATGTGTCATCAAATTCCAGCAGCAACGACAAGTCTACGGTGAAGAATGGAGAACTCGACGAGGTGTCGCAGTTCTCTTCTTCTGTCAGCACCTATGCACAAGCCACCCTCACCAATACCGGACGCATCATCATAAAGAACGAACCCGACGCACACGTGGGACGATGGATAAAACGCTCCGAGATAGAGAAGATATTCACCTCACGCATTGCCAAGGTCAAGGAACTTGTGGAAATGGCACAGAAGGCGGAGGCGAAAGGAAAGGCTGACGACGCCTTGAGAAACTATTATTGGGCACTGACGCTACTGAAGTCTGTGCAACGTCCCAATGACGTGACATATACCGACGATGCCGGGCAGAGCAATATGCTCGTCACATGGATTCCACTGAAGATGAATGAGATTTTCGAAAACCTCGATGCGAAAATTGTAAAGCGCAGCGGAGACAATGTGGAAATGTTCATAACATACAAGGGCAAGCCGGTCAACAGCGTAGACTACACGTATTTTGACGGCCAGGGATGGAGCAACATATACAGTGCGAAGGACGGTCGCGGAGTACTGGAACTGGCACCGGGCAACCAGAGTACCACATTCCAGTTGAAATATGAGTTTGAATACCGCGGACAAGCACAGATTGACCGTGAGATAGAGTCTGTGCTGAACGTTGTCAAAAGTACTCCCATGCGCGATGCCTACGCCACAATCAACGCATCTTCCGTCAGCAAGATGCCGGCACAGGAGGTAGCACGCGCCACATTCTCGTCCACCAATGCCGCCGTCATGGCAGCACCTGCCACCATAAAGGACGGCGATGCCTATATGTCCATCATAGATAAGGTGACGAAAGCCATACAGACGAAGAACCACACCGCCGCAAGACAGTTGTTCACCGATGCCGGATGGGATGTGTACCAGCGTCTCATAGAGTATGGCAATGCGAGGCTGGTGGGAACACCCACATGCCAGTTCTACCGAAACGGAGACTACACCGTGGGCAGGGGAATACAGATGGCGTTCTCCTTCAAGACAGGAACAAGGAAATCGTTCGTGGAGGACGTAGTGTTTTCATTTGACAACGCCAGGAAAATAACAAACATTGCCTTCGGACTTGGCAACACCGCCGCAGACGACATACTCAACAAGGGTGTGTGGAGCGAAAAGGCGCGCATGGCACTGATGAACTTTCTGGAGAACTACAAGACGGCATACGGCTTGAAACGTCTTGACTACATACGCTCTGTATTTGACGATGATGCTGTGATAATCGTCGGCAGCATACTCCGCTCCGCCACCATGAAGAAGAACGGCGAAACAGGAACGGCCACCGTCAGCAACAACAGCATCATAAAGAAGAACCGTTACACGAAAGACCAATACCTTGACAACCTGCAACGCTGCTTCGACAGCAATGAGTTCATCAACATACGTTTCGCCAACAACGACGTGTACAAGATGGCGCAGGGGGGAGAACTTTACGCCATACAGATAGCGCAGGATTATTATTCCTCATCATACGGCGACAAGGGCTACCTTTTCCTCATGGTTGACATCAACGACCCGGAGAAGCCTATAATAAAGGTACGGACGTGGCAACCGGAGAAAGACCCGAACTTCGGCCTTTACGGTCCCGGTGACTTTTAGAAAAGAGAATAGAGAAAATGTGGAATCGGGTCAAAAAGCAACAAAAACAAGCGAAAATCAGACAAGATTGAGCCGATTATCCGGTTTTTCACCATACTTTTGACCCGATTAAGGAGAATCACAATCAAGGTAGTTCCAAGTAGTTGTTTCTTGCTTAGACAAGCAGCACTGATAATCAACGACTTCAATAAAAGAATATTATAAAACCAATTTTGTCCACTTACTTACCTTTAATTATTGACGGGGCAAATTCAATACAAATGAAAAGAATACTTTACATCACCATTCTGTCATTATTCTGCGCATATCTTCATGCCCAGTCAATGACGGTGTCGTCCTTCGCCATTGACGAATCGGACCTTACCGCCAACCTCAACGGCACCACAGTGCTTGACCAGAACGGAGGTAAGTGCGCACTGATACGCATACAGACCACACAAAAAGGCTTCACCTTTGATGTAGGCTCGCTCGGAGTGCAGAAGGTGGACGACAGCAAGGTGGGCGAAGTGTGGCTCTATGTACCGGCAGGAGTAAGGAAGATTGACATACGCCACCAGCAGTTAGGCTCACTGTTGGGCTACACCTTTCCGGTGGCTGTCAACGCAGGCAAGACATACAGGATGCAACTGGCTGCAGGCAATGTGCGCACCATAGTGGAACAGGATGACGGAAAGACATACTTCTCGCTGAGCGTTAAGCCTGCCAATGCCGTCGTCATGGTGGACGGCACTTTGCAGTCCCTTGACTCTGACGGTTCTCTGGTGCTACGCATGAACAGGGGTGAGCACTCATACAGCGTTCAGGCACCGGGCTATGCGGCAGACAACGGCACGTTCACCCTCGGAGTGCAGAAGGTAAGCAAAGCCATCACGCTGCAGTCTGTAATGGCGCAACTGACACTCTCATGCGCTACACCGGGTGCTGCACTGTATGTCAACGACGCCATGAAGGCCTCTGGTTCATGGACGGGCACACTGACAGCAGGCGACTATATGCTGGAAGCACGCAAGGAGGGGTATTACAGCCAGAAACAGTCTGTGACACTTGCGGAACGTGACAACAAGAACATCACACTCCCGGAACTGACTGCACGCACGGGGCAACTGGACGTAAACTACAAGCCCATTGACTGCGAGGTGTATATTGACGGCAAAAAGGCCGGTTCAAGCCCGGACGTGTTCAAAGGCATACTCATCGGCTCGCACAAGGTGCAGTTGCGCAAGGAGGGATATGCCCCCAAGGAAGAGACAGTGTCCATTACCGAGGGACAGACTGCCGCACTGGCCGGTGCATTGGAAAAGGCCACGGCATCGTCATTGTCTGCATCCTTGTCTGGTGCAGGCGCTTCAATAACGGTAGGCTCAGTGTCTTTCACGATGATACCAGTTGAGGGCGGCACCTTCACCATGGGGGCGACGAGCGAACAGGGCAATGATGCTTATGATGATGAGATACCTGCACACAGCGTGACTCTCTCCTCTTATTATATCGGCCAGACAGAGGTAACGCAGGCATTGTGGAAAGAGGTCATAGGGAGCAATCCTTCTAATTTCAAAGGCGACAGCAACCCCGTGGAACAGGTAAGTTGGGATGACTGCCAGACATTTATACAACGACTGAACCAACGCACGGGCAAGAAGTTCCGCCTGCCGACAGAGGCGGAGTGGGAATATGCTGCACGTGGAGGAAAACAGAGCCGTGGATATAAATACAGCGGCAGCAACAACATCGGCACGGTGGCATGGTATACAGACAACAGCGGTTCAAAAACCCATGCTGTCGGCACGAAGTCACCTAACGAACTCGGCATCTACGACATGAGCGGAAACGTATGGGAGTGGTGCAATGACTGGTATGACGATTACAGCAGTAATGCACAGACCAATCCTACCGGTGCTTACAGTGGGGCTTTTTGCGTGAACCGCGGCGGCAGCTGGGACTACTACGGCGCGGGGAGCTGCCGCTCTTCGGACCGTGGCGACTACACGCCTTCGGACCGCGGCAACAGCCGCCTTGGGCTCCGCCTTGCCCTCTCCGAGTAACAAATCCCAGAGGTTCCGCTGCTGACGAATCCTAAGCAAAACAAGAAATGAGTTGATAAAAGAGAACAAAAGGAGAGGCGGGCGGAGCCGCCTCGGGAT
>CAZPNC010000101.1:0-5015 GCA_964587945.1 uncultured Prevotella sp. | reverse complement strand
GTTCTTAAAAGCGAGTGCAAAGGTACACACTTTATGCCAAACCTCCAAATGTTTTACAATGTTTTTTCAAGAAATATACGTTTTTCAGTGAAAAGAGACCGCAAAACGGTGGTTTGTGGAAATTTTACATATACAAAGGGCATGGATTGCCATTGCGACGTGAAAAGGTTATGATGGGCTGATTTTGCCGTCGTATTGCAAATGTGGCTCATTTACGTGGCAAAAGCGGCGTGATTGCGATGTTATCGTGGCGTGTTTGCCTTGCAATAGCGCCCTTTTTGGGGGGACGGAGGGAAAAGCCGCCGGAACGTATGGAGGGGGATGGACGTTACACATTATATATAATAGAGGATGGGGTTGGGAGTTTTTTTGAGTTAAGGGAGTTGGGGAGTTTTTTGGAGTTAAAGGAGTTAAAGGAGTTAAGGGAGTTAAAGACATATGTCTTGACGACTAACAAAAGCGAAAGCAGTATTGTCCTTAACTACATTAACTCCTTTAACTCCAAATAAAAGCGAAAGCAGTATTGTCCTTAACTACATTAACTCCTTTAACTCCAAATAAAAGCGAAAGCAGTATTGTCCTTAACTACATTAACTCCTTTAACTCCTTTAACTCCAAAAAACTCCCCAACTCCCTTAACTCCAAAAAACTCCTCAACTCCCTTAACTCCCAAAAAACTCCTTAACTCCCCCCTCCCCTATTTTATTCCTCCAAAGTTTGGAGATTAAGGAAAAAGTGTGTACATTTGCATTATGGAGAATAACATAAAGGGGCGCTTCGCACCTTCGCCTACCGGAAGGATGCACCTTGGCAACATTTTCAGTGCGTTGCTGTCGTGGCTTTCCGCCAAGGCACAGGGAGGCACATGGCTGCTGCGCATAGAGGACATTGACCCCCAACGCTCCAGACGCGAATTTGCGGAATGGATAATGGATGACCTCGACTGGCTGGGGCTGTCGTGGGACGAGGGCCCACAGGTGGGTGGCGCAAACGGCCCTTACTATCAGAGTGAACGCGGTGCGGTTTATGAACATTACCTGCACCGGCTGCAGGAGGAGGGGCTGGTGTATCCCTGCTATTGCACACGCGCCGATATCCTTGCCACGCAGGCTCCACATGAGAGCGACGGACGTGTGGTATATAAAGGTACCTGCCGCCACTTGCCGCCGGAATCACGACACGGACAGGCGGCAATGCGCATGATGGTGCCTGACGCAGGCATGGGGACAAGGACATTCACGGACGGGCATTACGGTGTGCAGACGGTGGACCTGACCACGCAGTGCGGCGACTTCATAGTGCGACGCAAGGATGGTGCATGGGCTTACCAACTGGCGGTGGTGGTGGACGATGCACTGATGGGTGTGACGGAAGTGGTGCGCGGACGCGACCTGTTGCTGTCGTCACCGCAACAGATATATCTTGCCGGATGTCTGGGATTCACACCACCGAGGTTCACACACCTGCCATTGCTGTGCAACGCCGCCGGACAGCGGTTGTCAAAACGTGACAAGAGTATGGACATGGCTACACTACGCAACCGCCATTCGGCCAAAGAAATAATCGGAATGCTGGCATACACGGCAGGTCTGCTGCCCGCCCCCACCCCAATGACACCACGCGAACTGACCGGTTTGTTCGACTGGAACAATGTGAGCAGGGACTCCATATATGTGTAGCTGGTGGTTTGGTTGTTTAGTTGTTTGGTTGTTGCTTAGACAAGCGTCATTATGTACCAAGCGGGTTGGTTGTCATGACAACGTGGGACAAACAAAGACTATATGTAAAGACCAAAGACAACACGAGTCAACCAATAATGGAACGGCAAAGCGCCGTAGGTGCGACATAATATAGGGCAGGGCGTGAGCCCTGTCTGTTCAACCCACGCCGTTCCGATGAGCGCCGTAGGTGCGACATAATTTCATATTGGCAGCGATATGCCGTGACGATGTATATGAAATCATGTCGCACCTACGGCGCTTATTACTGTTTTGGAGATACACATAGTAAGATAGGGCTCACGCCCTATCCTGTATTATGTCGCCCGTACCGGGCTTTGCACATCTATTGATACTCGCACCTCTATGTGTATCAACCTGTATTAGCCCGTACCGGGCTTTGCACATTTATTTGGAATACACCTTCATTAACATTAAAAGTAAAGAAAACGTTTCCGTAAAAGAGATACGCTTTCTTGTTATATTACTCACCTTTGTTTTGTACAACTGCAAAAATAGAATTACATTTGCAGCACTAACTAACTCTAGGGAGCGTTATGCCCCCTGCCGTTTGGCATTTCCAGTGTGTTCATTGCTTGCTTTGTAATACGCACAAACTGTGAAAAGTGCAGACTTGCCGCATATTGCAGAACACCTGGGATTTGCCACCGGCGAAGAGTAAGAACCCGAATTTATACCTATCTACAAATGAAAAAGACGGTATTTGATATTGCACGGCTAATGCTACTGTTATCTGTATTGGTGCCAGTGCTGTCATTGGCAAAAGCATCTGCCGGCAACAACATTGATTTTCTGAAACACTACAATGTAACATGGACCACGCCATCTGCTGACGCATGGGACTCGATGCCGCTATCAGGAAAGTATGGCACAGGCGCAAATGTGTGGGTGCAAGACGGTTCTCTGTGGCTGTATCTTGCACACAACTATGCCTATGACGAATACGGGCATCTGCTGAAGTTGGGGGCTTTGCGCCTTTCTCCATCCAACGGAGCATTGAGCGGCCTATCATCATTCAGGCAGCAACTCGACATCAGCACCGGTTCTATCCTTATAGATGCCTTGTCGAACAAGGGAACCGACTTCCATGCGAAATTATGGTTCTCAGGAGAGAACCTGATAATAGAGACTGACTCCAAGACCAGCAATGATATAGAAGTGAGTTTCGGAACATGGCGCGACATTACCCGTGACACTATGTATCTGGATTTGAACAAGCGCATAGCGACATCGCGGGCCGACCATATAAAGATGAACAGGAAGTCCATTACATGGTATCATGACAATTCGGAATATCCCTCACAACTCACAGAGGAACTGGCCAAGCAAGACATCTCTCCTTCAAGTATATGTGACCCGACAAAGAACAATGTGTTTGGCGGAGCTATAATATCTGACAACGGTCTTATACCATCTTCAGAAGGCAAGGCCATAGAATGGCAAACATGGAAAGGTGCGGCATGGACAGCAAAGACACTACCGTCGAAGTCGCATAAAATAATAGTGGCCTTGAGAGCCGACAATGGTAGCGACCATACGAAATGGGCTGGCGAAGCCGCTTCGTTTCTGGACAAATCCACGCTTGCCCGTACTTGGAAAGCGAACCTACAACGATGGAAAGAATTCTGGAACAGGTCACACATTTATGTGAACCCTACCAAAGACGCTTCTGACTCGGCATGGGTGGCAAGCCGGAACTACCAGTTGTTCCGCTATATGTCGGCATGCAATCAAGAAGGCAGATTACCGCTATTGTTCAATGGAGGTATATTCACCACCGACAATTTCAATCGCATTAACGGCAACAGCAACGGAGAATTAACAAGGAAGCAATTATCCCCTTCTTCTCCTGATACACGGCATTGGATGTTTTGCGGCTTCATGGCGCAGAACGAGCGTTGGTTAGGGTGGCCCACTATATTGTCCGGTGACGTGGACTTGCTGGAGGCATCGAATGCGTTTTACCGTATGCACGCAGCAACAGCCACATCAAGGGCGAAGATATTAGGGGCAGAGGGAATGGCCTTTACCGAATCGCAGTACGTATGGGGACTTACCTGGTGGGCTATTAAAACCGGTCAATGCGGTGCGCCTCATCTGAAGAATGACTTTTCCATGATGCTTGAAAATGCCTGGATGGCATTAAGCGGCTATGCTACTTTGGGAAAGGACATCAGTAAAGACATGAATTGGATTAAAGGTGTGGTGAAATTCTACGATTCATATTACAGAATGCAAACCAAGGAGTTTTGTTCTTCAGAACTCTTGCCGAACAAAAAACTGAATATCTTTCCGGCCAACTCAATAGAGTTATTGGTTGGTGCGACAAATCCGATAGAGGCTGTGGCAGGTCTACGTAGAATTACTGATGCACTTACGAAATTACCTGACAACCTTGTGTCGGAACAGGAAAAGGAGTATTTTGCCAATGTGTTGAAAACAATTCCGGAACTGCCGGTAGGCGATAAAGACGGGAAACCTATACTTCTGCCCGCAAAGTCGTATATGAATGTATACAACCGTTGGGAACTGCCGGAATTTTATTTAGCATGGCCATACAGGCTTAAAGGTGTTTGCAATCCGGGAACATCCCAGATATTACAGGACACATGGGATTTGTTACCGGAGAGGAGAAAGAAACTGGTAAGCAGAGACTATTCATGGATGCCGGTAGTAGTGAATATGGCAGCAATGGGAAATACGAAAGAGGCTGCAAGAAGAGTTGTAGCTAAACTTGGCAACTTCACGCCGCAATCGAGATTCCCTGCGTTCTTCGGCCCTGGCCACGACTGGGTACCCGACCATAATTGGGGAGGTTCGGGAATGGTAGGTATGCAAGAGATGCTGATGTCGGCAAACCCATACGGTGACGGCAAGATATATCTGTTACCGGCATGGCCTACCTGCTGGGATGTGGACTTCAAACTTCATGCGCCTCAACAAACTACAATAGAAGTGAGTGTAAAGAATGGGGAAGTAGTGAAATTGAATGTCACGCCAGCATCGCGAAAAGCTGATATTGTATTAAACCCGCAGTTCAGACTAAACAAATAAGTAACTGAAAGAAAATATAACGAGGTTCTGTTGAATTGTATGACTATCAGTGCCACTCGACACACGGTGACGCTTGTCTAAGCAAGAAACAACTAAACAACCAAAAAACAAAACAACTAAACAACTACTTAATATATTCAACATGAGAAAAGTATTTTTGTTGTCGGCATGTGCTGCGCTAATCCTTATTGCGCAGACAACATTAGCGCAGACGACAGAGAG
>CAZPNC010000100.1:5004-5228 GCA_964587945.1 uncultured Prevotella sp. | reverse complement strand
GACTCAGGCTTATTTGCAGAAACTGTATGACGGATTAGGACAACTGGGTATCGGGCATGGTAATCCGGATGTCATAGAAAAAAGAAAAAAATGATAGTGCAAAAGACTGTCAATAGAATGAGAGCCGGATACAACCGGATGTCAAGTAGTAATAAAAATAAAAACAGGAACTATGCTTTTTGCCCGCGATAAGAGTCAGATGTGCAACAATCTGTTGCAGTATG
>CAZPNC010000100.1:0-4994 GCA_964587945.1 uncultured Prevotella sp. | reverse complement strand
ACAAGTTTTTCCGGATAAGCCATACGCGTCTTGCCAGTTTCCCTTTGTACCTGTTCGCAAAATATATGGCGGCGTTGAAACTGCTTCCGACTGTCAGTTTTAAGCATTCGGATTGTGACAGTGTTGCGTTGGAGCGTAAAATGCTACGTCATCGGAACATTGTTGTCAGTGGATGGTTTGTCAGATACTATGACCTTTTCTTGAAGTATCGTTCTGAGATATGTGGCCTTTTCACTATAGACCCTCAGTATACCGGTCCGGTCCGGGAGCGGATGTATGAGTGCGAGAAGGGTTTCATGGATGTAGTACGTCTTGGGGTGCACATACGTAGGGGCGATTATGCTGTGTGGAAGAACGGTATCTATTGTTACTCTGATGAACAGTACATTGCCTTCGTCCGTCAGTTTGCTGCCATGTTTGCAGGCAAAAGTATCCATGTCTATCTGTCAACCAATGATGCTTCCGTCAGTAGGGAACATTATCAGTCAATGGTGAATGCTGATACAACGGTGCATCTTTTAGGGGGCGTACCAGCTGAAGACTTGTTTATGTTATCGGAATGTGATTATATAGTCGGTCCGCCAAGTACATTCTCACTTGTCGCAGCGATGTATAGGGATGTCCCTCTCTGTCGTATGGATACGGCAAGGTCGGAGACTCTCACCATGAATGATTTCCTGCTTTTTGACTATTGGTTCCGTAGAATCGTGTGAAATGACAATGCCAGTCTTAGTCCTACGGCATCCCTTCTGCGGCGTTTGTCGTACATATAGCGGTTGGTAGTGCGGCAATATACAGGGGAACAGTCATGTGCGCCACCACGTATTATGTGGAAATTGTCGGATTTCCTGCCTCCATATCTGCCGTAGAAGTCTTCGCACCATTCCCATACGTTGCCGGACATATCATAGAGACCTAATTCATTGGGCTTCATTTGTGCCACCTCGTAGTGCATGAATATGGGTGTGTTGTTTAACGTATGTGCTACTTCGTCAATGTTATTGCTTCCTGAGTATATGTATCCTTTAGACTTCCGTCCGCCTCTTGCTGCAAATTCCCATTCTGCTTCTGAGGGAAGGCGGAAATGAAGGCCTGTGGCTGAGTTGAGCTTTTCTATAAACCGCTGGCAGTCTTCGTATGTAACATATTCCACAGGATGGTTAGCGCTTTTCTGACGTGAGCGGTTCTTTTCCATTACAGCCTCCCAAAGAGCCTGCGTCACCTCCGTTTCGCCGATGTAGAAACTGTTTACCAATACACGGTGGCGTGGACTTTCGTCAGCGTCAGCGGCGTTGTCGTTAGGTCGGGCCCCCATTGTATATGTTCCCCCTTGTACATATTTCATTGTAAACTTTACATTCTTTACGATGAATGTGCGTTGCATAGGTCGTGCAGTTGCGGATACATTCTGTGCCATGAGACTTGCACATGGCATAAAGAAAAGTAATGATAGGGTGATGACTTTCTTTTTGTCATGTTGCTTTGGGGCAATGGCCCACCATATGGTACGTAGCCAGCAGAGGGTGAATGTATATACGTCAAGCCAGAAAGTCTGGTGTATGTATTCGTGAATCCATGCGGGACATAGTACGTCTGTGGGGAGAATGCCGAAGTTGAACAGCAACATCCAGAACAATACCCAATCAAACCATTTCTTGTTTGGTTGCAACCAGAAAGCGAGTGAGTATCCGGTAAGGGATATAAGGTAAGTGTGTGTTTCCGGACAATCGCTGAAGAGTATGATGAATCCCATAAGTATAGCAAGGCTCTGCGCACGGAAACGGAAATCTTTCCACCGTCTGAAGCAAGAGAAGAAGCCTATTGCAAGTATTGCAAGTACTGATAATTGTACAATACGGTAGTTAGGTAACAGGAAAGGCTTGAGCCCTCTGGCGAAGAGAATGCCTATGAAGTCGGAGTCGCTGTGGTGATTTGCTATCATATCAAACATCAGTTGGTATTGGCCTAAGGGGTTGTCCATGTTTGTGTTCAATAGTGGTAATGCCAGTAGTGTAGCACCACAGAGAATGGCATAGCCGAAGTTGCGCCATGTGCGTGGGTAGAGAAACAGCATAGCAAGTTCTGCTCCACCATATACTTTGGTACAGGCGGATATCATTATCAGCAGAACAGCCCCAAAGCCCTTGCCTCGTTCGAGTAGTGAATAGGCGAATATAAAGATGTAACACACTATGGTGTTGTGTTGATAACAGAAGATAGCCTGCAGCAGTACTGGTAGTAGAAAAAGGAATATGCGATGCTTGTAGGCATCATATTTTTCTGGCAGTGTCTTGATGGCAAGGGCGAAGAGACAGAAGTTGCCTATATTCCAGACGAAAGGCCCTAACCACCACGGTAGCATGAAGATGGGAGCAAAGATGATATTGAATACGGGCGAATATAGAAAGTATATACAGTGTGCCTGTGCATATTCCATAGTGTATGGTGATATGCCTTCCCAGAACATACGGGTGGAGTCTTGATAGTCGAAGTAGTTGGTGTTCCTTCCACGGAAGACTTCTAGCGATGTAGCGAGTAGAACTATGGTCATCCCGAACCAGAAGACGCATGTCGGGCTGCCCCAGAAACGTAGGAAACTTTTCTTTATATTGTCTGTCATCTTTTTGTTGTGTGGTTTTACGATGTAGCTGATGGGCTTGTTGGATAGAACAGTCAAACTATCCGTTCAGTATTTCGCCGACTATGTAAGATGGGCGATGCTTTACCTCATTGAATATATTGCCAATGTATATGGCAATGATTCCCAGAACCATTATCAGTATGCCGGCAATGAACCACATACTTACAAACAGAGTGAACCAGCCGCTTACGTCTATGCCGGTGATAAGGTAGTCTATTGCAAGAATAATGGCGCATATCAAGGCCATAAGGCTGATGAGTATGCCGCAATATACTATCATGTGCAGTGACTTTGTTGAAAATGCTATGGACGTGGTGATAGCCAGTTCTATTCGCTTTTTCATGGAGTAGGATGATGCTTTGCCGTCAGTGCGTTTGTCATGTGGCACCGGAACACTTGCACTTGTGAAGCCGACCCATTGGTTCATCAGCGGATAATAACGCACATAGTCCCCCATCTGTTTCATAGCCTCCACCACTTTGCGGTTATATATTACAAATTCCGCTATGGTCTCGTCCTGCTTTACTCCGGTGAGAAAGGACATCATGTGGTTGAAAAGCGTGGAGCCTTTCCTCATGAAAAAGTTGTCTGGGCGTTCCTGCCTGCTTGCAAATACGATGTCAAAGCCTTCTTGTGCTTTGTCATACATGTTGCGGATGTGTGAAGGAGGGTTCTGAAGGTCACAGTCAAGTACGGCAATCCACTCCCCTGTGGCCAAGTCAAGTCCGGCGTTTATTGCTGGTTGCTGGCCGAAGTTGCGGCTTAGGAACACTCCTTTGACGTGCATATCGTTTTGGCATATTTCGCGTATTATGCTGCGACTGTCGTCAGGCGAGGCGTCTTCCACTAATATAATCTCATAGTCAGGAGTGATATTGCCGGCTACGTCGGTTATCTGCCGTACCAGTTCTTTCAGCAAAATAGGTGCTCCGTAGCAGGGGCTGACAATGGAAAGGTGCATGTTGCTATCTGAAATTTATTATTAATCTTGAAATCATTTCTGCTTCTTCAACTGTCAGTTCATAATACAATGGAAGTCGTATGAGGCAGTCGCCATATCTGTCGCACATTGGAAGATAAGGCACATGGGTGGTGTGTGCCTTGTAATAGGTGCTGGAATGAAGTGGTAGATAATGGAAAGTGGATTGTACTCCATTTTCTTTCAGATAGGCCATAAGGCGGTTGCGTACTTCCAGCGACTTGCATACCATATAGAATATATGCCCGTTGTTGGTGGCATATTCGGGTATTTCCGGTATTAGGTAGTTGTCATGGTCAAGTTTTGTGGCAATGGTGTCGTGGTAGGTTTGCCACAGTAGTTTGCGTTTGGCCTGTATGTCATCCATTATCTCAAGCTGTGCCCAAAGAAAAGCGGCATTCAACTCAGAAGGAAGGAAAGACGAACCCATGTCGCACCATCCGTATTTGTTTACCATGCCACGGTAAAACTCCGCTCTGTTCGTGCCTTTCTCCCATAGTATTTCTGAGCGTCTTATGAAGCGTTCGTCGTTGATGGCAAGCATTCCGCCTTCTCCACAGATTATGTTCTTTGTCTCGTGAAACGAAAACGCCGCCATGTGTCCGATGCTGCCAAGTGGTTTCCCCTTATAGAAAGAGTCTATAGCCTGTGCTGCATCTTCCACTACTATGATGTTATGCTGGTTCGCTATTTCCATGATAGCATCCATGTCGCATGCCACACCGGCATAATGAACCACGCAGATGACCTTTGTCCGTGGTGTGACAAGGGGACGGATGGTATCCGCTGTGATGTTAGGGTTGTCCTGCCCGCTGTCTGCGAATATGATGGTGGCCTTTTCTCTCAGGAATGCTATTGCTGTTGATACAAAGGTGTATGATGGGACTATCACCTCGTCTCCCGGCTGGAGGTCACAGAGCATTGCGCACATTTCCAAGGCATCAGTGCCTGATGTGCATAGCAGGCTTTTCTTGAAAGCATATTTCTGTTCGAAGAACTTCTGGCATTTCTTTGTGAAATCTCCATTTCCGGACATCGTTGTGGAGTGGCAGACTTCATTGATATATATCTGTTCTCTTCCTGAACAGTATGGCTTGTTGTATGGTATCATCTTCTTTTCGTTTTTTTTGATTGGTTGATAGCATCGGTCTGCATTGTCATTCCTGTTTTAATATTTCAACCATCATTCTTGCGGCATTGACTGGTGCGCATTCATTGCCCAATCTGTTAAGTACCTTCTTGTAATCCTCTTCCATCGTATGGCGTTTGTCTTTGCCTGGAAGTATAGCAAGGAGGTCTTTCCGTATTGCTTTTATACAGAAACGGTCAGCGAACAGTTCGGGTACAACCTCCTTGTCGGCAATGAGGTTGACG
>CAZPNC010000099.1:0-5263 GCA_964587945.1 uncultured Prevotella sp. | reverse complement strand
CCTCACACTCAAAGACACAAAAAAAGGACGAGCCATCGACCCGTCCATTCTTCTCCTTCTCATCTTATATTCTTTCTAATCGAAAAGCTCTATCTTTTCAATCAGTGTTGAATGTGCTGTAAAAGGAATCACCTTCTTATGCTGCAACAGATTGTCTTCTGTCGGGCTACATACTCATCATACCCGCGCTGTATGTTCAGCCAAAAATGTGCGGGAATCTTTGTGACACTCTCGAACGCCACAGCCATATCAGAGGTCACACTACTCTTGCCGCCAATGACGGCAAAGATGGTCTTCTCCGGTTTTGAAGTGCGCACAGCAAACTCCTTTACGCTCATCCCCATCTCTTTCAGTTTGTCTGAAAGGGTGATACCGGGATGAAACTCCACCGGCGGAACGAATTTCTTTAAAGTTGCCATAATACTATACTATTTACCGTGATAATTCACTATTTCTACAATTTCTACTCCTTTTATCTCTATCCAGACATACTTGCCGTTTTCGTCGGTCGGAATAGGGTCTTCATGAGGCTCAAATATCAGCCGATACGGCTGGTCGAGGTCACAAGCCCATTGTCCTTTCCTGTTTTCGCTCAGTTCATGATAGCGTCCTGGCAGGTAACGCACATCTTCCAAGGTGTCGGCTCGATAGAGATCTCGAAGACGCTTCTGGAACAATTCAGCTCTTGTCTGACCAAGTTCCTTTAAGCATTTTCGTGGGTCAGATGCTATCTTCTCCAGTTTCTTGCTCTGAAAGAATATATCCATTGGCTGTCTATATTTGACTTACATATTCTATTATACTTTTCTGCTGCAAAGTTACAACTTTATTTTCAAATAACAGATAGTGTTATTCAAAAATAGGTGATAATTTATGCTTTTTTGGCTAAATCACATCCTTTTACCGCCTCATCCGCTCCAATTCCTCATCCCGTCGAATCTTCTCATTGAGTTTCTTCTGCATCTTGTCGATGAAATAGGTGCGGCTGGGATTCTTGCGCAGTTTGATGGCGGAGTAGTAGCGGTAACACTCCTTGGTGTCGAGTCCGAAGAACTCGTAGAGGGCAGGGGCGAGCACCTTCAAGGGAGTCTCGCCGTTGTCTATACAGCCCATCTCGCTCAGCCCGTAAACCAGCTCCACAAGGTCGAGGGTGTTGCCCGTCCATTGCAGGGACTTCTGTGTTTTGCTTTTTGCTGTGGGGATAACGGTGGGATGGATGTTGGATGTGAGTGGTGGCACTTGGGGAGCTGCAAGGAACTTCTGCATCTTGCGCACAAAGGCAAGGGCTTTGCGTACATATAAGTCGGTCATGCTTTTTCCGGCAGCTGTATACAGCGTGTTATGATACTGCAATTCGTTCTCGGTATATGCCAGTGTAATGGCAGCTTGGTTGCGGTCAGCACATTCATGGCATAACGATATGACTGAGCTTATGAAACCACCGTATGCGGTCTTCAGACAGCCGCTGTCGGCTTCGTTAATCATGGCGAAAAATTCTGTTTCCGCCAATATGAGGTAGTTCATGTTCTTTTTCCATTTGAGGGTTTATAGTTGCTTGTCGTTGTGCGCACACTGATATACAATGCAAAATGCGCTCCCTCAAATAGGAAATCGTGAAGCTAGATATGTTTTACACTGATTTATAGCGACATAAACAGCGAAAATATTTTTAGACTGATTTTTCTGAAGGACAAAATGTGTTCACAATCTGAACACGTGTACATTTTCTGAACACGGTTATTGTTCAGAAAATGTACACACATAAGGCTTGTTCATTCTTTTGCGTCGTCAATTCCGTATTCTTCGATTTTGTTGTACAGCGTTGTCCTGCCAATGCCCAATAGTATCGCCGCCAGCTTTTTGTTCCCGTCAGTTTGTTTCAGAGCCCGCAGTATGCGGTCTTTCTCTTCTTCATCACTCTTTAGCGTAAAACCGATGGATGAAGCTGTTTGTTCATTGTCAAGTTCCAGACTATTCTCCGTTATGATATCGCCTTCTGTGTGCAGTACGGCTGACAGAATCTTCTGTTTCAGCTCACGTACATTGCCCGGCCACGGATAGGCGAGCAAGGTTTTACAGGCGGATGTGCTGAAGCCTTGTATGTTCCGTTCCAGTTCCTGATTGGCTATTTCGCGGAAAAACTCAGCCAACGGGATTATGTCCTCCGGACAATCGCGCAGAGGAGGTACTGTTATCACATATTCCTGCAAACGATATAGCAAATCCGGTCTGAAGCGTTTCTCGGCAACGGCTTTATGCAAGTCCTCGTTGGTTGCAGCAACTATACGCACGTTGGCTGCCTTGTCCTCTTTGGCCCCTATCGGTCGGTAACGTCGTTCCTGTATGGCACGGAGCAACATCTGCTGCATCTCCGGCGTCAGGTTACCGACTTCGTCAAGGAATAACGTTCCGCCTTCGGCTTCTTGGAAATACCCGGTTTTATTGGTATCAGCTCCGGTAAATGACCCCTTGAGATGCCCGAAGAAAGCGGATTGCGCCAATGACGGAGATAACGCCCCGCAATCCACCGCAACGAAAGGTTTGTCAGACAGTTTGCTTTGGGCATGGATGTGTTGCGCGATATGCTCTTTCCCTGTCCCGTTTTCTCCAAGTATCAGCACACTCATACGTGTGGCAGCGACAAGGCGTACCCGCTTCTTTATATTCTGATATGCTGCGCCTTGTCGAATAAATATCGGCACTTGGCGTTGCGCCAGTCTGTCCCGTTCTTCCTGTATGGAACGGATTAGCGGTAGCAGTTTGTCTTCCAGCAGAGGTTTCTGTATATAATCTTTTGACCCGAGTTTCATACTCTCTACTGCCGAACCGACTTCACCGTAGTTTGTCATTACGATGAACGGATGACGCATTTCATTTTTGCGCATCCATCTTAACAGTTCTATACTGTCACCCTCGGGTAAACGCAGGTCGGCAAGCACGATGTCATCATCCCCAATCTTGGTCAACAACTTCTTGGCTGTATTGAGATGGTATGCCTGCTCGGTCTTGAAGCCGCCTTTTTTCAGAAGGTTGCAGACATATTCGTTATAGACGGTATTGTCCTCAATCACATAGATTTTCATTGAGCTTCCTCCTTTCGTTTTTGGCGACATTGATGATCATATTACCTTTCTCCAATATGGATGATACCGCACGTTGCAACTCCGCTTCCGAACATTCATTTTCCCGATGCAACAATTCGTATAGTTCCCACAGCGGTTTATCAGCATGAATTACAGCCCAAGAGCTGCGCAGGCGGTGTATCCATTCGCCCAAAGCCATGCGGTCGCCTCTTGCTCCGGCATTCCTTACGTCCTGCACGTCCTTCTCAGTTTCGGTTATCAGGCGGTCAAGCATTGCCGCCTTGTCACCGTAAGCAAGAAGGGAGGCCAGATCAGGTATTTCCTCTTTGCTGGTGTTGGCTGAAAGGCATTTTTCCGATGCCTCAATCAGTTCTGACAGTGAGAATGGTTTGAACAGGCAGGCTGTAAAACCTTGCGCTGTCAGTTCCTCAGCTTCGCAACTGCCGGATGCAGTTGCCACAATGACGGGTATCTCTTTTGAGTTGCCGACGCTTGATGAACGCATCAGTTCCAATACCTCAAAGCCGTTCATCTCCGGCATCTTCAAATCCACGATTGCTAAATCATAATGCCGTGTGCGCAACGCCTCCATCATATCACCGACATTGCTGAAGGTGTCGCAATGCACTCCGACACTGGCATACATCTCTTTTACCATGCCCAGCACTATCTCGTTGTCATCAAGTGCGACAACCGAATACGTCTTTTCAAGGCGTTGTTCTGACCGTAATTCCGGCTTTTCGGCAATGGCATCCGCAACCAACATAGGTATTCGTACTGTAAAACGGCTACCTTTCCCTTTCTCGCTTTCAACCCGTATTGTTCCGCCAAGCATATCAACAATCCGTTTCACGATACTTAAACCCAGACCGAATCCGTCTTGTGTGGCTGCATTGGACAGGCGTTCAAATGGATCGAATATCCGTTGTTGCTCTTCTTTGTTCATCCCGCTGCCGGTGTCTTCCACGCTTAACACAAGGTAGCCTTCTGTATGGCAAAGACGGAATGATACGCTTCCGGATTGTGTAAACTTGACAGCATTGGACAACAGGTTGTTGCCGATATGAATGACACGTTCTTTATCACCTGCCAAAATAACGTCCGAATCACATTCGATTGTCAGTTTAAGGTCTTTCTTCTCTGCTTGTGGAAGGAATTCCGCATTAAGCATCTCGGACACGCTTTGCAGGCGAAACGGAGATACTTTTGGTTGCTCCTTCCCGTTTTCCAGCCTGAAAAATTCAAGCAACGAGTTCAGCATGGTTGTCATATGCCGGGATGCCTGTAACATATTCACTGAATAACGACCGGCACATTCTGCATCGTTTTCATGTATAAGCTCTGCGTAGCCGTTTATCGCTGTCAATGGTGTGCGCAGCTCATGGGTAATGGTATGCACGGCTTTCTTACGGGAAGCTATCAGTTCCTCATTTGCACGGACAGACTGTTGCAATCGCCCTATCAGTTCTTCCGTTTCCTTTTCATAACGGTTGATTCTTCTGTTATTGCGGTGTATTATGATGTAGGATATGAGCAGCAATACCAAGGCAATGGCGGTCATGCTCCCGACAAGCATATACGAGTTCTCCCGCATGGTCATTATCTCGGCCTCACGATTTTGCAGGTCTTGATATACTTTTGTGTCCATATGGGAGATAAGTTCTTGTAACCGGTAATTCAATTCTCCGTTGCGGGCGGCAAGGCTGTCGGCGTGTTCCGACAGGCGGCGGCTTTGTGTACGCTGTTGTGCTATTGCATCGCGGTGGAGCGTATAGAGCATAGTCGTGGCTGTTGTCTGCTTCGGCTTTTCTTTTTTGCCGAAAATGCCAAGAAATCCCTTGCGTTTTGGCTTGACAGGCTGCTCCTGCGCACTCTTTTTTGCAATGACCGGAACCTGTCCGGCAATCTTCTTGTTAATGGAATCTTGCTTTTCAAGAACTTGCACGATTTTCCGCATCTGCACTTCTTTATCTTCCAGTAGAAAGCGCAGACTGTCTATCCGTTCAGACGGGTAGGTCTTCTTAAAACCGCACAATATGCTGTCCATCACCATACGTTGGGAGTGGTAGTTCTCCAAATCATTGGCATCCCATTCCAATATGGTTTCCCCAAGCAGAGAAAACTCTATCATTTGAATATTGATATTGTTTATTTCTTTTCGGAGCTCGTCTATTTTTTTA
>CAZPNC010000098.1:0-5317 GCA_964587945.1 uncultured Prevotella sp. | reverse complement strand
GATACCAGTCCCCATATACAACATCCGCCTTAGGCGTGTTTGCGAATACTTTCTGTAAAGTGTCGTTGTTACAGAATGTGTCTCCAGCGTTCATGCAACATACATATTCCCCTTTTGAAATACGGATACCCTTGTTTTGTGCATCATAGATGCCTTTGTCACTCTCACTACACCAATAATCCGGTTGTTTTTCTAATGATGCCAGATATTCTTTTGTGCCATCAGTGCTACCTCCGTCTATTACAATCCACTCATAATCGTTCCATGTTTGAGACACAATGTTCTCTGTGGTACGTTTTAATCCCAATATGTTATTATAGGATATAGTTACAATACTGAGTTTCATCTTTGGGTATATTATTTTGATTTTCTCGTGGGTATGAATTCAGACCAGAACTCTTCATTTCGGCATCCGCACCAGGCATGACATCCGAAAAGGAATTGATTGTCAAGAATGAATTCACTGTAACAATGCTTAGTTTCATCCTCAGCAAAGTTTTCTATATACATCCGCCAGTTGCTGAGCAGACTTCTCCCAAGTATATTTTGACAGTTGTTGGCGTTGTTTCTGCAGTAAACAATCCCGTTCATTCGCATTGAGGTGATACAGATTTTCAAACTGTTCCTCAAAGTCAGATGTACCGTCTTTGAAGGAGAAGTATACAGCAGCGTCTCCCGCTATTTCCGGAAAGCAACTGGCCTTGTTAAGCATAACGGGGCAGTCAGCCTTGTAGGCTTCAAGTATTGGTATTCCGAACCCTTCATACGCGGAAGGGTAAACGAATGTTATCGCATTGTGATACAAATCAAGAAAGTCCTGATTTGATTTTACAAACATCTGTACAAAGCGTTCTTGTACACCGTTGGCTTGTAACAATTGTTGTTCATCATAATTAAACGGGCTACCGGTACATACAACAGATATTTCTTTGTGTGTGTTCAGCACGGGGGCAACGGCTTTCACGAATCCCCCAAAGTTCTTGTATAGCCATCTGTCACCTACATAGAGGATATATTCCCCTTCTACAAGACATGTTGCAGAAGGAGTATATGGAGTATTATCCGTACCATGATATATCACAGAGATTTTAGAGTCCGGGACATTGAAGAATCTCTGTAGGTCACGTTTCGTGCATTCGCTTACAGCCACGATATGATCAGCTTTCGGAATCAGAATGTTTTTCCATATTAACTGACTGTCTGTCGGTGGATAATAATTTGAGAACAACTCTACAATCATGTCGTGAACGGTCAGCACCAAGGGCTTGTCTTTCAGAAAAGGAAGGAAATATGGTGAGAAAAATGTAGGATGGAAGATGTCATAATCCCCTTTCCTTAACTGCTTCACGGACTCCAAGAAGTTTAGTTGCGGGTTGCAATCCCATTTCCCATATTGCCCATATTTGAAGTTATATAACAGTTTATAGAGAAACCTCTTTATTTCATTATCCTTGCCGAGAGGAAAATTGTCATAACAAGTGTTGGCAACAGGCACACCAATGTCGTTAAGGTATACGTTGTCCGTCTCTACCACACTGAATTCAGCCTGTATATCCTTAGGAAGATGTTTATACAACTCTACGAAACATCGTGATACGCCACCATGCCTTTGCATGTCAAAACATTGACTGTCATATAAGATTTTCATAGAAAGAGGTCTTTAAAGAAGAATTTCAACCCATATTTCGCTACGCCCAAATCACGCATCAATGGCGATCTTTTAGACATAACCTTCTCTATCTTCCGTCTCAGACGTTCCCGATACTCCTGTCTTTTGGCTCTTTTGGGAGTTATGCGGCAGTCTTTTGCTACACTTTCGGCAGTTTGTGGGGCACACGATTCTTTTATACCTGTTAGAAACCTTTCATATTTCTTTTCTAACGTCTTTCCCTTTTCACCGCTTTCTGCAATAATATGGCATATTGTTTCATCACGTTCCGTTGCATCCAAAACCTTATTGGTCCCTGATATACCGTCAAGATAGAATATGGAGACAAAAATATCAAGCGGAGAGAAAGTGCAGCCATGGATAAACCATGCTTTGAAATATTGTTCCCAATCAGACACTATATGATGGTTCTCATTAAAAGGATATTTTCTTAGCACCTCAACTTTTGAGAAAAGTGATTGGTGGCACAGTGCATTGACAAGCAAAAAATCCAAGTTCATGTCTTTTGGAGGAATAAACGGATATGCATTATCCGCTTCCATATACACAGATTTCCCACCTATGTAGTCATAAGTGCCAAGCCTATCAACACATTGTTCTAAGGCTTGTGCCGAGAAAAACGTATCACCGGAATTCATGAAAATGCAGTATTCCCCATGAGCCATCTGCACAGCTTTGTTCATAGCATTATATACGCCTTTATCCGGTTCGCTGACCCAAGAGTCTATTCTTTCCTGTGACGCTATATATTCTTTACTCCCGTCAGTCGAGCCACCGTCGACAACAATAAACTCATATCCTGTATATGTCTGCGAGACTACAGATGGGATAGTACGTTGAAGTCCGCTAAAATTGTTGTAATTAACAGTTATTACAGTTAGTTTCATGTGATAAGTTTCTGGTTGCAAATGATGATGTTTCAGATGCCGTTTCTTGTAATAAGCATACCCGGCTTTTTCTGGCATTAACCAATGTAAATACCTTGTCCGTTCTTTGACCTTCAGCCCATTCATCATCATTATATCGATGATATTCCACTGTTTGTGTTTGCGAAGTTCATGGTACCTTTCTTTAGCAATATCTTCTTGCCCTTCCAATACCGGATCCATTAGCAGGTCACAAATCTGCATAGACATGTGCTTGTATACAGTAGTGTTACTCCTTACATCTTTCTTGTCCGGGGCGTTACCAGAGAAAATATAATCAACAAGAAGCATCAGGCCCTTCAACATCTGGTCTTGGTGCAGGCTCTTGCTGTCTGATGTAGTGATTGACCCTGGATGTACATAATAATTGTATGTACGAGTGAGCACTATATGCAAGGTATTAAGGCATAATGCGCAATAATAACTCCATAGTACGTCTTCATGTATGATCCCGGCAACAAAGAAAAGATTATTGCGTATAATGAAATCCCTGCGTATCAGTTTGTTCCATGGCATACCATATATAGCATAGGTAAATTGCCCTTCAATAATCTCGTTGGCGGAATATGTGCGTTCTTGCATCATAAAAAGTCCGAAATACAGAGGGCCTATTATTTTATAATTACCCACTACCATTTCGACACTGCTGTCCATCATGACAGGCTTTACCATCGTTTCTATACAGTTTCCGGTTATACTGTCATCACTGTCGAGGAAATATATATATTCACCTTTCGACTCCTCTATACCTCTGTTCCTTGCACACGATACCCCTTTGTTGCATTCCTGTTTGAAGACACGAAAAGCCAGATCTCCTTTATATTCATCTATAAAAGCTTTGATTATGTCTATCGTGTTGTCTGTACCACAATCATCAATAAGCAGCACCTCAATATTCCTGTAGGTCTGGCTCGCAACAGAGTCCAAACATCTTTGGATATACGGGGCTACGTTAAAACATGGAATTATTATAGAAATTAAAGGCTGCTCCATTTTTATTATGATGTTTATAACTTTACGTGACAGGAAGCACTACTCATTTTAGTTTCCTCCTAATCCATTTTGTAGGATGGCGCAATGCATCACCGAGCCTGTAATTCTTTGACGTGCGTATCATTTCAATGGTATGCCGCGACTCTTCCGTTTCTTTCTGCAAACGCTCAAGACCGTCTTGCATCACGGTTAACCGAGCATTCTTTGCCACCAGTTCACTGTTCACCTTTTCTATTTGGGCGTTCAGTGAATCCCTACATCTGTCCAGTTCCTGTTCTTTTTGCTTCAACTGCAATTTATAAGTATCCGATTCTTGACGGAGTTCGGCAATTCTATTTACCAATACGACATTCATCTCCGGTGTGTCTGGCGTAATAGTGTCGAACTGGCAGCACTCTACAAGTTCGTTGAAAAGATATGGAAGTTTTTGTACTTTCTTGAAAGGTATTGCTTCGTCCGAATTATGGACACACCATTGCAGGTATTTCGAGGCGGTGATAAGATATTCCGTAACAGGCATGACCTTTAATGTACCTGCAAAGAATTTGTTCAACACAAACGACCATACAGGCTGGTCAAAGCGGTCTATTTGCGTTTCCGTCCCCAAATGTTTGAGTAATGAGTAGGTGATGGCATCAAGTGCGGTTGTCAACTTGTTCCGCCTCTCCATTAACACACCTAATTGGTAATATCCCTTGTATGCCTGGTCATAGCCTAAATTATTGAGCAAAGCCATCGCCTTGTCTGCATTCTCTTGAGGATAGTTGCGTGTTTCCACCCATTGTATGTAATCCTCATGCAGATAGTTGTGAACAGGATTAAGCATAACCATAATGTCTGCATTCATCTTCTCAAATGCATTGAAGATGTCAGCCAAGGATTCTTTTATCTGTATTGAACCGTCTATTCTGAAACATATATCAGAAGCGCAGTATTCAAATGGATGATATCTGACATAGTAGCATTTATCTATTATAGACATACCATTGAGGTCGTCTGCATAGACAATGCTCCAAGTGTCAGATAGCAAACCTTTGTCATCTGTCACCAATATGTATTCGGCATCAGGGTCTTTCTCCTTGATTTCACGAACATTCTCATATTCTCCAAAGACAAACGTCAATACACTGTATTTAATTTTTCTCATCTTGTATACAATATTTTTGAAGAACACAACAGGAATATAGGAATAACCAACAAGCCTTTGCGTGATACTATGGGTTTCTACAACTGCTGCATGTCATACAGCCTCTTGTAGTACCCGTCTTTCTCTATTAGTTCGTCGTGTTGCCCGCGTTCCACTATCTCGCCCTCATACAGAACGAAAATCTCATCTGCGTTCTTTATGGTTGACAGACGGTGCGCTATGGCTACTGTCGTGCGGCTCTTCATAAGGCGTTCGAGCGCTTCCTGCACCAGACGCTCAGACTCCGTGTCGAGGGAGGATGTCGCCTCGTCAAGGATAAGGATAGGAGGGTTCTTCAATATGGCACGGGCTATGCTCACACGCTGGCGCTGTCCGCCGGACAGGCGGCCGCCGCGGTCACCTATCATAGTGTCATAGCCGTTTTCCGACTCCATGATGAACTCATGGGCGTTGGCTATCTTCGCCGCCTCTATCACCTGCTCCTTCGTGGCATTGTCCACACCGAAGGTGATGTTGTTGAAGAAAGAGTCATTGAACAGTATGGCCTCCTGATTTACATTGCCTATAAGGGCACGCAAGTCT
>CAZPNC010000097.1:0-5342 GCA_964587945.1 uncultured Prevotella sp. | reverse complement strand
ATTGATGTTTCCCAAAGTTGTGCTAAGGCACACGGTGACGCTTGCCTAAGCAAGAAACTACTATTTACAATACCGCTGCAATCTTGCGTACTCTTTTAAGACGTTGTGCAAATGTTTTGTTGGATTTTGCTATTGCCATGTCATAATCGGCTTGTGCCTTTATCCAAATACCGGCTTCAATGCCCAACGCAGCTTCAAACAATAACGCGTATTGGGTTGAAACGGAACGTTTGCCGTTCAACACCTCATTAAGCACGGTGTATGAAATGCCCGTTTGTGCCGCAAGTTTCTTTTGTGAGATACCGCAGTATTCGATTTCATCCTTTATCATTTCCCCCGGATGCACAGGGTGTGATGGTGTAAGGTTGTTTGCAATCATCTTTGGGTCAATCCCTTTAATCGTAATCATAACGCTTTATTTGCATTCTTCTTCAAATGTAACAATCATATCGCATATTTTGATGATGCAAAGATAATGCTTTTTTTGTATCTTCGCAAAAAACAGAATTATTTTATTCAAATGATTAAATCATTTCCTTTTCATGGAGATTCAGACAACACAACCAATGACAACGTAACGCAACCACCACGCAAAAAACATGGGTCAACCAATGACTTAACGGCAAAGCGCCGTAGGTGCGACATAGCATAGGGCAGGGCGTGAGCCCTGTCTTAACCGTTGGTGTTATTTGTAAATAAGCGCCGTAGGTGCGACATAATTCCATATCGTAGGCGATAAGCCATGACGATGTATATGAAACGACACCCATACAGACGCATGGGGATGAAGAAAAGAACATGCGTCAAGCATGGAAATAGTCTGTTAAATATGTATAGAATTAAAGAAAAACGTTTAACAAAGGCACTATATTAGGGTTATTCATTAAAAAATTTGGCAGTTCCCGTCTTTTTCCGTAACTTTGCAAGGAGAATTCTAACACATACTAACAACATGTTCACAGAAACAGCCAACGACATATTCCGCCGCGCAATCGCCGACTACCACCGCACCGACAATGTGGAGACACCTATCAGTAACCCATTCGCACCAGGCACCATAGAGGCCACACTATACCACAAATGCTGGATTGACACCGTGCAATGGCACTTCGAGGACATCATACGCGACCCGCAGATTGACCCTGAAGAGGCACTCGTGCTGAAGCGGCGCATTGACAAGTCCAACCAGGAACGCACGGACATGGTGGAGGACATTGACACTTATTTCCGAAACCTGTATGCCGACGTGCAACCGCTTCACGGTGCCAACATCAACACCGAGTCACCGGCATGGGCAGTAGACAGACTGTCTATACTTGCACTGAAACTATGGCACATGAACGAACAGACAGAGCGCAACGACGCTTCTCCTGAACACATTGCCCTATGCCGCGGAAAACTCGCCGTATTGCTGGAGCAGCAGCAGGACCTGTCCACGGCCATTGACCAGCTGCTGGACGACATCGCAGCAGGACGAAAGTACATGAAGGTCTACAGACAGATGAAAATGTACAACGACCCAAGCACAAACCCGGTGCTTTACAAGAAATAACGACGGACAATACTACCGCAAGGCATTAGGGAGAAAAACCTAAAGCCGACTTTGCCGCCGCCATATAGATGAGCGCCGTAGGTGCAACATGATTTCATATACATTGTAGAAACATCTACGGGCAATATATGTAATATGCTGCACCTACGGCGTTTGGCATATTACAAAGGGGCATCATGGATGAATGGTACCTACAGCCGGCACCATCATGCAGACCGGTAAACAATAATACGGAAAGGAAACAAGGTGAATATAATACATGTACTACATATACTACAACTCGTCTGCTGCGTCGTTACCGCGATGCTGGCAGTGATACTCGCAATACCGCACATGCAGATGCGATGGATAAACCGGCGCTACGAGCAGTCACGGTGGATGCTATGCCTTGCCATGCTCGGCTATTCTGTACATTATCTCATACAGATGACGTGTGGGCTGCGGGCATCCGGCGATGATGTGGGAGCGGTGGTCAACATACTCGCCTACACCCCATGGCCTTCATCATATCATTGGCAATACTCAACATCGAGATTTCTACGTCGGGATTGCGCCGCTACATACTGCAAAGCGTCATAACCTATGCCCTCATCATCATTGCATTCATCGTCGGATATGGCATCAGCGGAAGCCTGCACATAGGTTACATGCTCTACGTCATGCTCGCACTGTTTGTTGTGAGCATGGCTTGCTTCATACGCAAAATGAGGAAGGCGACAAACAGACACCGCAGGCAAACAGAGAAAACATCCGGTGCAGACAACATGCCATACATCAGATACTCACAGGCTGCCATCACACTGCTTTACGTGGCAGGCGCCATACTCCCGATAACAATCCTGTCAACCACATTATTATATATATTCGGCCCTTTCATGTTGCTCTCTCTCGTCTTCTTCATACAGACGTTCGTTGCCCTTGGATATTACTACAATCCGTCAGAAGCAAACACCGGGAGAGAAACACCCCCCCCACTGTTAAGGAAAATACCGGAAGAGCGCGTACGCTTCATACAGAAAGCGCTTGACAGATGGTGCTTGGCAGGAGGATACAAGGACAAAAGCGCAACCATGATGTCGCTCGCGAAACAGACAACGGTGTCAAAGGAAGAACTGTCAGAGTACTTCAGCATATACATGAATAGCAGTTTCCGGATATGGTTGAGCGACATGCGTTTCTATAGGATGCAGCAGATGATGATAGATTTTCCACAATACAGCAACGATGCCATATCCGCTGAATGCGGATTCTCATCACATGCACATCTATACAAGATCTTCAAGGTAAAGACCGGAATGACACCAAAGCAATGGAAGGATACCGCCATACCTGTTATACCGGAATAAAGTGCAAAGCTATGCCTTTTCGTAGTTTGCAATGACAACAAAAAGTGCCGGCAAGAATTAATTGACGGAGGAGTTTTTACAGCCACGGCACCATCTACGCCCCTAACCGGAGCAAGAACCATCGTGATATGCTAAAAGGCAGAAAGTAGCGGTTTCATGCACTTATTGTCCCCAAAAGGTGTTTCATTCATACCAATGAAACACCTTTTTTGTAACATGAAACTATTCCATAGACAGACAAATTGGCTCTTTGGCTGATTTTTATTATCTTTGTACTCTGGAAATAATAATATGGAAAAGCCGGTGCCCACATTTTGGGGCATATCGTAAAAATAATATCATCAACAAATAAAAAGACAATGAACAAAATCATGCATCACGGTACGGTGGACAACACTGCGCCAGACACACCAAGAGCTTACGTAAAGCCAACCATCGAAGTCTATAAGGTAAAGATGGGAACTATAATGCAAAGTAGCATAGTGCAAAGTAATGACAGCGGAAGTGACGGAGGATATTTTGGAAGGGATAATAGTCTTGGAACAGAATTTGTTTGGGAGGGAGAACAATGAAAAGAAGTAATATGAAATGGGTATTGCCCATGATGGCTGGCTGCCTGCTATCAGCATGCAGCAGCGACGAGAACGCCGTGGAGACACCTACGGCAAAGACCATCACCTTCGGGGTGACAGTGAACGAGGCAAGCGCACCTACAACACGCAGCGCAGAGTGGGAGTATGAAGACTCCTACACTAAGGATAAGAAGTTGGCTCTGCAATGGGATAAAACTAACGATATAACGTTGTTTCCATATAATGGTTCTGGATGGATGGTTACACAACAAGGAACATTAACAGTAGGAAGCGGCAACAGCAAGACGGTTACATTTACCGCTGACAATGATATTAAAGCCCTGACCGCCCTCTTTCCCTATAAAAACGTTTCCTTTACAGACGGAGCTACAGAAATTGAGATGAGCGACACCTTTGCCCAGACAGGAAAAGATGCCAAACATCTTGCTGACTATATGTATATGTACGGCTATGTGATTAACCCTGCCGCCACAGGCAGCACTATGCAGCTGAATCATATCCCCGCCGTGCTGCGAAGCCTTGTCATCAACAAGGGCGATGCCGGGCGTATCATCAAGAAGGTGACGATTGAGGCATCGAATAGTTTTCACCAAAAGATGAAGGTAAGTTTCAATTATAATGAAAGTGAAAGCAAGTTTGATATACCGGTAACTTCTGTAGATAATGCTGTTTATAGCAGTATCGAAGTGACGTGCAGCAGCTCGGGTACCTCTGCATGGAACGAACTGGCAGCTACCGGAGCAGCTAACAATGCCGACCGCCTGATGGCTTACGCCCTCTGTTTCCCGACAACCACTGAGCAGGACTACACCTTCGTGGTGACCGCTACTGATGCAGACGACACTAACGAGACCACCTACATATCGAACAAAGTAGCCAGTAGCAATTTCCCTAACGGAGAATTGAAGAGCGGCTACTATTACACCTTCCAGCTGCTGCTCGATGACAAACTCACAGTCAACCTTGCAGGCGTTACCGCCATGCCTGGATGGAGTGATGAAACCGATTTATAAACCCACATCAAAATGAAGATAAAAATGAAATATATAAATACCCTGCTCGCCACACTGAAAGCACTCTTAGACGGCAAGACCCTCAGCCAAATCTGGAAAGACAACGGCTCCACCGCGCCAACGCTGTGGTGGGAGTAGCAGACCGTAGACTATAAGAAAGCAAAAAATTCCCAAGCCGCAGGGGAGCAAGACTGCGGCACAAATTTTAATTTTTCACAGACACCGAGATAAAGCAGAAGCAAGGAGTTGCAACGGCATTATCTCACCCAGCTGCCCCGAAGCTGCAGTGGGAGTAGTAAGCCCTACTGGATTAATGACGTAGTAGCCCGGCGCCACACAGAGCGGTACAAGCATCGCTGCCGCCCTTGTGGCGCCGGGTGCTATTTTTTCCGTAGAAGGTGTTTTTGTATATTTACTATCAAAAAGACGGCAAATGTTTCTCTTGAATGAAATATATTCATTAATTTTACAGGCGAATAATAAAACCGGACAATATGATAGAAACAAGAACAAATCCTGACGGTGGCAACATACAGGCCTACGAGGATGCCCAAGAAGTGGGTAAGATTGAATTTGAGTTACAGGATGGTGTGATGACCATCAACCACACCTATGCTTACCTCAATGGCAGGGGAATAGGGAATCTGCTTATGACGGCCGCCATTGACTATGCCAAGGCTAACGGCCTCAAGATACGGCCGGTGTGTTCCTATGCCATTGCGGTGATGAAAAAGAATCCGGAATACGGTTATCTGCTCGCCGACGGCGTGGTGTTGTAAGCAAAGCCCGGTACGGGCGACAGAACACAGGATAGGGCGTGAGCCTTATTTGTAAATGC
>CAZPNC010000096.1:0-5532 GCA_964587945.1 uncultured Prevotella sp. | reverse complement strand
AACGCCCTCCGAAGAGGGCGTATAGGGATAAAACCCTTCGGCATATAGCCTTATTGTGATAAGATGTAGAATATCTTATGGGTGCAAAGTTAATGATTTTCGTTTATATCCACAAGGTTTTGACATAAATATTTTGTAGTTTCTATCATTTTTTGTAATTTTACCGCTGAAAACCAATTACAGAAACCTATGACAAACCGAATACTGGGTATAGATACAGGCACTAACAGTCTTGGATGGGCTGTAGTGGAAAAGAATGATAATGGTGTTTACACATTATTAAAGAAAGGCAGCCTCATATTTCAAGAAGGAGTGAAGATAGAAAAAGGGAATGAATCATCCAAAGCCTCTGACCGCACTATCCATCGCGCTTCAAGAAAACATTTCTTCCGTCGCCGTCTCAGAAAGATAGAAACACTAAAGGTACTGATGAAGTATGGCTGGTGTCCACAAGTCCCAGACGAAGCATTACACGCATGGCACGTAAACAAACAATACCCCATGAGTGAAGCACTTCTGACATGGCAGCGTACAGACGACAGTCTCGACAGGAACCCCTATGCCTACCGCCACATCTGCATTCATGACGAACTCGACCTTGACAACGAGGCTGAGCGTTTTATCCTCGGCAGGGCACTGTACCATCTTGCGCAGCGAAGAGGATTCCTTAGCAACAGACTTGACCAGAGTGAGGATGAAGATGAAAAAGGAAAGGTAAAGACCTCCATATCAAATCTGTCAAACGATATGGAGGCAGCACATTGCGAATACATAGGAGACTATTTCTATCATTTATACAAGGAAAAGGGCAACACGGTGCAAATACGCAACAGATACACCGACCGGGAATTACATTACCGCAAGGAGTTCAATGCAATATGCACCAGGCAGCACCTTTCCGAAGAACAGATAGCTGAACTTGAAAAGGCACTATACTTCCAACGGCCATTGAAAAGCCAACGGCAAGGCGTGGGAAGATGTACCTTTGAACCACGCAAGCCAAGGTGCGCGGATTCACATCCGGATTACGAACGGTTCAGAATGCTCACCTTCATCAACAACATTAAGGTGCAAGGGCCTTACGACACGGAGTTAAGACCGTTAAATGAGGAAGAGCGCAAAAAGGCTGCACCATGCTTCTTCCGCAAAAGCAAGGCACAGTTTGACTTCGAGGACATAGCGAAAGCCATTGCCGGACGAGGCAATTACCAACACATCAAGGATGTTGGCGACAAGCCATACAAGTTCAATTACCGCATGACACAAAGTGCGACAGGATGCCCTACAACAGCTAACCTAAAGGCTATCTTCGGCGAGGATTATGCCAACGGCATCGCAGAGCTCTACACCATGTCAACAGACAAGACACCAAGCCAAATGGTTAATGACGTGTGGAACGTGTTATACAGTTTTGCCGACAAGGAGAACCTAAGACTGTGGGCTATGGAGAAACTGCAACTTGACGAAGAACATGCGGATAAATTCTCAAAGATACACCTGTCACACAATTTCGCAGCGTTGAGTCTCTCGGCAATACGCAAGATTCTGCCATGGCTGGAGTATGGACTGATTTATTCACATGCGGTACTAATGGCAAACATACCAGACATAGTAGGCAAGGAAATATGGCAACAACACTCAGCAACAATCACTGACGAACTGCTGGACCTCATCAGCAACTTCAATCCAAAAGACCAGTCCATGCAGGGAACACTTGAATTTTGCATCAAAGACTACCTGCGTAACAATTTCTGCCTGAAGCCGGGTGTAGCAGACAAACTATACCACCCGTCAATGATAGAGACATACAAGGATGCAAAGAAAAACGGACAAGGAATATACCAGTTAGGCTCTCCGCAAACCAATGCCGTACGTAACCCTATGGCAATGCGTTCACTGCACCAGTTACGAAAAGTCGTGAACACACTGCTCCGTGAGGGCATCATAGACACAAACACCGAGGTACACATAGAGTATGCACGCGAACTCAATGACGCCAACAAGCGCAAAGCCATCGCACAATGGAACAAGACAAGAGAAAACGCACGGAAAAAGTATGCAGAAGAAATAAAGAAACTATATCTTGAGGAATGCGGGAAAAAAACAGAACCTACCAAAGACGACATACTGAAATACCAACTATGGGAAGAACAAGAACACATCTGCCTCTACACCGGCGAGCAAATCTGTATATGTGACTTCATAGGCAGCAACCCACGCTATGACATAGAACACACCATACCGCGCAGCGTAGGTGGCGACAGCACGCTGGAGAACCTCACGCTATGTTCAAACCGCTTCAACCGTGACGTGAAGAAAGCAATGATTCCCATGCAACTCTCAAATCACGACGAGATAATGGTACGTCTCAACGGCTGGAAGGAAAAGATAGATACACTGCGCAAGGAAGCCGACAAAGTGCGCACGCATTCTGGCATGGCAAAAGAGCAAAAGGACGCGAAAATACAAAAGCGGCATCTCCTACGCCTTGAACTTGAATATTTGCAGGGCAAATACAAGCGTTTCACCATGACGGAGATACCGCAAGGCTTCAGTCTACGACAAGGAGCAGGCATAGGATTGGTGGGCAGGTACGCCGGACTTTACATGAAATCACTGTTTCATAAAAAGGATGACAGGACAAAAACAAACGTAAGGGTGGTAAAAGGTGCCACCACAGCCGAATACCGCAAGATGTGGGGGATACAGAGTGAATATGAGAAGAAGTCACGCGACAACCACATCCACCACTGCATCGATGCCATAACCATAGCCTGCATTGAGCCGGGAGCATACAACGCCACTGCAAGATACTACCAGCAACTTGAAGAATACGAGCGGACTAAAGCCGCAAAACCTTCATTCCCCAAACCGTGGCCTACCTTTACGGAAGACATCAACGCCCTTGCCAACGAACTGCTTGTGGTGCATGACACACCAGACAACCTTGCCAAGAAACGAAGAAAAATGGTTCTCACACCACAGGGAAAGTTTCTTACCAACGGTGACTCTGTACGTGGTTCATTGCACAACGACACATATTACGGAGCAATAAAGCGCGACGGAGAGATACGCTACGTTGTCCGCAAACAACTCTCTGCATTGGAAAAAGAAACAGACATTGACAACATTGTCGATGAAGCGGTAAAGGCCATTGTCAAAGAGGCCATTGCTGAAAAAGGATTCAAGGAGGCCATTGCCGGAGACATATACATGAACAAGGATAAGGGAATTAAGATAAAGAAGGTAAGATGCTATGCAAAAAGTGTAAGGAACCCGCTGCACATACGCCAGCAGCGTGATGTATCACACAAGGAGTACAAAAGACAGTTCCACGTACAGAACGAGGGCAACTACCTGCTCGCCATATACGAAGGAGTGATGAAAGACAAAGTTAAGCGCGACTATGAACTTGTAAAGACCATCGAAGCCGCAAAATTCTTCAAGCAAAGCACGGACAGGCAGGATTATCCCACCCTCATCCCGGAGAAGAGTGCCAACGGCTATACGCTGAAGTACGAACTAAAGATAGGGCAACACGTGATTCTGTATGAAAACACGCCGCAGGAAATTGATTTCCATGACAATGCGGATGTCAGCAAGAGGCTGTATTTCATTACGGGATTGAGTTATTTGCCGGGTAAGTATATGTATGGAACTATTGAAATGAAACATCATCAGGAAGCCCGTATGACAAAAGATGTGCAACTTACGAAAGGAGCATATAAACAAAATGACGGGTATCGCGGACGGGTATTCCTGTATCACACCCAATTCAATGCCCTTGTAGAAGACAAGGACTTCATCATAACACCACTTGGAGAGATAAAACCAATCAACAGCCTATGATAAAGCGCACGCTGATATTCTCCAGCCCCGTTTATCTGTCACTCAAAAACCGTCAACTGGTACTGGCATACAAAGACAATCCAGATGAAACCACTACAGTGCCAATAGAAGACATTGGAGTGGTATTGATAGAGCATCAGCAGGTGAGCATCACAATGCCACTGCTGAACGCCCTATCAGAAAACAATTCACAGGTTGTGTTCTGCAACGCCAAAGGTATGCCTACCTCAATGCTTATGAACCTTGAGGGAAACAACACGCAAGGGGAGACACTGAGAAACCAGATGGCCTGCGGAGAAGTTCTCAAGAAACAACTATGGAAACAGATAATAGAAGCAAAGATACGCAACCAGGCTCTGCTGCTCGATAAAACAGGGCAAGACGGCAATGTCTTGAAACCACTTTACAGTAATGTAAAAAGCGGCGATGCGGACAACAGGGAAGGTGTTGCCGCAAGAATCTATTTTCAATGTCTCTTCGGTACAGACTTCGTGCGCGACAGAACCGCCCCGGGCATCAATGCGCTGCTAAATTATGGATATACCATTCTTCGTGCAGCCGTCAGCCGTTCACTAATAGCATCAGGACTGTTTCCTGCCATAGGCATATTCCATCATAACAGAAGCAACGCCTTCCCTTTGGCTGACGACATGATGGAACCATACCGTCCGTTTGTAGATGAAACAGTGTATGACATGGCAATGCAGGGAAATACAGAGTTGACTAAAGAAACAAAGGCAGACCTGATTATGGTATTATATGCCGATACGTTTTTTGAGAAAACCTGTCGTCCATTGAGCATAGGACTTTCCATGACCACAGCCAGTCTGGCAAAATGCTATGCGAAAGAGGAAAGCAAACTCAGTCTGCCGTCAATGCAATGAGTATTGAAAGACTAAACGCATACCATATCATGTGGATATTCGTAATGTTCGACTTACCTGTCAAACTGAAGAAAGACCAGAAGCAGGCAGCCTTGTTTAAGAAAAACTTAGAGAAGGACGGTTTTGTAATGCACCAGTTCAGTGTATATATGAGATACTGCGCATCTTTGGAAACTGCACAAGTCCACATAAAGCGTGTACGCAACTTCGCACCACCAAAAGGACGTATCAGTATCATTACTATAACGGATAAACAATATTCCAATATCATAAACATCTGGGGGACTATAGAAGAAAAAAGACGGCCAATCCCTTTGCAATTGGAATTTTTTTAGTATATTTGCAGCGGAATCTACAAAAGAACACCACTTCGTATTGATAAATAGGCAACGGATAGAACTGTAATACAGACTGTTGCATGATATACGTTGTGGTTTGATGTAGAAACTAATAATAGAACAACAAACGTCTTTATACACAGAAATAGCGTTGTGTTGTGGTTTGATGTAGAAACTAATAATAGAACAACGAAGAGTTGTTGCAGGAACTTCTGGACGGTGTTGTGGTTTGATGTAGAAACTAATAATAGAACAACAAATTCGATTCAAAGCATTGCCAAACCGTGGTTGTGGTTTGATGTAGAAACTAATAATAGAACAACGGAACCATGGCATCAACGTGGAGCATGAGGGTTGTGGTTTGATGTAGAAACTAATAATAGAACAACTACGATCATACGTAACAAGATCTCCGTTAGTTGTGGTTTGATGTAGAAACTAATAATAGAACAACTCATGCG
>CAZPNC010000095.1:0-5631 GCA_964587945.1 uncultured Prevotella sp. | reverse complement strand
AGATTGTTCACGTGAAGTTCGTCAATGCCGAGTGCATTGATGTGGTCGATATATACCTGTTTCATGGGATGGTCGGCATGTGGAATGGCATCCTGTGGCATGCTCCATCGCTTGAGTTTCGGAAACCACTGCAGTAGTTGTTGCTTGTATTCACACTTTGTGAGTTGTTTTCCCATGTTCTTGTTGTATTCATCTACAAACATTGAACAATAATCTGCCATCTCTTCCATAGTGTAGTTGCCGGTAAATGCCCCGTCTTTATAGCAGTAGATGCAATACTCTTCACTCTTGCTGCCATCGGCATTGGTACCAAGAATATCGTCTGTCAGCGGCATACCGCAGCTTTGGCAAAATCTCATTTCTTTCTTATCCATATTATAATAGTGTTGATTGATATCCAAGTGCAAAGGTATGGATATTCCGAACAAACCATTTTAACGTAACGGAAAAGATGGCAAATATACTATCACATCTGCGATACAAACTTTGTTAACTACGCAACCGATACACAAAACTGACGACATCTATAGAAAGGTAATGGTATAGCTTTTGGTATAAATAAAAAATGCAGCCATTCCGACTGCATTTAATATAGCTGTTGTCGCAAGAGAAATCCTATAAAAAGGATTGCCAGCAGGGGCAAAGTTATGTTTTCATTGTTTTCTACTCTTGCTTCGTGTCTTGCGCAACTTTTTATCTATTAGATATTGCTTGGTCTTTTGGGCTATAGAGAGAACTTGTAGCCAAGAGTCACTTGGAAACCATGAATTTTAGGATTGGTGGTATCACTACTGTCCATGTCTTTGCGGAAACCAGTCACGCTGGCGCTATATTGTGCCTCAAGAACAAAGTGACTGAACTCAAAGCCGACACCAACAGGAATGCCGACATTAAACTTATTATGTTTCATCAATTGTCCAGTACCTTTTGTATCATCAGATACCAGATAGCTAAGTTCTCCTCCGGTGTATACAGACAGGCCGCCAGCAATATAATAGCGCGCAATAATAGGAACAGTGATGTAATTCAGTGCTACATCAAGATCGTAGCCAGAGCCACAGAAATTGATCTGTTTCTTCGCATAGTTAGCTCCAAAGCCGAGTGATACATTATCACCCAGGGCATATTCAAGAAGTGCACCACCCACAAATCCTGATTTTGCACTGGCATCACTGGCATTACTTGTCGTATTGGTATAACCACCATATACTTTCAGGTAAGATTTACCTTCTTCAACCTGTGCGAAAGCACTTACTGCAGATAGTGCGAGAATTGCTACAACTAATAATTTCTTCATAATAGTAAAAATTTAAATGTTTATAAATTGTTTATTGGTAGAAAACTATTTTTTATCTATAGTCGCTTGTTCAAGTTCTGTATTGCGATTAATGGTGAACCCCTTTGCAAGGGCTTGTTCAGCCAACGATGACATGTTTTTCTGCAACGAAGCGAGATAGTCGGCACGCGGTTCTGGTGATTTCAACTCCCGTTCCGCCTTACGGCTGTATTTGTTGTATTGACTTTGATAGAACGATGCGTTGAGCGCACCACCGGCAGAGGTTTGGCTTTTCTGTGCACCGGCATTGCTCTTATCGTTTCCGAATGTAGGAATACTTGATAATTCTGCCAGTAGTTTGGATGACTCTTTATTGCTTGTCGGCAATTTCAAGGCTTCAACTTCCAAGGTGTCTCGTTGCTCCTTGGATAGATTAACTCCGATGTTTTGCAGATTTATTTTAGCTTGTTTTTCACCTTGTTTTGCAGCAATAAAGTTCCATTTGTAAGCCTCTTCTATGTTTGCTTTCACGCCCCATCCATTGTAATAATAAGCGCCTACTGTAGTTTGTGATAATGGGAACCCTAAATCTGCACATTTCTTGTATAGTTTGAACTCTTCTTCTAATGTAATAGAATTATCGAAAAGTTTATATGTATAGACATAATTGTGCATTGCAGGTAAGTAGCCAGCATCTGAAGCCACTTTACACAGTCTGACAGCCTCTTCCAGATTTTTTTCTACCAATTCTCCTTGACGCAGATAATCAGCGTAGTCGCACATAGCAGGAACAAAGCCGGCATCAGAAGATGCTTTCAGATATTTCAAAGAACCTTTTTCGTCGTTTTTAGCAGAACATGTTATAATGTACATCTGATAATTTTTATATGCTTCTTCATTGAGATCATTGTTTATCATGTGTTGGATAACATATCTCAAACCATAAGCTTTTCCATAAAGATCTTCACCTGCAGAGATGCCTTCTTCATAGCAGGTTAAGGCATAACCAGGGTCTTTGTTGGTGCCTAAACCGAATTCTATCATCTCAGCATATCCGGCAATAAGTGATTTATTAAGTTCCTGTGCTTTTTCAAAATGCACAAAAGCTGAATCGTAATTCTGTTCCATGCCTTTGCCTTGGTAATATAACAAACCAATATTATAGTGTGCAAAGCTTCTTAATTTGTTTTTGGGTCCAAGTGCATGAAGAGACTTCTGCAAACAATCCATGGCTTTTTCATAGTCTCTGACTTTTTCACTATTTGTGCGAGCATATATCTCACCGAGATAATAGTAGGCGGCACCAGTCTCTTTGGGATTTTTTTCTATTACTTTATGTGCCAACTCTATCGCTGAAGCCATGTCTTTCTGTGTGGCATTCTCCTGCTTGCATTTATTGACCTTGTTTATAAGTTTCCTCAATTCACTGCTTTCTGCATAGCAAGAAACAGCGGATGCTGTGAAGAGGAAAATCAGTGTTAGCGTGATAGTTTTGAACTGTTTCATAATTGTTATAGTTTATGTTATTTGATTTCGCGTATTAACATGCCAGGATAGAATTTGCCTCCGCTGGACTTTTCAAACGTTGTATGACCAAGTTCAGCACCTGTTGCCTTTTCTTCTTTTGCCATAAAGCGGTTGTCCCATATTTTGTTTTTTACGGGTTTTATGGTACCGACTCTTTTGTAGGTAGTACGGCCGTCTTCATCAGTAGTAATCTCCAGCACTTCGAATTTTGAGTCTATGCTAAGTCCCTCTTTCATGCCGATGGGAGCTGTGATGGGGTCAGTTGATGTAAGAGGAATCTTCACTTTAAACACATCAAAGTTTTTCTGTAGGTTTGCCACGTTTTCGTCCAAAGCACGTTGACAAGCCTTGCGCACCATGAGCAATGGTTCGTCTTCGTTGATACCCATGAATGAGACATTGCTACCGCTACTCTCCTGTTCGCCTACATATTCGAGGGTAAAGAGTTCTCGGTTTTTGTCAAATGCCAAGCGTTTTTCTTCATCATTGCCAACCGCGTAGTATTGGCGGTAGAATTTGTTGGCAGTCTCCTTTTCCCATACCAAGCGATACAGAAATGTATGAATCTTCACCTTAAAGCCTTTATAGCTTTCTGCAATCTGTGCCAGACTCTCCATGTTCTCTGAATAATTTGTATTTCCGCCATTGGCAATATCCATGATCGAACCGCCTATGCGAAGAATACTGCCCACAATGGAAGAGCCTTTCGAACGGTCGATATATCGGATATCGTTGACCAGAACGAAGGTGTTGCCTATCAGGTCTTCTCCTGCATCTTCCAGTAACGCATTACCACGTTGCGAATGGCGAGCAAGTTCTTTGTCGAATTCATTGGCATTATACAGCCCCCGTTCTTTTACCAGTTCCATGTTGCACTTACCAGTAATGATATCACGGTTGAACCATCTGGCAACCAAACGGCTACCAATCACATGTCGTTTCAGAAAACTGGTTATGTCTGAATTTTCGTCCAGTTTCTTTTCTGGCACACTGACCACTTTGACACTCAGATCATGGTTGTTATATTTATCAGGGGTCGGCATGTCAATAAATACCTTGCTGATATCTTCAGCAAAATCTTGATTGACATGTTTTACCATCATGCTATAGATGGAACTGCGTCTGTATTTCAGCTCCTGTTGGTCTTGTGCTTTCATTGGCAGTGACACACAAGCTACAGCTAAGAGAATATGTATTCGTTTTATCATTGTTCTGAAAATTAGTAGTCCCACATGTTTTCTGGTATCTGGCTTCGCAAATTCCAGTAGTTTCGTTTCTCGTTAGCATAGATGCTGTTTCGATAGGTCTCGGTGTAATCGAGTTGTTTCTTTCCTTCCTTCTGCATCTTGTCAAGTATGCTTATAATCATTTCTTTTGTTGGTATGCGGGCTGGTATGCATTGGTTGCCATCAGTATCGACACATCCCCAAAACTCGCCTTGTCTTACAAGGGTGTTACCTTGATTATCGAACTCTACATCGTTGAAACCTGATTGTTGGTAACTGTATTTCATGGTCTTGGTGTCGAGCCGGCAATATACAGAATCTGCGGTCAGCCATACGGCATTCATTTCCCCCTTGTTGTTGAGTGTGTATTTGATATTCTTCCATTTGATAGGTAGCACCATATTGCCATTCCTATTGATAAGTCCGAAGCGCACATCGCCATCAATGAGTTCACCAATATAGGCATGGCCTTTGAAGAATGGTTGGGTGAATTCATATTCAAATGGGATGGCTTGCTGCCCCATCATATTAAGATAACCCCATTCGTCATCGCTCATGGTGTTCCATAGTCCTTCGCTGATATATGTTCCACCCTCATCGTACTTGCATGGAATCGTTTCATGAATCAGCGAGTCAATCACTCCATATTTACCATTTAGTTTCACGACATAGTGCCCTTCGCTTCTGGCTCCAACCATTTCATAGTCAGGAGAAACTTTCTTGCCCGTCTTGTCAATGAAATAAGAACGATTTCCAGACTCTTTGACAAGGCAATAACCATTCTTGAATTCATTATAGACAATGCCAAACGGCGATGGTAGTATCGTGGTTTGTTTTGTATTGATATTATAAAAGGCAAACGAGGTTCCTTTGCCGTCTTTATTCCAGACTTTTCCTAAAATGATGTCGTCTGAGGGGGGATAGCCAGACATAAGAATTCCTTCAGGCAAGATCATGCGACCTTGGTAGTCGCACATGCCGATGGAACTGCCCGGTTTGTCGGATTGCTTGCTGAATATAATGTATTCGCCACATTCTAAAGCCTCATATTGCGGACGAAGGATGATGTTTCCAACTCCATCAACAAGACCACGTTTCTTGTCGTTGACAACAATAGCTACTCCTTTATGTACAGGTAATATGATGTCATACTGTTGACTGTTGGGCAGAGGATTGCCATGTAAGTCCAGTAACGTCCATTTTTTATTGTACAAAGCTTTGTACATGCCATTGTTGCCAAAGGTACTGATTTGGGTATAGCGAATGTCTTTCTCTGTACCTTTTGTATCTACAAACCCCCATAATGTGTCCTTGCGAACGATGGCAATATTATCGACAAACGGATATACCTCATCGTAAATACAAGGCACAGCTATGGTGCTGTCTGTCTTCATGAAGCCCCATTTCTCGTCCGTTTGTATTTTTGTGAGGTTTTGTGCACGACCCATCAATAGGGTCATGCACAAAAATACGATACAGAAAAGTCTGTGATAAGGCATACGTGTTATTTTAGAATTTATGAACGGCGCGACCGAAATCAGTCTTGACGGTCAAACCGCCAGTAAGTATATTCTTATATTGACCAGCAAGAATAAGTTTTCC
>CAZPNC010000094.1:0-5676 GCA_964587945.1 uncultured Prevotella sp. | reverse complement strand
AGTGCGACAACGGAGAAGCAATATTGCAACTATAACAAGAAATACGAACGCCACGTTCGTCCAATGCCAGACAGATTGTCTTGCTCGCGAAACAAGTATCGGCAATACTCCTACAAGATACAATGCCATAGCAGTAGGAGCGTCATTTGAACCGATAACGAGGAAGTATTCGTTCGCACTTGCCACCATTCCCAACTTTTGGGCTATCAGAAACACAATATGAGTTGCAGCAATAACAAGCAGTCCATTCTCTATATTTTTCTTCACTAACAAGCCAGTTCTCAGACATGCATCAAAAGCCAACAGTAAAGACAGAGTGATGGTAAGGTACAACGTCCTATAAAGCTCATGAGGGTGGACAAAGATGGCATAAAATGATATATAGGCTATCCACGCAAACAGGAAGAATGAATATCTTGACGCAAGCACACGCTTGCCTGTCACTATGCAAGACAATAAACTAATACTGCCTAACGTGATTATCCCTATTTCCAGCAGCAAAGATCTTGACAGAGATGGATATACAAATAGACCAGTATCTAATGTAGAAAAGACACACAATGACAAATATACCATATATGTCAAATAACGAGTGGGACGCAAAACATGCGCTTCTATTGAAAATGTCATAAGGTTTAGTTATAGTCAGTCGGCGTTTTTACAGCCTTTTAGATTTAGTTTTCCCGTTTTAGGTTTCTCGAATGCAAATATACAAAAAGCATTGTAAACGACATTGCATATCCTGTTTTATTTTACATTAAATTTAGTTTTTGAAAAAAAAGGGCTGTTCAACTGAGAGATGTGCCCGCCAAAGACCTTAATAACAAAAAAATATGGGGTGCGCCAAGTTACAGAACCGGCACACCCCATTATTGGGAATATCAAATTATACGACTTATTTTGGCTGCTTGCCGATATAGGCGAGGATGCCTCCGTCCACGTAAAGCACGTGGCCGTTGACAGCGTCAGATGCCTTTGATGCAAGGAACACGGCAGGACCGCCGAGTTCAGAAGGGTCGAGCCAACGTCCGGCAGGTGTCTTTGCACAGATGAATGAGTCGAACGGGTGACGTGAACCGTCTGCCTGACGCTCACGGAGAGGTGCTGTCTGCGGTGTGGCGATGTAGCCAGGGCCGATGCCGTTACACTGGATGTTGTACTCACCGTACTCAGAGCAGATGTTGCGTGTGAGCATTTTCAGTCCGCCCTTGGCTGCAGCGTATGCGGAAACAGTCTCGCGGCCGAGTTCTGACATCATTGAACAGATGTTGATAATCTTGCCTTCCTTACGTTCCATCATCTCAGGCAGAACGGCAGAAGAGCAGATGAAAGGTGCCACGAGGTCGATGTCGATGACCTGCTGGAACTCCTTGCGTGCCATCTCGTGCATAGGTATGCGCTTGATGATACCGGCGTTGTTGACAAGGATGTCAATCTGGCCTACCTCTTTGTGTATAGTCTCGACGAGAGCCTTTACGCCTGCTTCGTCAGTAACGTCGCATACGTAGCCCTTTACGTTTGTTATGCCAGCCTCTTTATAGTTGGCGATGCCTCTTTCGAGAGCGGCTTCGTTGATGTCATTGAAGATGATGTTCTTCACTCCTGCTGCAACGAATGCCTTGGCAATGTTGAAGCCGATGCCGTAAGATGCGCCTGTAATCCACGCATTCTTTCCCTCAAGGGAGAAATCCTTTAAGCTTGTCATAGTGATTGTTTTTAATTAGTTAATATTAGTGGTTGTATTGCTTTGCGGTTTAGCCGTCTGAGGGCTGTTCTTCGGTGTGGGTGACGCCCCGAAGAGTACACCAATAAACGGCTGAACCATATTTACAATATACGTTTTAGAACGTTGCCTTACTTAACATATTCGGCGAAATCCGTAAGATGCATATCACCTTTACGACGCAGTGTGTCGTGCATGGCGAAGGCAGCAGGCAGATTGTGATGTGTCTGTCCTCCTGTAGCTATGCTGAGATAGTCGCGCAGAATCGGCCGGTAGTCTGGATGTGCACAGTTCTCTATAATAGCGTGCGCACGCTCCAATGGTGACTTGCCACGGAGGTCGGCTATTCCCTGTTCCGTTATGATGACGTTGACATCGTGTTCTGAGTGGTCCTGATGGCTTGCCATAGGTACGATGGACGATATAAGTCCGCCCTTGGCAACGGAAGGACATGTGAAGATGGATATATAGGCATTGCGTTCAAAGTCACCAGAACCGCCTATGCCGTTCATCATCTTAGTGCCTGAGATATGTGTTGAATTGGCATTGCCGTAGATGTCCACCTCGATGGCTGTATTGATAGCAATGACTCCTAACCGGCGTATCACCTCCGGTGAGTTTGAAATCTCTGACTGGCGTATTGTAAGGTGCTTTGCGAAGTGGTCAATGTTGTCATAAACCTTCATAAGACACTCGTTGTCAACAGTGAGCGAGCATGTTGAAGCATCCTTGACGCGTCCTTCCAGCATCATGTCGACGATGGCATTCTGCAGCACCTCCGTGTAGATATTGAAATCAGGCACGTCTTTGTCGTGTCCCAAGGCGGCAAGTATGGCGTTGGCCGTGCTGCCCACACCACTCTGAAGAGGCAGGAATTCTGCAGGAATAATGCCGCGCTTCATGTCATTCACAAGGAAATGCGCCACGTTTGAGCCAATCTGGTCTGTAACAGGGTCTGAACCCTTGAAGGCGCGTGCCTCATCGGGGATATTACACTCAACCACTCCTACTACCTTAGCTTTGTCAACCTCCAGATAAGGCTTGCCTATGCGGTCGTTTACCTTCGTAATCATAATCGGCTGGCGGCATGGCGGGTCAGCAGGTTCGTACACATCGTGCAACTGTGCCACACCTTCGCTGTGGAAAGCGTTGAGTTCCAATATTATGTTTTTTGCCATTCGTGCCACGGATGGTGCAATGCCACCTGCGGCAGTAAGGTAAACATGGTATTTGTCACCGGCCTCTTCTATTTTGCAGACTTCGAGAATACCCCAGTCCAACGGTCCATAGAAGCCGTAACGCAACTCCTGCGCCATGTGCGACAGGTGGAGATCGTTATACGCTATCTCGTTCTTGTTGACGTAAGTGCGGAAGTCCGGGTTCGTAGTGTATGGCGCACGGAACTTTATAGCACATGCCGCAGCAAGGTCACCATCCGTACTCTGACCGGTGGAAGCGCCTGTAAAGAGGCTCACCTTGAATTCTTTCCCTTTTTCATGTTCACTGACCGCTATCTTGGCCAGTTCTTTTGTCACTGCCTTTGGAACTCCGGCAGGAGTGAATCCGCTTAATCCAAGTGAATCACCATTCTTGATTAACGAAGCGGCTTCTACTGCCGTGATTTTTTTGTACATAGCCTTTACCTGTTTATTATGGTTTCTTGAAATTTGAATGCAAAGATAAGCATTTTGCACGAAACAGCCAAATTTGGGCATGAAAAAGAGTGAAAAATCCGTAAAAAGTTGCGTGGTAATAAAATAATGTTTATCTTTGCACTCGAAATCTATGGTTTGAGCATTTACGTTGGCAGCATTTTTGCTATGCTAACGGTTTTGCGTATAGCCATAATACCATAAAGAGCAACGACATATTACGTAGGCAAAGGGATTCCGACTAAAGACCCTATATGTATGGAGGTGACATCTGTCACATTGAGGCAATGACACTTCTATATAATATAATAGAGGTGTAACAGTTGGGGTTCTTCTTTTTTAGCGTCTACCAAAGTCGACTAACCAAAAATCAAAAGAATTATTCATATAAGTAAAAGAATTATGGCATACATGTCAAAAGAGGGCTACGAAAATCTCGTGGCAGAACTACATCGCCTTGAAGCAATAGAAATGCCCAAGGCCAGTGCAGCTATTGCTGAAGCACGTGACAAGGGTGACCTGTCAGAAAATTCGGAGTATGACGCAGCAAAGGAGGCTCAGTCTCACCTTGCCAACAAGATAAATCAGCTAAAAAACACCATTGCTGAAGCCAAGATAGTGGACAAGAGCCGACTGTCAACGGATGCGGTGCAACTGCTGTCAAAGGTGGAGATGCTGAATATCGCTACAAAGGCGCGCATGACTTACACCATTGTCAGTGCCAATGAGGCCAATCTCCGCGAGGGGAAAATATCTATCGAGACTCCTATTGCGCAGGCTTTGCTTAACCACAAAATCGGTGACGAGGTGGAAGCGAAGATACCACGCGGTGTGTTGAAACTGAAAATAGAGAACATCACTTATTAATATTGTTGCTGATTGCGGGTTGTGGACTACTGCTGACATTGCCGGCAGGCAAGTCCGGAAGTCCAACAACCCACGACCAGTGAACCTACAAACATCCCGATAACCAAACAACAAAAACGACTATGGATATTTTCTCAAAGATTGCCGCTGGTGAAATACCAAGTTACAAATGCGCAGAAAACGAGGAGTTCTATGCTTTTCTTGATATCAGTCCTGTCGTAAAAGGACACGTTCTTGTCATCCCACGCCGTGAGATTGACTACATTTTCGATATGGACGACGATGAGTTGTCACGTTTCCATATCTTTGCGAAACGCGTGGCAAAGGCTATAAAGACCGCCTTCCCATGCAAGAAGGTTGGTATGTCAGTGTTTGGGCTGGAGGTTCCCCATGCACATATCCACCTTATGCCGATGAACAGCGAGGGGGATATGGATTTCAGACGTGAGAAACTACAACTGGAACCGGCAGAGATGCAGAAGATAGCAGACAAAATCAACGCTGCATTCAAATAAACAAGAAACACTACAGGATAACAGAAACAATGATTATGCTCAGGAAAGTACTCTATACCACCTTGTTGCTCGCTGCTGCCATCACAGTTGCAGCACAGGACAAGAAAGAGAAGCAAAGCAAGATAGAAGACCAGACACTAAATGAAATACAGGTAACGGGGCGCCGTTCCACAATGAAACTGAAAGTTGACAGAAAGGAATTTGACGTTGCCAGTCTCATAACAAGTGCCGGACAGACAGCCAGTGAAGTACTGGAAAACATCCCATCCGTTGATGTAGACAACGACGGTAACGTGTCTTTGCGCGGTAATTCAAGCGTAGAGGTGTGGATTAACGGCAGGGCAAGCGGACTGACAAGCGATAACCGCGCACAGATTCTGCAGCAGTTGCCGGCGGAAAGCATTGAGAGGATAGAGGTTATAGACAACCCTTCAGCAAAGTTCTCGGCGGAAGGCTCTGCCGGTATAATAAACATTGTGCTGAAAAAAGACCGCAAAAGCGGATACTTCGGTTCTTTGCAGGCCGGTGCAGACACGCGTGGAGGAGCCAACACCTCCTTCAACATCAACTACAACTCCTCAAAACTGGATGCTTACCTTAACGTCGGCTACCGCCATAGGGAGAATGTGGGACGCAATGAAAGCATACAGGACAACCTTTCGGGGGGCATTCCGACGTCATACGAACGCCACCTCACAGAGGTAAACAGAATGGGCAATATGCTTTTCTCACGCGCCGGACTTACGTGGCACGCCACAAAACAGGACGACTTTTCTGTAAACGGGATGCTTTTCACAGGCAAAAACAAAGAAAACTCGTCCACACCTTATTATTATGGCAACTATACAAGCACAGGAGAGGTGCTTGACCGTATCAGACAGAGGAATTCATACTCCGGCGGTCCTATGGACATGTACAA
>CAZPNC010000093.1:0-5803 GCA_964587945.1 uncultured Prevotella sp. | reverse complement strand
TTGGCGAGGGCAAGATAAACATTCCAAGCGGATTGACGCTGACACAGTCGGAGGCCATTGTGGGCACGGACGGTACAGGCTCCGTACTGACCAAAATTGGCAGTGGCACGCTTGTACTGCCGACGATCAATTCCTATGGCAGGCTTGTCGTACAGGCAGGAACGGTGAAGACATTGTCAGGCAGAAGCGCCGCTGTGGGACTGCCGTCAATAGTTGAATTTGCAGGGGGCAGCCTCGTTGACGCAAATACGGAGAGTTCTTCAAACAACAATAATGCGGATTTCTTTATCGGCAGCGGCAGGACGGGGACGATAACCCTCGACCCGCGTTGCAACTACAACGGCACGCTTACGGGGGCCGGTGTATTTACTGTCATAGCCGGCGGTGTACGTAATTATCTCAAGGGAGACTGGAGCGGATTTGAAGGTGAGTTGGTAGTCAATGCTGTCCAACGTGGCACTTATGCCCCTTCTTTTGACTGGTATAACGCTTACGGACTGCCTTATGCCACGCTCAATGTGCCTTCGGGCTGTGAGTTCAAGAACAATGGCTATGATGTGTCACTGAAGTGTCTGAAGTCTTCGCCGTCGGCAAACGGCACGCTCAGCGGCACGGGCACTTATGTAATAGGCGAGAACTGGTCTTCGAGCCTTATGCCATACTGCCACATCAACAGTGAGTTAAGGTATCGCGGACAGAAAGATTGTGAACTGCGTATCTCCAACAGTACGGCAGGACGCATCAACGGCAAGATAACCATAGAGTCGGGTGCTCTGCGTTTTACCGGTTCAGCATCTAATGCCACACCGTGTAACGGCAGTAACGTGGTCTTGGCAACAGGCACAGGCAAGGTGTACGGATCTGATTCGCGCTTCTTTGCAGTACAGGTGTCAGACGGCGGCACATTCTCCATAACGGGTACGTCGGACGTTCCGACAACCGTAAAGTGCGGAACGGGTGTCAGCAGCATTGGCAACGGTGGCGTTTTGGATCTTAAGATAAATACGCTTTCGGACTATTCAAGATTGGAATGTGACAACGTCTTGCAGTTCAAGGCAGGGGCAACGGTCCGCGTCCGTTTCTCTGATTCGTTCTCTCCGGCCATAGGCGACACCTTCACACTTTGGAAAGCAGGTAGTGTCATGGGGTGCAACGGTAGCAACATAACGGTGAATCTCCCGGACTTGCCAAAGGGAATGGAATGGGATGACAGTGCGCTTTATAGCGCTGCGGGCATACTTGGCATAATCGGAAACGGGGCTGACGGCATTGACAGTCTCCCGGCGGATGCGGAACTTCTTGCGGATGTGACAGCAACGGACGGGAGAGTCATCGGACGTATAGAAACGGTAAAGGCCCGTCTCCGCAGTGATGTACGTAGACTGACCGGAAGGGCGGGCACGTTTGTGATACATTTCATATCCGGTACCGATACCGGAAACATGACAATTGCAGTTAGGTGAATATTAATATATGCAGGTGATCTTGTGTGGGATAATGCCCGTTGTGAAATGTGCTTCCCACACAAGTTACCAATCTGGAACTGACTTGGACCTCCGAGAGAAAGGGTATCGTTTCTTCCCAAATGCCGACTTGATGGCGGGAAGTTACTCCATACGAACACTTAAAACTATATCTTTATCACAAATCACAGCCGGTTCAATGGGGTATGCCGGCACGAAACAACAAAAAAACGTCTTTATGCTATGATTAGAAAATTATCCTTTGCTTCATTACTTGCCGTTATGACATTGGGAGCATCAGCTTACAACGTAGATGACTATGTTTACACAAGGACAAACAGGTACCAGATTTCCGGTGCCGACATTGTCAGAAACGGAGACTTCACCAGTGGCGACACCGGAACGGACGGTTGGGCGGCGACAAATCCTTCAGCTGCTCCACTGACACAGGTCTTCACCATGGGAACAGGTGGGCCTGAGGGGTCGAACACACAGAAGGTGCTGCCGGGACAGACGGCACTGTCAGCGGGTATGTACCAGTTGGTGCCGGTTGATATGGGTGGTACGTACGTAGTGACACTAAGGGTGACAGGTGAAACGGCTGGGTTTACAGACCTTGACCTTACGGGCGGAAACACTAATTACGTCAATGCGTATTTTAATACTGACGGGGCTTTCGCCTCTGTCACAGGTACTAACAACAAGGAACTTGTATTCGGTGAGAACGGTGTCAACGGCGGTTATCCCTTCAGTTACGCAAGCGGTACCTTCACTGAGGTATCCTTTGCCATTGACGCTCCGCAGGAGGGGTATATAGTGATTGACTTCCGCGGATTGAACGAGGGTATGGAAATTGCAGGCGTGGAATGTCATGCGGCAAGGAAAGTCTTCGATACGAATGAGGCACAACGCCTCGTGGACTACATCAAAAAGTATTTCGCTGCAACAGATATGTCAGACCGTACTTACTATGCAGATGTACAGGAGATGATTGCGGCATTGGAAGATGGTATAAAAAACAATGCGGCAGCGCAGGACATGGAGATATACATGGAAAACCTGAACGGCCTGTGGACGGAGTTTACCACCGAGAATCTGTCAAACGTCCTCAACACCATCCCGACCACGGACGGTTCTGACAACAGCAAGAACAACTCTGCCAACTGGATGAACTGGGTAACGAAATACAGCAGTCTCAACGGCAGCGACTACGGAGGCAAGGCTCCATGGACATTCTCCACAAGCCGCTGGCAACACAACGCGGCGACAGCCGGAACCCCGATACAGATATCTTGGCAACGTAACGCCTCCGGTGACTGGGACAACATAGCCACACTGACCGTTACCCTTGACAAGGGAAAATATTTCTGGGGTATGTCTGCTATCGGAGGCATGATGACACTCAACAAGAACCGCTGGACCTGCTCATGGGCAAAGAACTGCGCTGCAACGGAACTGTTCTTTAACGGCGATACAACTGAGGTTTTCTATCTTGACCCTGCTATACAAAACGAATATGTCAATATGTATGAGGTAACAGAGGACAACACTACCATTACAATGGGCATACGCTGCAATACGGATGTTATAACAGATGGTTTTAACGTAAAGTTTTATGACCCTGTACTGTACAAGGTACTTGTAGACGGGCAACTGACTCCGGAACAGCAGGCGTATCTTGATGCTGTACAGAACCAGATAGAAACACTGAACAGCAGGATTGGGTTTGCCAAAGGTTATATTTCTGCTGAGCAGACCGAAATGCCTTGGGGCAAGGAGGACCTCGCTGCTGCTATAAATGCCGCACAAGAGCAATACACTGCATGGGCTGCCCTAAAACAAGCTGAGATAATTGAAAAGATGGACAATGGCGAGGTTCTTGCCAATGACATAGCAACCAACGGTGTGAATGTTCTCAACAACTACATCAGCCGCTTCTTGAAGATGAACGCTCCTTTGACTAACATCCCTATAATCATTGCAAATGCAAATGCCACAAAGGAAGAGCGTGTGTATTCAAGCTCAACGAAACTACAGCAACTTAATGAAAAAATTGCCGAGGCGCAGAATCTGTATAACGAGAAACTGCTCGTAGAATTCTCTTCTGCAGACTCTCTCCTTCTTGAAGAAGAAAGAACTGAACTCGAGACTATGATTACGGCATTCAAGGATGCTGTGGTGTCAACGCCAGTCATAGACATTGACTCCGGCACTCAGGAGAATCCTGCAACAATAGTCACTCACGATGCTACGGAGACGGCTGACGCTTATTACGACGTAACGGGCAACAAGGGTGCGATGATATTCACGTCCATTGGCAGCAAAAGTTACGAATTGGGTTATAACAGTACAGACTCTCTCGGCATGCTCCGTGTAGGCAACTCAAAGGCTACGGTTGCCATTGACGGCACACCGGCAAAGGCATCTGACATAGTAAATATCAAGTTCGACTATTATTTCGGTGGTCTTAGCGGAAAATACGCCGGGTTCTACGTTATGACAGAATCAGGTGACACCATCTGCGGTCTGTACATAAACAAGTACTCGAGCATATCAAAATACAATCCGTTTGGCATTGAGGTAAAGAACATGATTTCCAGTGCTACCGGTGACGCTGCCATTGCCGCTTCAAGCAACAAGACTTCTTTTGATATTGTGCTTGACTACGGTGACCGTACTATGTTCTGCACAACGAGCAATCTGTCTAAAGGCACTGCAACAACAGAGAAAATCGCAATGAAGACACAGGGAGTACCCACCAGCTTCGTCCTTTCCTCTAACTACGGAACAGCCGGTCGTCGTTGTTGGTTTGACAATCTTGTCATCAACAATATTGATGCCGAACCTACAGGGGTAACAGAAGTCACACCGGCAGAAACTCTTGAAAATGCTGATGTCATCTATAACATTGCCGGCCAGAAAATCATTACACCGGCAAAGGGACAGATATACATCCAGAATGGCAAGAAAAGCGTATTCCAACAATAAGGAAACACCAATACGGATGGCCGGTTAATCTATTAAAAAAAGATACCAGCACCGGAAACATAAAATTTGCAGTTAAGTGAATAGAATAGTATAGACTTGTGTGGTAATCCCAGGCATGGCCCCAACTATGCAGGGGGTTATCCACACTGGTTAACTGAAATACTTTTTATTATAACTTGACTTCTACATACCAAACGTATAAATGAAAACATTTTATCTTTACATAATAATGTTACTATTGTCGGGGGTACAAGCCATAAATGCGGAAACAAAAATATTGTTCCTTACAGCAGGACAGTCCAATACTGATGGCAGAGTACCGGCAAAAGGACTGCCTGATTATCTTAAACCTCCAATACGGAACTGCAACATATCATATCATTGTGCATACAATCCAAGACTTGTGGGGAAATTTCGTACCTTCCAGGCAGCAAGCGGTAAAAACGGCAACAGCAGCAGATGGACGTACGATGCTGTAGTGTACTATCATCTTGCACAGACGCTCAACAAGCCTTTCTATGTGGTGAAGTGCAGTCAAGGCGGTACAAACATAGACCAATATGGAGAAAGTTCCGGACAGGCGGTTTATTTCAATGCTGATGACGGCACAAAGAAAAAGGCACCGTTTTACGGTACTTATGATGCGGACAACAATCACCACGCCATGTATGGCAAAGGCTATCATTGGAGTGCTGACAGAACGTTTCTTGACAACACGGGCATTGCACGCACTGTGTATGAGAAAGACGGCAAACATTTCACCGGCCAGTCATTACTGAAAGCATGGATGGCTGTAACAGACGCAGCAATTGATTCTCTAATGGCAAATGGAGACAACGTTGACATAAAGGCCGTATTCTGGCATCAGGGAGAAAGTGACAAGAAGACGGCAGACACTTACTATGACAACATGAAGGCACTCGTGGCATACGTACGCCAACACATTGCGACAAAACTGGGTGACGGCAAATACCTGTCACTACCATTTTATTGTGGCACGGTCCCCCACTCTTCACGTATGTATGACAGTATGATAGAGCAGGCTCTGAAAACTCTTGACCGTGATGATATTGACTTTCACACTATCGACCTTCACGACTTGACCATGCAGAATGACAACCTTCATTTTGATGCCAAGTCTGCTGAAATTTTTGGAAAGAGAATCATAGAGAAACTAACAAGCCATTAAAGGCATATTACTTTTTTACAAAACCATTTCTAATTAGTCATTTAAAAATCAAGACATTATGAAAGACTTATTATTCCCTTTGGCAGCATTTGCAGCAGTATTGTTGTTGCCACAAGATGTGAAAGCATCGGCTTATGGGGATGCGACCACTACATCATTCGAT
>CAZPNC010000092.1:0-6206 GCA_964587945.1 uncultured Prevotella sp. | reverse complement strand
GTGATTATCAGTGGCGCTCGGCACATAGTGACGCTTGCCAAAGCAAGAAACAACAATAATACCCGCTCGGCACGCAGTGACGCTTGCCTAAGCAAGCAATAACTACTTACAACTCCCATTGTTGTATGAAAGGAAAAAGGCTCGCAGAACATTTCATACTGCGAGCCTTTATTTACATTTATAGTGAAGGGGTTATTTACCCTTTTCCATCTGAGCCTTAAGCGCAGCAAGAGCATCGAAATCACCAAGTGAAGTAGAAGCTACTACGTTGTTGATAGGTGCTGAATCATCCTTTTTAACCGGACGCTTTGCACCACGTGGAGCTTTCTTCTCATCAATACCCTTCTCTGGTTCGAAAGTACGAGAGTGTGAAAGGATTATACGCTTGGTTTCCTTGACAAACTCTATCACCTTGAAATCAAGTTCCTCGCCCTTCTGAGCCTGTGTACCATCTTCCTTGACGAGATGTTTTGGAGTAGCGAAGCCTTCACCGCCCTCGTTGAGAACTATAACTGCACCCTTATCCATAACCTCCGAAATCTTGCCGGCATGAACAGATCCTGGTGTATAGATTGTCTCATAAGTATCCCAAGGATTTTCTTCCAACTGCTTGTGTCCGAGTGAAAGACGACGGTTGTCCTTGTCTATCTCAAGTACTACAACGTCAATAGGAGCACCTTCTGTTGTGAAATCTGAAGGCTTCTTGACTTTCTTAGTCCAAGAAAGGTCTGATATGTGAATAAGACCATCAACACCTTCTTCAAGTTCAACAAAAATACCGAAGTTTGTAAAGTTGCGAACCTTTGCAGTGTGTTTAGAACCAACAGGATATTTTATCTCGATGTTAGACCATGGGTCTTCCTTGAGCTGACGCAGGCCAAGAGACATCTTGCGCTCTGCGCGGTCAAGTGTAAGGATTTCAGCCTCAACCTCGTCACCGACAGAAAGGAAGTCCTGTGCAGAACGCAGGTGCTGGCTCCAAGACATCTCACTGACGTGGATAAGACCTTCTACGCCAGGAGCAACCTCTACGAATGCACCATAATCTGCAATGACAACGACCTTACCCTTAATATGGTCACCGACTTTCAAGTTCTGGTCAAGAGCGTCCCATGGATGTGGTGTGAGCTGCTTGAGACCAAGAGCGATACGCTTCTTCTCATCATCGAAATCGAGGATAACAACGTTAATCTTCTGGTCAAGCTGTACAACCTCATGAGGATCACTTACGCGGCCCCAAGAAAGGTCTGTAATATGTACGAGACCGTCAACACCGCCGAGATCGATAAATACGCCGTAAGAAGTGATGTTCTTGACGGTACCTTCGTAAACCTGTCCCTTTTCGAGTTTTGACATAATCTCCTTCTTCTGAGCCTCGATTTCAGCCTCAATAAGAGCCTTATGTGATACGACAACATTACGGAACTCCTGATTAATCTTAACAATCTTGAATTCCATTGTCTTACCAACGAATACATCATAGTCACGAATTGGATGCACATCAATTTGTGAACCAGGAAGGAATGCCTCTATTCCAAAGACATCAACAATCATACCACCCTTAGTGCGGCACTTGATGAAGCCCTGGATGATTTCCTGATTTTCAAGAGCAGCATTAACACGATCCCAGCTCTTGCTCAAACGAGCCTTCTTGTGGGAAAGAATCAACTGACCTTTCTTATCCTCCTGATTCTCAACGTACACTTCAACAGTGTCGTTAACCTTCAGTTCTGGATTGTAGCGGAATTCGGAAGCAGCAATGATACCATCACTCTTATACCCGATGTTTACGACAACCTCTTTCTTATCGATAGAGATTACTGTGCCCTCAACGACCTGTCCTTCATAGACATTGTTAAGAGTTGCATCATAAGAGGCTTCCTGTGCCTCCTTGCTTTCGCTTGAAGTACTGCCATTTTCGAACTCATCCCAGTTGAAATCGTCGAGTGGCTGTACGTTTTTTAAGTTAGACATAAATAAAAAATAAATAATTCTAAAGACCCCCAACATGGAAAGTCGAGTGCAAAGGTAACTATTTTCTAATTAATAATAAGTACACACATGATAGCCAAAGCCTATTTTTATATTTTATTAACGCCGAAATAGTTAATTATATGTAATCATGTGTTCTGTTATTAGAATATTGTTACCTTTGCAGTCAATTTGGCCATAGGATTATAAACACAAATCATTTGGTCATATATTTTTTTCAAAAAGAACAAAGCGATGAACATATTTTCAAAGAAACGGTTTCCTTTAGTGCTATCTGCCATTATCATTCTACTGCTTGCCTTCATGGCATATTGCCTATTGGCACCAATTAGCAAAAGCAAAGATACCACATACCTCTATATTGACACCAACGATGACCTTGACTCTATATCGGTAAAATTATCAAAAGACTGCAAAGGGATAGGCATTTCTTCACTACTTATCCTTGCCAGACACTCTGGATATAACAACAATATACGTACAGGCCGTTATGAAATCACATCTTCCATAGGAGCATTCCAACTACTTCGCCACTTGCGCAACGGGCAGCAAGCTCCTGTACAGCTCACTATTCCATCAGTTCGCACAGTTGACCGCCTTGCAGAGGAACTATCAAACAAGCTGATGATGAACAAGGAAGACCTAATGGCTTACTTCGAGAGCAATGATTCATGTGCCCAATATGGTGCTGACACGGCCTCCATTATCGCCCTCTTCATTCCAAACACCTACGAAGTATATTGGAACATCACCACAGCCAAATTCATGGACAAGATGCAAAAAGAGCAAAAAACATTCTGGAGCGGAAACAGGAAGAGAAAAGCCCAAGCCCTGAACCTGACACCTCTGGAGGTCGTTACACTTGCATCCATCATAGATGAAGAGACTGCAAACAATTCTGAGAAACCAATGGTGGCAGGAATGTACTATAATCGTCTGGAGCGCAATATGCCACTACAGGCTGATCCTACAATAAAATTCGCACTGAAACAATTTGACATACGCCGAATATACAATAATATGCTACACGTAAAGTCACCTTATAATACTTACGTCAATACCGGATTACCTCCCGGCCCCATACGTGTACCAAGTGTAGCAGGCATTGACGCTGTATTGAACCTTGTACATCATGATTACCTATATATGTGTGCAAAAGAAGATTTTTCCGGCACCCACAACTTTGCACGCACCTATCCCGAACATCTTCTCAACGCAGCAAAATACAGCAAGGCACTCAATGAAAGGGGGATACAGTAGAATCCTAACGGTACAATTTATTCAATGTCCCGTTAATATGATTCTCTTATAGGCTATTCTCTGCCTTCTCCACGTATATACGGCATGCAAGGCACCATTCTTTCCCTGTATGATGGCAGGATAAGAATATTGGCTTATTGGTGAATCCTCAAGCGTAACAAGATGATACCAAATTATGCCATCTGCAGAAACCGCCAATGAAAGAGGCGTGCGAGGACCTTTACCCGTACCAGTAAGCGTACCGAAATCATTGTATATCAGTACATATTTCATCCCTTTAAGTCTATGCCCATCCACATTCACGTTAATGGGATGCGTCAAAGTCACGGCATCTATACCGGACTGATTGTTTGGTACATCCAATAAAGAAGTCTCTCCCCATGTTTTTCCGCCATCATAACTCCAACAAGTGGCAATCCTTCCACGTTCAGAATCCATTCCTTCACGCTGTTCCTTTGTTGGACGGGTACGCGCTACAACTTGCAAGATATTATTGTCATGGCGCAATATTGCGGGTTGTATACACATAACATCCTTATTACTTACAGGAATCTGCTTGGTCCATTTCCCGGAAACAGTGTCATAGGTTTCCAAATGTATTTTCCACCCGTCGTTCTCCGTTGACGAAGGGCAGACCAGTCTGCTGCCAATGAGTTCCGGCTTGTTCTTTATCGGGCCGAGGAAGCCTGTCGGCAGCGGTTCCTTTTCTGTCCATGTACGTCCACCATCCTTCGACTTACACAGCCATCCCGTCCAGTCCTTAACGCTTTTCCCTATCTTAAAGAACAGCCACACCTCACCATTGGACATTTGGAACAGCACAGGATTCCAACAAGCCTTGCGCAGTTCAGCATCAACATCAATGCCAGCATGATCCAATGCTTCTTCCCAAGTCATCTTGATACCACGTTTAGCCATATTCCAATCAACATTATGTCGGCGGCAAGGTCCGAAATGAGCCTTTACACAAGTACTGTCTATACCCGCAAAATGGGCAAATTCTGAATTTCTCTCAAACACACCATCAGCGGCAAGTACCGGCTTACTCCACGTTTCAGAGCCCAGTTCCTTGCGCTGCGTATATATGCACACATCCGGCACACGCTCCTTTGTCCCTCCGAAATAAGTAGCAAGGAGCGTACCGTCAGCCAGTTCAACAATACTCGCAGAATGTGTTTCCGGAAATATTGACTGATCATATACAAATTCATCATCAGTCACGAAGCCCCCATACTGTTTGTCCAAAGGCATCACAACATTGAATGTAGTTGTACCTTCCTTTATCTTCCTTATAGTCCCATCAGGCAAACAGCAGTCTGCGACAGTACCTTTCGGCAATGTCACCGTCCACACCAGCCTTTCCAGATTTTTCTTCCAATGCGATGTCACCACACCATGCGGTGTCTTATAAGATGCGGAAATACTGTCAAGGTTCTGTATAGAGAAGTCCGGTTCCATCCTAAGATGACTGTAACCGACACTTCCCTCGGCATTTTTTATACCAGCAAGATCTTGAAAGCACCATGCAAGGAGGTCTCCAAGCAGCATCACATGGTTACCGGAATTCATAGCAGGATTGGCCGTATCGCCATTCCAAAGTTCCCATATCGTTGTCGCACCATGCTCTGCCATATATCCCCACGATGGATAAGTTGTATTTGTGGCTATGAGATACGCCACATCACCGTATCCGTTTGCCGTCAGTGTACGTAGTAAATGGGATATTCCAATAACCCCACACGACACATGCCCGCCATTATCCGTTATGATATTCTTCACCACATTATCCACCACATCCTTTCTACAGTCCTCAGGCACAATGCCGAATGCAAGCGGTAGAATGTTTGCCGTAGCAGTATTGTTACCATAGAACACGCTGTCGGGATAAAGCGGATGTCCCGGCTGTGGTGATGTTCCGCGCTTTACGTGCAGGAACTTCCTGTTGAACGCCTCCGTCATAGCCTTAGCCCGTTCAGCATACAGTTCAGCATCTTTCACCAATCCCTGCAGTGTTGCGAAATCCTGCATCATGTTCATTATATGAATCATATATGCCGTAGAGAGCAAAGCGCCGTCAGTCTTGCGTGAAGGGTCTTGCGAATGTATCATTTCCGGCTTCTCCGGCGGCATACACCAGTCCCCATATTTATCCTTTGTAATTATACCATCCTTAGAATAACTGTCGCATATATGGTCAATCCATTTCTTTATGCAAGGGTAACTGTTACGTATAGCCTCATCATTACCAAACTGTTCATACAGCATCTTGCATGTAAAAGGCAATGCAGCAGGCCATGTAACATTATCCGTATAATAGTTCCAGAACGATGGTGCCACGTCCGGCAATGCCCCGTCATACCGTTGTGCGTCACAAATGTCACGCATCCATCCTGTGTATAGTCTGTTGTTGTCAAAGAGATAACTCTCCCCCAAAGAGCCTGCGGTACGGTCTCCGAGCCATGGTTGACGCTCATTGCGTTGCGGGCAGTCCACAGGGAATCCCTTATAATTGTCAAGTATTCCCCACCATGCGTTACGGACGATGTCATTCAGCGTCTTGTCACTTGAGGAAAATGAGCCTGTCCGCTCCACATCATTGGCCACAAGATACGGTTTTATATCATCAGGCGCAACGTTCTTCATACCTGTAACACGCACATAACGGAAACCATGATATACAAACACAGGATGCCACCACCGTTCTTCCCCCTCGTTCCCATTACAAACGTAAATGTCTTCTGTCTCCGCATCACGCAGATTGGCTGTATAAAGGGTACTGTCAGAATTGAGGCGCTCAGCGTATTTTATTCGGATAGTATCCCCTTTCCCACCCTTTACCCTGACACTAACCCATCCCGCCATATTCTGTTGGCAGTCAAATATATTGCCGGTTATACGTTGTGGAGTACATACCACGCCCTGCTCCACTGCCACTTGTCCTTCCGCAGTCTGCG
>CAZPNC010000091.1:5180-6621 GCA_964587945.1 uncultured Prevotella sp. | reverse complement strand
TCTCATTCAGGAAACGTTGCAGGTTATCCTTCATGCCGACAGTGCTGACAGTGATGCGCTTAGGGCTCCACGCATATCCCCATTTTTCTGTAAGTGCCTGCGTTGCCTTCATTACGTTGTCGAGGTTGTCCATAGGCTCTCCTTGTCCCATGAACACTATATTCGTCAGTTTGTCCCGTTCCGGCAGCGAATAAATCTGGTTCAGTATGTCCGTCACTGTAAGCGAGCCTTCGAAACCTTGCTTTCCTGTCTGGCAGAACAAGCAGTTCATCTTGCATCCGACCTGACAAGAGACACACAGTGTAGCCCTTTCCTTATCCGGGATATAGACTGTTTCCACGGATTTTCCCGATGATGTGGGGAAAAGGTACTTGACCGTGCCGTCTTTGGAATGCTGTGAGTCCAACGGAGGCATTGCCCCTATTGTATATTCTTCTGCAAGCCGTTCCCGGTTCAGTTTTGAAATGTTTGTCATCTCGTCAATGGAAGTGACATGACTGTCATAAATCCATTTAGCTATCTGCCCACCTGTGAATGCGGGCATACCAAACTGCACGGCAACCTCCTTGAGTTCTTGTAGTGAGAGCCCAAGGAGGTTTTTCCGTGATGTAGTGTTATTTTCTGTGTTCTGCAATTCTTTTACTGTTTATTTCGCAACTTTTATATACTTCTTGCCGTCTGTGACGACCAGACCTTTATAGTTGCCGTTAACTTTTTGTCCGGCTATATTATAATGGAAGCCGCTGTTCCTTGTCCTTTCAGCTACTACTGTTCCTACACCTGTAGCCTTTGTACAGTTAAGGGTGATAGCCCACACGACCTGTTTGCCATTAGGGGTGAATGTCAGTTTGCCGGTGGCATTCGTCTTGACATTTCTTGTAGTCGTAAAATACGCATCCCCGACTTTCATTGGAAATACGTAGTCTGTTGTGCCAAATGTCTGTCCGTTCAACTCGGATAGATAGGCATCTGTCTCAGCATAATTGTCGTAACCGTTAAACACTACTTCCGTAACCGTCAGGCCGGAAGGTATGTTTATGGTGTACTGGACACCGGCAGAATACTTTATCCCGTCTTCCTTACCTGTGCCGTACCCCTTGCTGTTACCGTTAGTTATGGTAACGGCGTAGTCGTTAGTGCTGAATGCGTATGATGCAGCGGTGTTGCTCCCGGTGTTGGTTGACTGTCCAAGATAAAGGGATACGGTCTCGCCACCTGGCTGTTCTGGCTCAACGGCTTTCAATACGGGCCAGTATTCAGTGTAATTGGCATCTCCGTCAGTGCATCCGTCCTTCATTATATTCTCCACAAGACTGTTGGCGTACATCTCAAGGTTTGTATAATATCCATTGGGATCCATTGAATACTTCTTTGCATCAGCGGCATTGTTCGGGTCAAGCCCCCATTTCGTCTCCCATTCGTCAGGCATACCGTCGCCGTC
>CAZPNC010000091.1:0-5080 GCA_964587945.1 uncultured Prevotella sp. | reverse complement strand
ATTATATGTAATGCTTGGTGCGTCAGCGGCGTACATGTTGTTCGCATCCTTTGAATATACTGTTCCGTTTTGTGTCAGTACGCCAGAGTCGTAGTTGACACCTGCCCAGTCCCTGTTCTCTGTCTTCGCTCCCGCTGTGGTCAATGTAGTATTGCCGGAAATGTGGTATCGGCATGTCATGCCATAATATTCAGGGTGGCTGCTGTCGGAATTGCCACTCTCAGACACTGATACCGTGGTGATACGCTCTTGGTTTCCGTTGCCGCAAGGACCTGCCTTGTAGAAGTTGTTGACTATGTTTATCTGTCCGCCGCCGGGGCCGCCATAGCAAGTGCCCTGTGCATTATACATCACACAGTTACGGAAATCCACATTTTCGGCCTGTGTGGGGTTTGCCCAGTTGTACTGACTGTAATCGTAATTGTCAGTGTATCCTTCCCAACCGTAGCGTGCGCCGTTAAAACGAGGGCCGCGGTTGCTGACGTGTGCTATCATGTTATGATGGAAACTGGCCAGTTTGCCACCCCAAATGCCACCGTAACCGTGGGCTCCCTTGTCGTGCCCCGCATTGGTGAGGCTTTCGGCTATGGTACACCACTGCATTGTGAAGTTGTTGTTGTCGTAGAAAGAGGCCACCTCGTCAATGCTCCATGAGAAGGAACAGTGGTCGAATATTATGCCGGTTTTGTGCCGCTGCGTTGAAGCGTCTGCACCGTCATTCACGTCTTTTTCCTGTCCTCTCCTCAAACGGATAAAGCGTATGATGTTGTTGGCGCCGGGGTTTACGGTGTAATAACGTAGTGTGATGCCGGGTGCAGGAGATGTTTGTCCGAGTATAGTGGTATTGGCACCAATTGTAAGGTTGGAAGCCAGTGCGACGACACCGCCGACATCAAAGACCACGATTTTCTTCGCATCGCCTTTCACTGCCTCGCGGAAGGAGCCCGTACCACTGTCGTCAAGGTTCGTCACGTGGTGTATTTCGCCTCCGCGGCCGCCTGTGACAAATCGCCCATGACCTTCTGCGCCGGGAAATGCCGGGGCAGACTGGAACTGTGCCAAAGATGCTGTTGAAACCATCAATAGCAGTATGAATGTGATTAATGAATTTTGTTTCATGAAAGTTTTTTTATGTAATAGTTGTCAGTTAGTATTTGGTGCAAAGGTAACAATTTATATTTGACCGTGCAAGCAATAAAAAGAATAATTTTATAACAAGATATAAAAAACGTGATGCTGGAAAGGTTTTTGTGGAACGGCCTTTCTGTTGTCCTCTTTTTTTGCTACCTTTGCATCATTTCCTGTGAATGCTCGTGCCATAAGAGCAGACAGATGCACCGGTAGGTGTGGACAAGAACAATAATAATCCCTCTCCCTGCTACGATGGCGGATTGCTGAGTGGTGTAAGTCACAGGGTGTAACAGGGAGGATGGACAAATCAACAAACAAACATACATGGCATACGGAAAATGGATAGGCGCATGGATAGGCGCGATGAGTGGTGGCGTTCTCGGAGCATTGGCAGGCTTCGCAATAGGCAGCTTGTTTGATAAGGTCACGGAAGATAGCGGTTCCGCTAACCCTACAACGGACAACCGTTTCAGCGGACAGCAGCGACAGCAGGAAGGGGCACGTAATGGTTTCCTTTTCTCGCTGATGGTCCTTTCGGCCCATATCATTCAGGCTGACGGGAAAATCATGCATTCGGAAATGGAAACGGTACGCAGATTCCTTCGTGCCCATTTCGGGGAGACGGCGGTGCAGCAGGGCGAGAGCATTTTGCGCAGGCTTTTTGAATACCGTAATCTTAACGGCGAAGCAATGTGGAACAGGCAGATACAAGAGGCGTGTCTGGAGATGCGTGGTGCGATGCCGGAGGAACACCGTATGCAGCTTGTGGCGTTTCTCGCAGAAATAGCAAAGGCCGACGGCAGTGTGGATGCAGTAGAGGTCAACGCCTTGCGCGAGGTTGTCGCCTTTCTTGGCCTGAATGCCGGGATGGCGGACCAGTTGTTGTCTCTTGGAAGCAACACTGTGGATGATGCCTACAAGGTGCTTGGTGTCAGTTCTGACGCTACAGACGAAGAGGTGCGCAGCGCATACCGTAAGCTTGTGCGGCAGAATCACCCCGATCGTGTAGCCACTTTGGGGACTGATGTGATGGAAGCGGCCAAAAAGAAGATGCAGGAGATTAACGATGCCAAGGAGCGGGTGTATAAGGTGAGGGGCATGTAAAACAATGCGAAATGGCCTTGATGCGTGTGTGGAGAGCAGCGGTTGGGGCATATATGATTTAAGGGGCGTTGTAATTATGCCCAAATTGCAGTGTAATCATGCCCAAATCGTATTGTAAAAGTGCCCAAATCATATTGCGATAACGGCCCTTTTACAGTGTGGCTTTTTTCTGTGTGTGAAAGAACCTGTTTCTGTGTGTCGCCATTCTGGCCATAGACGTTCTTGCTTATAGAACATTATTATAAAGTATGTGGAGAGGACAAGAATTGCATTGAAAATTAAAAAAAATAGCAAAATATTTGGAAGTATCGAAAAAAATACCTACCTTTGCACCGCAATTAAGGAATGACACTTCAAACGGTGCGTTAGTTCAGTTGGTTAGAATGCCAGCCTGTCACGCTGGAGGTCACGGGTCCGAGTCCCGTACGCACCGCCAGCATTCCAAGAAAGCAAGGTGCGTTAGTTCAGTTGGTTAGAATGCCAGCCTGTCACGCTGGAGGTCACGGGTCCGAGTCCCGTACGCACCGCTGAAACAAAAGCAACAGATTGACGATTTCGTTAGTCTGTTGCTTTTTTCTTTTTTTAAGTGCATGTCTGGTTTTCCTGCTGATTTTATGATGCCGACTGTATGTGTGCGTGTTTTTATTTCCTGATAAACTAATCGAAGGCTTCTTGAGAAGCCAACTGGTAAAAAATGTAAATCCAAAGGCTAATTTGGGAAAAATTGATGGCCAGTGCTTGCAGTACCAAAATATTTGTGTATCTTTGCAACGTCAAAAACAAACAAACTGCCACAAAGGCATTTGGTAAAAAACATTATTAATAACACAAATCTTAAAAAACATTATGAACAAGAAATTCATTTGTACCGTTTGTGGTTACATCTATGAAGGTCCGACACCACCAGAGCGGTGCCCACAGTGTAAGGTTCCTGGCTCAAAGTTCAAAGAACTTGAAGATAATAAAGACGGAATCCAGTTCGTGCAGGAGCATGTTATCGGCATAGCCAAGGAATATGGCGTAGACGAAGAAATGATAAAGGATCTCAATGCACACTTTACCGGTGAGTGTTCAGAGGTCGGTATGTACATCGCAATGAGCCGTCAGGCTGACCGCGAGGGCTACCCAGAGGTGGCAGAGGCTTTCAAACGTTATGCGTTTGAGGAAGCTGACCATGCTGCAAGGTTCGCGGAACTCCTCGGAGACATGGTATGGGATACCAAGACAAACCTTGAGAAGCGTATGAACGCTGAGGCTGGAGCGTGTGAAGACAAGTTCCGCATTGCAAAGAACGCCAAAGCGAAGAATTGGGATGCCATACACGATACCGTTCATGAAATGGCTAAGGACGAGGCTCGTCACGGTAAAGGGTTTGAAGGTCTGTATAATCGCTACTTCAAGTAATCTGGTATTCAAAAACACATAGTATAGTGAAAAGGGTAATACCTGTTGTAATTATAACATCTATCGTCATCGTCTCTGCTCTACGCGCTTGCTGGAGTGGGGACGATGACATTTCCAAGAGTATAAAGACTGAGGCGAAAGTGCCGATAGACAACGTGTTGATACAACGTACGGACTCTTTCGTCTCTAAACAGCAGTCCGTCGGGTCTATGGGACTTATGGTGTATGATGTAACAGCCCAGCGCCCGGTATATTCGTATCGTACGGATGTGCCAATGCGGCCTGCATCGTGCATGAAGCTTCTCACCAGCATAGCTACACTACACAAGGTGGGGAGTAACTATAAATATAGGACGCGGCTATATACTACAGGACGTGTGGAGAATGATACACTTAATGGTAATATAATACTGAAGACGCAGTTTGACCCTTTCTTCAATAGAGACAGTCTATGTAATCTGCTCGGTAAATTGAAGGATAAAAGGATTAAGGCTGTAAAGGGTAGGGTGATACTTGACATGGCTTTCCTTGAGCCTATGAACCATGAAGAACATTGGACGATGGGTGACTTGAAGGTCAGCAGGCTGGGCTTGATATACCAAGGCTATAAGAAAATGCGCACGGAAACATTATATGCCATGCAGTCTGTAGCTGGAATAAGGGTGTGTAAGGACAGTATACTTTTTGGAAGGCTTGTGCCAAAGGCGGCGACGTTGGTAAGTGAGATTACGACTTCTATTCATGCGCCAATAGAAAAGGCATTGAAAAACTCTTCAAACATTAATGCGGAGTCTCTGATGTACCTGCTTGGATATACCGTAGACAATGGCGGTAATTTCCGGAAAAATGGTATCGTGGCGCTACAAAGGTTCATTAAGCATGAACTTAGGATGGAACCGTCAAAAGTCTGCAACATAGAGGATGGTTGTGGACTGTGTCCTGATGACAGACTCTCACCGGAACTCATCATTGCCTTGTTGAATTATGCCCATAAGCACCCCGTCATTTATAATGAGGTGTTCTATTGTCTTCCGCTGTCGGGTACTGATGGCACACTACATGACCGTTTGCGGAAACCGAATATTCTCGGTAAGATAAAGGCAAAGACTGGTACTCTTACACGCGAAGGGGGCATAAGCTCACTCTCTGGCTACTTTACTAATAGTGATGGGCATTTGATGGCATTCTCGATAATGAACAATGAATGTCCGGTAATGGATGGAAGATGGTGGCAGGATAGGTTTTGTGAAAAGGTGTTGCTGCCTAAGTGATGGTGTTAAACAAAAAAAATTGATTGTCTCACGACAACCAATCTTTATTAACCTTAATAATCTAATACCATGAAAAACACATTGCAAAATTCAAATTTTACTTTGTAAAAGCAATGGCTTTTATCTAAAATGTCTTGTTGATATAACATTAATTAAATATTTCCCCGTTC
>CAZPNC010000090.1:0-6634 GCA_964587945.1 uncultured Prevotella sp. | reverse complement strand
CTATCACTTTCCCTGAGAGTCTGGAAGGAATAGGATGGTCGGCTTTTAGCTACTGTATTTAGATAGGTGTAACCACCTGCAAGCAACGAGTACTATCTGTAATTAAATCATTGAATATCAACACCATTTTAAATTTAACACTTCGCAGTTCGTATTTGGTGTTCCGTCATTTTCCGCATATTTTTGTAACGTATTTCTATCGCGGTGAATCTACGGGACTTTTTTGTTGCCATAAAATCGCAGTCCGTTGACATCGGTTTACAACAGTTCACAAGGAGTGACAAGCGGCAGGACGAAATACGAAGACTGCCACAGATATTTACCCGGTTGACAACAGGTGACAATGATTGACTTCCGTTCACCCCCCGATGGAATACACAGAAAAGAGTGTTCAACATCAAACAAAGGGAAGAATGAAAGCAACCAAGAAATGTGCATTCTGTGGCAGGACATTCATAGCCAACAGTGGTATGCAGAAGTATTGTTCCGTGCATTGCGCCGATGAAGCCAAGAAAGCGAAGAAGAAGCGACAGCAGGATTTGCTCAATGCCGTAGAACCTGTTTTAGAGATACAGCGTCAGGAGTATCTCACCTTTTCAAAGGCTGCCATCCTAATGGGATGTTCACGCCAGTACATTTATAAGCTCGTGGCACAAGGCAGACTGCGGGCCTCACGCATCAGCAGCCGCATGGCATTCATACGCAGAGCAGATATAGAAAGGATGATGGAGGACAACCCTTATAACAGGGTGATACCCGGCACACGCCCTAAGAGAGCCGGGTCCATCAGTCAAAAGAAATCCGGTAAGGAGAACAAGACCATTATTCCGGCTTCTGAAGAAATCCTCTCTTACATTTCCGGCGAGGAAGTCCTCTCTACTTATAAGGTAAAGCAGTCATGGCTTTACACTACCGCCAAGCGCAACCAAATCCCCATTTGTAAGATTGCAGGCAAGAACTATTACAGCAAAAGCCACGTGGAGGAATGTCTCGGGCTGACCGCTGACATAGCCTCCATCACTGAGTGGCTAACCACAGAACAAGTGTTTGAGGTGTTCGGCATGAAACCGACCGCCATCCATGCCTATGCCTACCGACACCGCATCCCAACCAAAAAGGAATACGGCATACTCTATTATTCAAAGACACATCTTGACGAGCTCCGTCAGACTGATTTGATGGAGGATGAACGCTACTGTACCGTGGAATATGTGTCGGAAAAATACGCACTGTCCAAAGCGAACATTCACCATATCGCCAAAGTACACGGTATCGGGAAACGGAAAGTCGGTGTGAGAAACCTGCTTTTCCGTGCGGATGTGGAGCGTGTGATGGCTGAAAGAGCCGCCAAAGGGCTGTGACCGTTGATTATTGACCGATTATTGGTCAATTACCGTCATTATCTGCCACCAACGCCACATCATTCCATTCCTTTGCAGCGTGGAGAAGGTCTCCACCGAGTAATATCCATCAATAACAAAGAAAGATTATGGCAAACATTTGCAAGACCGTGAACCTTTATACACGGAAAATCAAAGGCGGCAAAATGCTGTCCTTCTTCCTCGACTATTATCCCGGCTACCGTGACGAGACCACCAACAAAGTGCTGCGTCATGAATCGCTCGGTATCTACATCTACGCACATCCGAAGACACAGCGTGAGAAGGACTACAATGCCCGGCTGTCGGAGAAAGCAGAGGCTCTGCGATGTCGCCGCTACGAGGAGATTGTAAACGAGCGTTACGAGTTCTTTGACAAGAACAAGCTGAACGGCAGTTTCATTGATTACTTCAAGAAGTACGCAGGAAAGAAAAACTCTCGCTATGAGCAGGCGTTCCTGCACTTCAACCTGTTCACAGGCGGCAAATGCACCTTTGCCGAAATCACCGTAGAGCTGTGCAACAAGTTCCTGGAATATCTGCGCACCACACATCAGGTCATCCATCAAAAGCGCAAACTGCATCCCAATACCATTGCCAGTTATTGGTCTGCGTTCCTCGGTACGCTCCATGCCGCCCATCGAGACAAGAAGATCAAGGAGAATCCTTGTCCCTATCTGGAACGCGCGGAAAGCATCCCGACAGACAAGGTGGGGCTGTCTGCGGAGGAACTCATACAACTGGCAGAAACTCCGTGTGAAGAGCCCGTACTGAAAACCGCTTTCCTTTTCTCCTGCCTCACGGGACTGCGGAAGAGCGATGTCAAGGCATTCTCATGGGAAATGATACAGCCCGAAGCGGACGGTACGCTCTATATCACCACCCGTATGCAGAAAACAAAGCAGATTGTACATAATCCCATCGGGGAGGAGGCACTGGCATTGATAGACAGTGATTCAAGGACGGGACTTGTGTTCCCCGGTTTCAAGGACAGCATGACACAGACAGCACTCAAACAATGGATAAAGGCGGCAGGAATCACCAAGAACATCACCTACCATTCAAGCAGGCACACCTATTGTACCCTGCAACTGGAGGCAGGAACGGATTCCAGAACCGTGCAGGAACTTGTCGGGCACAAGAACCTCGCCACCACCCAGTGCTATCTCGACAGTGTGAGTAGCAGGAAGAAAGAGGCGGCAAACCGCATCACGCTGAAACGTAAGGTAGAGTAAAAATCGCAGTCTTTTGGTTGCTCAAAGTATGATTTTAAGTATGAAATGCGTCCTAAACACTAATAAGTTGTAAATAATTGCTTATATCTGCAATTTCTTTTGGCATAACGATAAGGTCTATTGTAATTTTGTGACAAACAACCGCTGACAAGGCGCAATAACCAGTATAAGAATGAAGAATCAGAACACGATTGTCAATACAGAGAATTGCCTTTTTTATGGCTTGCCCGGCATAATCATACTTGCCCTTTCATTAATGGCGTCCACCCGAATCAGTTCCGATTTCGGCGGAGATACCTTCATCAAGACAGTTTCTTTTTTAGGCTGCAACGGTCTGTTGTGGCTGCTGTATCTTGCTGTCTGCCAATACATGCTTGCCGATTTGGTAACACTTTGTACCTTGATGGTGAAGAAGGTAAGGAACGGGAACAACACTAAACCGGTTGAGATATTGGTAGTAGAGGAATATACTGATGTACCTTTGATTGAGGACCGGCCGGAACAGGTGACAGTTTCTGCCACATCTACCGCAGAATCTGCCCTTGTTGTAACCAAGGAAGAATACCGGACTTATTGTGCGGATTTTGAACAAAAGCAGCAAGACAACAGGCTGCTACTTGTCAATTCCATCCTTGATTATGTCAAAAGGAAGATGGCACCGTTCACTACAGAAGAAAACCTGGTGTTACTCTGTGGCGAGATTGAAGCGTGGTGTGACAATCCTGCATATACTCCCAAAGACGTCACCCTCAAACGTATGCCGAACCCGAAAGACAGGTTGAAGACATCGGACTTCAAGCATCTGGTGTGGAACATCGGTGTGCGGCTCGGATTCGAGAACGGGTATTCGGTAATGGTGCAAGCCGGATTTATCAAAAGCCTGTTCCCGGTTGAACTTATGGCTGTGGAAACCGAATCGCTGGCCAGAAGCCTGACCTGCGACCCTGATAAAGGACATATCAAACTTGACAGACCCAAGCAAACCGGCAATTCCGATTTTCATTCTTAAAGCATCCGATTCTCTTTTACGTTCCATACTGGGAAGTCCGTCTTGGGCTTCCCTTTGCCGTTGTATGACATTGCGTGTAAATGTAACTATAACCCTCTTCCTGCAAGCGGTTTCCCTTTCCCCATATTGCCGATTACTCCTTGACATTACGATTATCCTGCGATTACCGTCAATAAATTGAATCACTGGTACATCATAGTGTTCTTTTGCGGCATCAAACATTTTATGAATATGGAAAACGGACTCACATTCAACGACCTTCCACAGGTCGTGGCCGAGCTTCGTGACGAGGTTATCGGCATGAGACAGATGCTCACCTGTCTGCAAAAGGAGAACACGGAACGCAAGGAGAACACCCACCGTCCCATGTCGGTGGAGGATGCCGCCGAGTATTTGAAGATACCACTGCGCACCCTTTATATGAAATTGGGGAACGGGACTATTCCGGCCACCAAACCGGGCAAGCGGTATGTCCTCTATCAGGACGAACTGGACAAGTGGCTGGAGTGCAATCGCAAGAATCCCGTACCGCTGACGATGGAGGAAGAAAACGCGGCTATCCTTGCTTCTAACAAGCGCAAGCCATCAAACAGAAATTGGTAATCATGGAAACGGAAGAAAGAAATGAAATCGCCAGGCAGCCCTTCAATGCAATAGCCGCCATAGGTGCGGAACTGGATAGCCAAAGGCAACAAGCGGAAAACGTACCGGTATGGAGTGGTATGTTCTCCGTCAAGACCGCCAACGTCACCATTCAGGAAGCGGCGAACCGCCCGAATCCTGTTCCGTTGTGGCTCACGCTGTGGTATCAGGGGGAGGTGTGCTGCCTGTTCGCGGATAGCAACCTCGGAAAATCCATCTATGCCGTGCAGATTGCGGCTGAGATAGCAGAGACACGGAAAGTCCTCTACTTTGACTTCGAACTTTCGGATAAACAGTTTCAGTTACGCTACACCAATGAGACCACCGGACAATGCCACCACTTCCCCGATGACCTGTACCGGGTGGAGATTTCAAGGGACTGCCTCTGCCCACAAGACGATTTCGAGAACACTTTGATTATGGAGATTGAGAAGTTGTCCGTGGATATGGGTTGTAAGATTCTCATCATAGACAACCTGTCCTATCTCTGCATGACTTCTGAAAAGGGCGAGGATGCCGGACGGTTGATGTCAAGGCTGATGGAGTTGAAGCGCAAGCATGAACTTTCCATCCTTATACTGGCGCATACGCCCAAGCGACAACTGAATATGCCGATAACACAGAACGACCTTGCAGGAAGCAAGAAACTCTACAATTTCTTTGACAGTGTATTTGCCATTGGTAAGAGCGCGAAGGATGAGAACCTGCGATACATCAAGCAACTCAAAGTGAGATACGGGAACTTTGAGTATGGCGGCAACCACGTGATTGTATGCGCCATTGAGAAAGCGGATGACTTTCTGTGGTTTGTCACGCTCGGTCACGCGACCGAATCCACACACCTCAAGGAAATTACGGAAGAGGAACGGAACAGAATGAAGAGTGATGCCCGGTCTCTTCACTCGCAAGGGATGTCCTACCGTGAAATCGGAGAGAAACTCGGCATATCCAAAAGCACAGTCGAAAGGTACTGTAAGGCATGATATGTATGGAATGTCCCATGTCCCACCTTTTCCCCTATGGAACGATAGGACACAAGGGACGGTCAGGGACACTTGGGACAATATGGAACGTATGGGACATTTGTCAAACACCAATTATAGGTTACCCTCAATTTGCCCCAAGGTGTCCCACCTGTCCCGATGTCCCATCCAGCATGGAATGTAAAAGTGGGACACTTGGGATAATGAATCTTGATGAGAACATAAAACAAGTATGAGATATGGCATACCAATTAGAGAAATACAGGAACCGGAGCAGCCGTCACACATGCCCCAAATGCAGACGGACTAAATGCTTCACTTACTATGTGGACGAGAACGGACAACCGCTTGACGAGAGCGTGGGGAGGTGTGATCATGAGAGCGGATGTGGTTATCACTATCCACCGAAGGAGTATTTCAGAGACCATCCCGAAAAGGACGTGAATGGGACACGGCTATCCCCGAATAGGATTATCGCCAAAGGAATCCACAGAAGCAAATCCATTGATGCCATACCGATGGAGTATGTCACCCGTTCTCGTAGCGATGACAGTCACTTGATACATTTTCTCTTTTCACTGCAAAAGGATAATGAGGCGGTCCTCAAACGTGTGCTGGATGATTATCATATAGGAGCGACCCGAAACGGGGAAACCATTTTCTGGCAGATTGACAAGGACAACCATGTGCGTGGAGGAAAGATTATCGCCTACAACAAGGAAGACGGACACTGTATCAAGGGCAAAGGCGTGAACTGGGTACATAGTCTGTTGAAGAAGCAGGGAGTGTTCAATCAGGACTGGACACTTACCCAATGTCTGTTTGGCGAACACCTGTTATCATCATCGGCAAATCGGGACAAGGTGGTGGCTGTGGTGGAATCGGAAAAGACCGCTCTTATCTGCTCGGTCCAATATCCCGATTGTGTATGGCTCGCCACTGGAGGAAAGAGCCAGTTGGCCATCCAAAAGATGAAAGTGCTTGCCAACCGTACCGTGATTTTCTTTCCCGACGTAGATGGTTATCGGGAATGGACAGAGTGTGTAAAAGCCTTTTCATTCTGCCGCAGTATCAAAGTCTCGGATGTGTTGGAGCAGAACGCCACGGAAGCCGACCGTAAGAAAAAGATAGACATTGCGGACTTGATTCTTCGTGACTGGCAGTTCCTCCGGCAATACCGTGAAGACACTCCGCTTGCAAGGGCGCAGCGGATGATTCGTGAAATGACGGAACGCAATCCCGCCTTGCAAATGCTGATAGACACTCTCGGCCTTGTTCCTATCGTGGATGACGGGTAACCCCGGCTTGCCGGTTGTAAGGCTTGCCGCTCATATAGCCCACTATAACTACACGCTTCGCTTTCGTAGTTGTGGGCTCTCCCGAGGG
>CAZPNC010000089.1:0-6657 GCA_964587945.1 uncultured Prevotella sp. | reverse complement strand
ATAAAAGCCGTCATTAAGTTCTCCTGTGTTTTGTTACTCATATAAATCCTCCTCATCCATGATAATATCCATACGTTCTACCGGCACTTTCCTTAATAACTGGAAGGGGAAGCACAACCCTATGGTGTACAATCCTGGCACGGTTGACAGCAGACGGTCATAATATCCCCTGCCCCTGCCAAGACGATGCCCATCCTTGTCAAAGGCCATGCCTGGAACGATGCCAACCGCCCCCATACCCTTCTCTTCTCCATCCGCCGGAAGCGTCATCGCCATCAGTTCCGCCACACTCAAGGCATCACCACACGGCTCAAGTATGCCATACACCCCGACCTCCATATCCTCAACAGACGTGAAACGGTGCAGTGTCATCTCCGTATCACTCACCACCCTCGGCAGCAACACGGTCTTTCCACGTGCCACAAGGCTCTCCATGAGTCCGTGTGTACACACTTCGTCAGGCAAAGACCAATAAAGCAGTACTGTTCCGGCATTCATCACACGCGGATGTCCAAGCACCCTACGGCACAAGTCACCGGACGATGCCGACATTTCCTCCGCCGTATGCCGCTGTTTCTCCTCTCTGATATATTTGCGTAAAAAACTTTTTTCCATGGTCTACTGATACTTTTCTTGTCGCTGCAAAGATACGAAAAACTACTGATTCAAGCAAATTTACCAACAACAAAAACGCCATTGCAGAACACCATGGCAAGGCAACTTTGCAATTGTGCCCCTTTCACAATACAATCGTGCCCTTTTTACAATGTAATTGGGGCCCTTTTACAACGCAATCGGGCCCCTTTTACAACGCGACCACGCCACTTCTGCCGCAGCAGCATATCTTTACCCATAATACATCCTATACATTCTGTATATAAGAGGCATACAAAACAGAACTGAATTGTAAAAAGATGTAAAAACGAAGATTGAACGTACATTTCGTATAACGGCATTTCGGTTTTATGGAAAAGAAAACTTAAAAGCGAAGAATTAACATACGCGCATTTTGTGCATAAACAAAAAAGGAGTACATTTGCAAGCAGTTACAACAAACAAACAATAATATAACAATGAAGAAGAGAGTATGTATCGCAATACTGGCGGCACTTCCATGGTGCTTCTCATCATCAGCCGGCGCCAAGACCTGGACGATGGAAGAGTGCATCCAGTATGCTATGGACAACAACATCACACTACAGAAATCAGGCATAAGCCGGATGGCCGCTGCCGAAGACACCAAACAGTCTAAGGCGCAACTGCTTCCGTCACTTAATTTCTCTACGAACCAGAACATGACTTACACCCCTTGGAAGAAATCAGGCACCGCTATCGTGACCGGCGGACAGGTGGAATCGGCCGTAGACAAGGTGGCATACAACGGGCAATACACCGTGAGCGCAAACTGGACGGTATGGAACGGAAACAAAAACCGCAATCAGGTTACACTGAACACTATCACAGAACAGCAGGCAGAAATGGACAGCGTGACATCAGCACGCAACATTGAAGAACAGATTGCACAACTGTATATACAGATTCTATACACGAAAGATGCCATAAGCGTCAACAAAGCCACGATGGAAGGTGCCAGAGTAAACGAAAACCGCGGCAAGCAGATGTTTGAAGTCGGGCAGATGAGCAAAGCGGACCTGTCACAGCTAACCGCACAAAGGGCGCAAGACGAGTACAATGTGGTGCAGGCGGAGAGCCAGGCACGTACTTATACACGCCAGCTCAAGGAACTGTTGCAACTGACCAGCGATGAAGCATTTGATGTGGTAATGCCAAACTACACAGACGGCATGGCCTTACAGGACATTCCGTCCATGGCTTCCGTATACAATCAGGCACTGGAAAACCGTCCGGAACTGAAACGTGCGCTGCTAAGTGTGCAGAGTGCAGAGGTGCAAAGCAAGATAGCCAAGGCACAGCGGATGCCGACCATCAGCATGAGTGCATCACTCGGGGCCAGCACCAACAGTCTGAGTACTGACGGATGGTCAAGCCAGATGAAGACAAACCTAAATGCTGGAGCTGGCTTTACCGTCAGCATCCCCATACTGGACCAACGCACCACGCGCACCGCTGTAAACAAGGCAACACTGCAAAGGCAGGAAGCCCTACTCGACATACGCGACAAACAGACTTCGCTTTACAGCACGATAGAGAACTACTGGATTCAGGCCGGCAACTACCAAAACCAATACAAGGCAGCGAAAGTCAGCACATCAAGCGCAAAAGACAGTTATGACCTGCTGTCAGAACAGTTTGCCGTGGGACTAAAAAACATCGTGGAACTGCAGGATGGCAAGACACGCCTGCTGTCAGCACAACAGAGCGAACTCCAGTCAAAATACATGACCATACTAAATGTAAAGATGCTGGAATTTTATAAGAAGTAAATCATATCCCGACATAATTAATATAACAATGAAAAAAAATATTTATATAGCCCTTGCAGTTGCCGTAGTTGTAGGCATTGCAGCATGGATACTGACAGGAAGCAAGAAGGAAAGCGGCGTGACTTACGACACCGCACAGGTAAAGAAGAACGACATAACGACGAGTGTGACTGCCACAGGTACATTGGAACCAGTAACAAGCGTGACTGTCGGTACACAGGTCAGCGGCATTGTGGCTCACCTCTATGTGGACTACAACAGCATTGTGAAGAAAGGCCAAGTCATTGCCGAACTCGACAAGTCGAACCTGCAAAGCGAACTGGCTTCTGCCAAAGCGCAACTGGCTTCTGCACAAAGTACCCTGAACTATGAGAAGGCGAACTATGACCGTTATAAGACACTGTATGCCAAAGGTCTTGTATCAGCCACCGACTATGAGAACGCACGTTTGTCATACGAAAAGGCGGTGCAGAGCGTACGCAGTTCATCCGAGAGCGTGAAGAAGGCGGAGACTAATATCAGCTATGCCACCATTACATCGCCAATAGACGGCATAGTGTTGTCAAAGGCCGTAGAAGAGGGACAGACGGTAGCAGCATCGTTCAACACGCCTGAACTTTTCACCATAGCACAGGATTTGACCAAGATGCAGGTCATTGCCGACATTGACGAGGCTGACATAGGCGAAGTAAAAAAAGGTGCCCGCGTGGAATTCACGGTAGACGCGTTCCCGGATGACACTTTCACCGGACAGGTCACACAGGTAAGACAGGTTGCGACAACAGAAAGCAACGTGGTGACATACGAGGTGGTTATATCCGCACACAATGCAGACTTGAAACTGAAACCGGGACTGACAGCCAATGTTACAATCTTCACAAAAGAAATGAAGAACGTACTCAGCATACCGACAAAGGCTTTACAGTTCACTCCGAACGAGAAGATGCTGACGGAAAACCAGACCATACAGGACTGCAACGGCAAGAACAAGGTATGGACTCTTGAGAATAATGTGTTCAAGGCCATACCTGTGACAATGGGACTAAGCAACGGTATCATGACAGAAATAAAGTCCGGACTGAAGACTGGCAAAACAATCATAACGGGGTTCAGCCTCAGCGGTGAAGGTGCAGACAGCGAGCAGAACAGCAACGACAACCCTTTCATGCCTAAACCACCATCAAACAAGAAGGATAAGAAGAATTAAACCCTGTCTAACAAGAACTACCGCAAATTATGAACAATAACAATATAAACGGGAAAGATGCCCCGTCTGCCGGCCAAACAGAGCGAAAAGCCGTAATAGAACTGGACAACGTGCGACGTGAGTTCAAGGTCGGTACGGAGATAGTCAAGGCTCTACGCGGCGTTTCCTTCAAGATATATGAGGGGGAGTTCGTCACCATCATGGGTACATCGGGCTCCGGCAAGTCCACACTGCTGAACCAGTTGGGATGTCTTGACACTCCGACTTCAGGTGAGTATTACCTTGATGGGGTATCAGTAAGGATGATGTCAAAAAGGCAAAGGGCACGGCTGCGCAACCGGAAAATAGGTTTTGTGTTCCAGAACTATAACCTCCTTGCCAAGACTACGGCTGTAGAGAATGTGGAACTGCCACTGATGTATAACTCGGAATACAGTGCAACACAGCGCAGGAAGGCTGCAATAGAGGCGTTGGAATCAGTAGGTCTGGGCAATAGGCTGGACCATAAGTCAAACCAAATGTCAGGAGGACAGATGCAGCGCGTTGCCATTGCCAGAGCACTGGTAAACAATCCGGCGGTAATATTGGCGGATGAGGCAACCGGCAACCTTGACACGAGGACATCTTTCGAAATGCTCGTACTCTTCCAGCAGCTACATAAAGAAGGAAGGACAATAATATTCGTCACGCACAACCCTGACATTGCCCAGTATTCGTCACGCAACATCATGCTGGGCGACGGCAAGATACGCAAGGATATGGAAAATGACAACATTCTATCGGCCGCAGAAGCCCTTGCCGCTATGCCTGCCTCACAGGATGACTAACTTGGTTGTTCTGAGGTTTAGTAATCGGGATGTCTCATTACAGCATCCCAACGGCAGAACGACAGCATAGCCAAACAACAAAACAACAACCTATGAATTTCATCAATTTACTGAAAGTTGCCTTCAAGGCAATAGCGAATAACAAGTTCAGGTCTTTCCTTTCAATGCTCGGCATCATTATAGGCGTTGCCGCTGTCATTGTGATGATGGCCATAGGACAGGGTTCAAAGGAATCCATCAGAGAAAACCTGTCGCAGATGGGCACCAACATCATCATGATAAGACCGGGAGCCGATATGCATGGAGGTATCCGTCAGGACCCCTCAAGCATGCAGACTCTGAAGGTGGAAGACTATAAGGCCATAAAGAATGAAGCCAAATACATTACCAACATCTCCCCTGAGGTAACGTCAAGCGGCCAGTGTATAAACGGCAACAACAATACTTCAACCACCATGTATGGCGAAACAGAAGAGTATATCTCCATAAAACAGTGGGAGATAACGAGTGGTGGCGTATTCACGGCGGAAGATGTGAAGAAGAGTTCCAAGGTATGTCTGGTGGGAAAGACCGTAGTTGACGAGTTGTTTCCAAACGGACAGGACCCGGTAGGAAAGCTGATTCGCTTCAAGAGCATACCATTCCGCATCATCGGTGTATTGAAAAGCAAGGGCTACAACACTTTCGGAATGGACCAGGACAACCTCGTCATTGCCCCATACACAACGGTCATGAAACGCCTTACGGCACAGACATACCTGTCAAGCATCAACTGTTCGGCACTGTCTGAGGAAATGACAGACGACGCAATAAGCGAATTGTCAGACATTCTGCGCACACAGCATAAGCTGAAGGAGAATGATGATAATAACTTCACTATCCGTTCACAGCAGGAAATGATGGATACAATGTCGTCAACAATGGACACCGTGACCTTGATTCTCGTCGTTGCAGCAGCCTTTTCACTGCTCGTTGCCGGCATAGGTATAATGAACATCATGCTTGTCAGCGTGACAGAACGTACCAAAGAGATAGGTCTGAGAATGGCAGTGGGTGCCCGTGGCATTGACATAAGCAACCAGTTTCTCATTGAATCAATCATTATCTCCGTTACAGGTGGTGCTATAGGCATACTTCTCGGCGTAGGATTGGCAGAGGGAGGCAATATGTTCTTCAAACTGCCGGTATCTATTCCGATGTGGAGCATTGTCGTTTCATTCATCGTCTGCTCTATCATAGGTATAGGATTCGGCTATTTCCCCGCACGTAAGGCTGCACGCCTTGACCCTATCGAGGCCATAAGATACGAATAATGAACAAGAAAATCATCATAGCAAACATTGCACTGGTTCTCTTTCTGCCTCTGATATTCATCGGGCCAAGGGAGAACCCGTCATTGGAAACTTACCTGATGAAGTGCGTTGTACCACTTATGATGGTCTTCGTATTCTGCATCAATTACTACAAACTCATACCGCTTGCCATGAAACGTCATGGCAAGCATAACATGATGCTGTCAAATGTCGTAATCGTTATACTTTGCTGCATAGCACTGGCAGGATGGCATGAATTTGAATTTACACAGTATCATAAGGACAAAGCGAAGAGTGAGGTGCCGATAACAAGGCAGAAAGCCATAGAACAACAAAAGCCTGACGGTAGGAAATACCATAAAGACAACAGAAGGTTCTTGGTATCGGCTGCCATTTTTGATGGTATTAACCTTGTTTTTGTAATCTTTGTTGCTTACTACATACGCTCAAGTGAACATATAAACAGTCTGGAGAAACAGCAGCAAGAAGCGGAAGTGGCTCGGCAACAGGCAGAACTGAAAGGGTTACGGAACCAGATTTCGCCGCATTTCCTGCTTAATACGTTAAATAACATCTATGCACTTGCAGCCATAAGTGCAGACAGGACGCAGAGTGCCGTGATGCAACTGTCGAAGCTTCTCAGGCATCTGCTGTATGACAACCAGACGGAAATGGTGACATTACAGTCTGAAGCGGATTTCATCACTTCATATATAGACCTTATGAAACTGCGGTTGGCGGCAAATGTGAGGATAGAGACCAGTATAAACATAGCCCAAACGTCGCAGACTATGGTAGCCCCACTATTATTCATATCTCTTGTAGAGAATGCTTTCAAGCATGGAGTGTCAAGCACAGAACCGTGCCTTATCAGCATATCATTGCTCGAAGACAAGGACTACATA
>CAZPNC010000088.1:0-6935 GCA_964587945.1 uncultured Prevotella sp. | reverse complement strand
GATATAGACAAGACTGTAATACCGATGTGTACCAACGGCCAGGAGCCTGTGGCAGCCATGGGTAATGACACTCCGCTGGCTGTCATCTCTGATAAACCGCAGATATTCTTCAACTACTTCCGCCAGCAGTTTGCACAGGTCACCAACCCTGCCATTGACCCTATACGTGAGGAACTCGTGATGTCGCTCACCGAATATATAGGGCGTGTGGGTTCTGGCATATTGAATCCCGACGAGAGCAACTGCAAAATGGTGCGTCTGCCACAGCCTGTACTGACAAATACGGAACTTGACATACTCTGCAACATACGTTACAAGGGCTTCAAGACCCAGAAACTGCCTATACTGTTCAGCGTCGCTGAAGGTGAGGCCGGGTTGAACAAGGCACTCGCCGACCTCTGTAAGGCGGCCGAACAGTCTGTGGACGATGGTGTGAACTATATCATACTTTCTGACCGTGACATCAATGAGAAGCAGGCTGCAATACCGTCTCTGCTTGCTGTCAGTGCTGTTCACCACTATCTTATTTCTGTGGGCAAGCGTGTTCAGACTGCACTTATTGTCGAGTCCGGTGAGATACGCGAGGTGATGCATGCCGCATTGCTGTTGGGTTACGGTGCTTCTGCCATAAATCCATATATGACATTCGCTGTTATAGACGACCTTGTCAAGAAGCATAAGGTACAGGAAGAGTACACGACAGCAGAAAAAAACTATATCAAGGCGGTAGACAAGGGATTGAAGAAGATTATGTCAAAGATGGGCATATCTACAATACGTTCTTATCGCGGTGCCAAGATATTCGAGGCTGTGGGGCTTTCCGAGGAACTGCTTCAGTCTTACTTCGGTACGGAAATATCCACGATTGGTGGCATAGGACTGCGTGATATCGCACGTGATGCCATCAGCCTGCATGACAATGCATTCCTGCCTAAGCAACTTGACGGCTTCCTTCCTAATATGGGCTTGTTCAACTATCGTAAAGATGGCATAGATCATGCTTGGAATCCAGATACCATTGCCAACCTGCAACTGGCCACACGCTTGGGATCTTACAAGAAGTTCAAGGAGTGGGAGAAACTTGTTGATGCAAAGAAAAAGCCTATATTCCTGCGTGATTTCATGGAATTCAAGAGAGCGGCGAAACCTACTCCCATAGACGAGGTGGAGCCTGTGGAGTCCATTGTAAAGCACTTTGTGACGGGAGCGATGTCCTTCGGTGCCCTGTCTATAGAGGCACATGAGGCTCTTGCGCTTGCTATGAACAAACTCGGTGCACGCTCTAATACCGGTGAAGGTGGTGAGGACAATGCCCGTTACCATACTATGGTTGACGGAGTGAGTCTTTCCTCCAAAACCAAGCAGATAGCATCAGGACGTTTCGGCGTAACGGCTGAATATCTTGTTAATGCTGAAGAGATACAGATAAAGGTGGCTCAAGGGGCCAAGCCTGGTGAAGGCGGACAGTTGCCTGGCTTTAAGGTCAATAAGATTATAGCCAAGACACGTAACGCCATACCTGGAATTACACTTATTTCACCTCCGCCTCATCACGACATCTACTCCATTGAGGACCTTGCACAGCTTATCTTCGACTTGAAGAATGTTAATCCTACGGCCGCTGTGTCAGTGAAATTGGTTGCTGAGAGTGGTGTGGGCACAATTGCAGCCGGTGTTGCCAAGGCTAAGGCTGACCTTATAGTAGTGTCTGGTGCAGAAGGCGGCACAGGAGCATCTCCTGCCTCTTCTATGCGTTTTGCGGGTATTTCACCGGAGATAGGCCTTGCAGAGACACAGCAGACGCTTGTCAAGAACGGTCTGCGTAATCAGGTAAGGATTCAGACAGACGGCCAGTTGAAGACGGCACATGATGTCATCTTGATGGCTATGCTGGGAGCAGACGAGTTCTCTTTCGGAACGTTGCCTTTGATAGTCCTTGGCTGTCTGATGATGCGTAAGTGTAATACCAATACTTGTCCGGTGGGTGTGGCTACGCAGGATGAACGCCTTCGTGCAAAATTCCATGGCCGTGCGGAATATGTTGTGAACTTCTTTACCTTTATGGCGGAGCAGACACGTGAATATCTTGCAGAGATAGGTGTCAAGAGTTTGAAGGAAATCATCGGCCGAACTGACCTTATTGAGGTTCACGCTGCTGACCCGATGACCAAGCAAGGCACCATAGATTTCTCCCGTCTGCTGTTCAAACCGGAGACTGACAAACCGCTTTGCTGGGACCGTGAAGCCTTTACAAAGGTGGAAGGCGTAAAGGATCTCGAGATTATAAAGGCTTGCGCAAAGGCTATTGACAGTAAGGAAGAGGTGAACCTTGATTATGCTATCAGGAACACTGACCGTGCTGTGGGCACTATGCTTTCCGGTGTCATTGCCAAGAAGTATGGTGAAGAGGGACTGCCTGACAATACTATAAACATCAAGTTCAAGGGTTCTGCTGGCCAATCGTTCGGTGCTTTCGCCGTTAAGGGCGTGAATCTGAAACTTGAAGGTGAGACGAACGATTATTTCGGTAAGGGACTTTCCGGTGGCCGCATAGCAATATTGCCGCCTGCCCGCGTCAATGCCGACTTCATAGCAGAGGATAATATCATTGCAGGCAACACCGGTCTCTATGGTGCGACTACCGGTGAACTGTATGTTAACGGTATGGTTGGCGAGCGTTTCGCTGTCCGTAATTCCGGTGCTGTGGCAGTAGTTGAGGGCGCAGGTGACCACTGTTGTGAGTATATGACAGGCGGACGTGTGGTCGTTCTTGGCCAGACAGGCCGTAACTTCGCTGCCGGTATGTCAGGAGGTGTGGCCTATGTATGGGACAAGAACCATAACTTCGACTACTTCTGTAACATGGACCAGGTGGAGATAAACCTCGTTGAGGAGGCCGTTCACCGTAAGGAACTGAAGGAACTTGTACGTAAGCACTACCTTTACACCGGTTCTGCTCTGGCAGGCAAGATGCTTGATGATTGGAACAGATACGTAGAGGACTTTATTCAGGTTGTTCCTATCGAGTATAAGCGTGTGCTTCAGGAAGAGCAGATGCGTGTGCTTCAGGAGAAAATAGCCAATATGCAGTTGATAAATAACTAATAGCCGTTTGGATTGTTTGGCGGTTTTGCCGTTTGACAGGGTGATATAACGTCATATCTGGAATACAAACGACAAAACGGCCAAACGACAAAACGACACAACAACAAAGAGAATCATGGGAAATCCAAAAGCTTTTCTGACGATACATAGAAAGGAGGCAGGTTATCGTGACCTCCATGACCGTGTTCAAGACTTCGGTGAAGTAGAACAGACACTTAACTCTCACGATCGTAAATTGCAGGCAAGTCGCTGCATGGACTGCGGTGTGCCGTTCTGCCATTGGGCTTGTCCGCTTGGCAACAAGCCGCCGGAGTGGAACGATGCACTCTATAAAGGAGACTGGGCACTGGCTTATCGCCTGCTCAACTCTACCAATGACTTTCCTGAGTTCACTGGGCGTATATGTCCGGCATTGTGCGAAAAGGCATGTGTGCTGAACCTTACAGACCATGAACCTATGACAAACCGTGAGGATGAGTGTGCCATCACAGAAGGGGCATGGCGTGAGAACCTGATAAAGCCACAGCAGTATGACCGTAATGGCAAGACTGTTGCTGTGATAGGTGCCGGCCCTGCCGGACTGGTTGCTGCCAATCGCCTGAACAAAATGGGGTATACTGTGACCATATTTGACAAGAACAAGGCTGCCGGAGGCTTGTTACGCTATGGCATACCAAACTTCAAACTGAATAAAAAGGTCATAGACCGACGGATGAAACTGCTGGAGCAGGAGGGAATAACATTCGTTTTCGGAACGGAAGTGGATTTGCAGCAACTTGCTGCCGATGGAAAACTGCCGCAGGGTGAGTTCGATGCTTACGTGGTCAGCACAGGAACACCGGTAGCCCGTGACCTGAACATTCCAGGACGTGATATAAAGGGCGTTCATCTTGCATTGGAACTGTTGGCACAGCAGAACCGTGTTCTTGCAGGCAAGGAGTTCTCCAAGGCTGAGCGTGTGACGGCAAAGGGCAAGGATGTACTTGTAATTGGAGGTGGAGATACAGGTTCTGATTGCATAGGAACATCACACCGCCAGGGCTGTCTCAGCGTTACACAGATAGAAATAATGCCAAAGCCCGTTGAAGGGCCGGAGGATCCGAAGAATCCTTGGCCTAATTGGCCGCGTACATTGAAGACGACTTCGTCACATGAGGAAGGCTGTACGCGTCGTTGGAACATCAACTCTCTGGAGTTTCTTGGAAAAGATGGTAAACTGACAGGTGTTCGTGTGCAGCCCATTGACTGGGAGCCGAATCCTGATGGTGGCCGTCCGAAGATGGTCGTTGCCGGTGAGCCGGAGGTAATCAAGTGTGAGATATGCTTCCTTGCCATGGGCTTCTTGAAACCGGAACAGCCGCAGTTCGCTGGTAATGTATTCGTCTGCGGTGATGCCGCTTCCGGAGCATCCCTTGTTGTCCGTGCAATGGCGGGAGGAAGAGATGCAGCAAAGAAAGTGGATGAATACCTTAAGAAGTGAAAATGTGAAGAGGTGAAATGGTGAAAATAGAGGATGTGCCCTGTAAATACAGGTCTTTGAGTAAGATTTATACTCATGTCAGACTCCTTTTTTCACCATTTTATTTTCTTATTCTTTTCACTCTTTTATAGAAACATATCCATTCTCTCATAATTATCATTTTCTTTTAGGCGGATGTTCTCTTTGGTAGAGAGCATCCGCCGATGTTTTAGGAATGTATTACAAGGTTTGTAATAGTTCCCGTAAATATTCTCCTTTGCGTAGTTTCATGCCTATAGTTCGTGCGTTGGCTATCATTCGCGCATATTCCTCATTACTTACCTCTGCAATTCTTTTGTCAATATTGCGTAGATTCGGGACGACTATACCGACATTCTCCTTTTCCACCCATTCCGCCAAAGAGGAGTTGCTCCATACAATGACAGGCATTCCGCAGGCAAGATATAAAGAAGTCTTGTGAGAAGAATTGTATCTCAGGTAGTCTCCATAGTCACCGATGCATGTATCAATGCTATCGCCATCCCATATCAATCCCCATCCGCCTATGATACTGCCGGTCTTGGCAGGCTTGAACACCCCACAGTAAGAGAATGTAGGTTTGTCGGACAGATTCAAGTTCCCTAATACTCCGTATAGCTTGAATGTTATATCCTTGTTGGTGTTGTCGTTTGCCAATGGTTTCAGAAATTCGCTTTTAATGAGATTGCCTGCAAATATAACATCTTTCTTGTGCCGTTGCGTTTCTGATATATCTTGCATGGGGTCAGAAGAGTAATAATCGAATACCATCATGGGTTTCATAGGCGTAATGACACCTATTGATTTCAACTTGTCAGCCATCGCCTGTGTATGCACAAGTACCAATGAAGCATTGTTCAGTTGTTCCACTTCGTTGGTCATGATGCTGTAACGGATACACTGGATATCATGAACGAGGAATGCAACCTTAGCCTTACGCGCCAGGCATTCTGTTGCTATGTACTGCATATGTTCCAGGTGGAAATCCTGAATTATGATAGTGTCGCCCCCATGTATTTTCTCAATCAGCCGGCAAGCCTGTTTGCTCACCATGTATTTTGTGATGAAAGGGTAGTGGTGGTATGGCTTGTCCTTGCCCCAGGAGTACTTGCTGTTGACTATGTTACACACCTCGTATCCTATGCTGTGTAGTGTTTTTACCACGTCTTCGCGTGCCTTGCTTTGTGCGTTTACCTTCTGTGAGGCATTGAGTTTCACCAGGTCATTGACAATATAGTTTCTCGATTTGTGGCTGTTCGCTCCTTTTTGTCCAGTAAGAGAGAAATATTTGTCCAGCACCATGAGCGAAATCAGTTTCTCTCTCTTATTGTTACGAAACTGTGCTACCCACTCATGAGCGTGTTTTATAATGGCTTTTGCCTCTTCAGGATGTTGTTCATAATACATTATCCTGTCTATCAGGTCATGGTAGTCGCTTGCAATCTCAATATAATGATAGTTCGGTATCAGTTGTCCCTCCATATACCATGTCTCGCAAGTTGGTCTTGGCATTACGGCTACAGAGTTGCTGGACATGACCCATTTAAGGTTTGAAGCCACATCATTGCCTTCCAACGCCATGATGTACCGATAATATAGGTGGTCGAAAATAGTCATCTTGCCAGTGCCTAAAAGGTCGCACAGTGGATGTTTTTTCCACATTTCTATGAATTTCAGGCGTCGTGGCTTGTTGCAAATGTCTCCTCTGAACAGTATGCGGCCTTCCTTCTGTTCCCATTTGAATGGGTCATGTATCCAAGTGAAGTGCCTTACCTTGTCAAGATTCAACAGAATGTTGTTCTGATTGCCGTTATCTGGTGTGATAGGACGGCTTTTCGTTATTTCCGGTATGGGGAAAAGATAAAACACATCACCGGGGTTATATGCCCATTTGTAACTCTTTGGAAAATACCTTATATGCTCGTAAGCGTCAAAAAAATATGTACTGTTAATATAGTCATGCACATAAGACGACCTCTCCTTGAAGGTGAAACATGTAAGTGGCTGCGCATCCTTCGGCAGAAATATACTATCGCAGAACTTGCAGTAGTAGTTTACACGCCGTGTTATGTATTCCTGTTCCTTTGTGGCAAGTGTCTTGAAGCGGCTCAGTGTTTCCTCTAACCCTTTATGGGCAATACAGCTGGGCATGACATATTTGGAAAACCCTGAGATATAGAAAAGGAAATGGTTGTTCTTCCGTGTGTGGAAAACCGTGGCATACCACAGTCCTTTCATCTTGTCAATGATATTGTGAGTCATAGATTCACCTAAAATAATATAGTATATATTTATATATTTCAAGTAATTATTATAAGACAGTGTTTTGATG
>CAZPNC010000087.1:0-7136 GCA_964587945.1 uncultured Prevotella sp. | reverse complement strand
CGAATGGCTATTTTATTGATGTTCAGAAAGTTTAGCACTTATCAAGGGGAGACTACATAGATGTTTGATACAATTTTTTTTTGTCATTTTTGTTATGTTGTATAATGAATATGGGGATAGCATCATGCAAAATGCATGCTGTTATCCCCATAAGTTTCTGTGAATTTATTAAATCAGGTAGATGTCCAAGAATAATATAACTACTGTAATATAAAAATGAACAATCACTTGTGTTTTTAGTCTTTTGGCTTTATGTTCATTGCTTCAAGCATTACAGCCACCTCATCATTGATACGCTTGCCGAAGTCTTCCAATGACATTACAGCCTGCTCTCCGCCACCTTGCTGGCGCATAGCAACAGTGCCGTCAGCTTCTTCCTTCTCTCCGACGATAACCATGTATGGGATTCTGTTTACTTCATTGTCGCGAATCTTACGTCCAATCTTTTCATTCCTGTTATCAACGATGGCACGCACATTAACACTGTCAAGATATTGTTGTACCTTGTCAGCATAATCGTTGTATTTTGCTGATATAGGCAGAATTGCTACCTGGTCAGGTGTAAGCCATAGTGGGAAGTGGCCTGCGGTATGTTCTATAAGAACAGCAGTGAAACGTTCTAATGAGCCGAATGGCGCACGGTGTATCATGACAGGCGTCTTCTTTGAGTTGTCCTCTGCCGTGTATTCCAAGCTGAAGCGTTGCGGAAGATTGTAATCTACTTGAATGGTGCCCAACTGCCAACGACGGCCTATGGCGTCTTTTACCATACAGTCGAGTTTCGGACCATAAAAAGCTGCTTCTCCAAGTTCAGTACGTGCCTTGAGTCCCTTTTCCTTGCAGGCATCAATTATAGCTTGTTCCGCTTCGTTCCATATTTCATCACTGCCGATGTATTTCTCTGTGTTGTTTGGATCGCGTAGAGAGATTTGGAATTCTACCTGATCGTCCTTGAAGCCGAAAATAGAAAATACTGCCTGTATGATGTCAAGCACACGAAGGAATTCGCTTTTAACCTGGTCTTGACGGCAGAAGATGTGTGCATCATCCTGAGTGAATGACCGTACACGTGTCAATCCGTGAAGTTCACCTGATTGTTCATATCGATATACTGTACCGAACTCTGCACAACGGAAAGGCAAGTCACGATAGGAGCGTGGTTTGCTTGCGAAGACCTCGCAGTGGTGAGGGCAGTTCATCGGTTTCAACATGTATTCTTCATCTTCCTCTGGTGTGTGTATGGGCTGGAAAGAATCTTTACCGTAATGGGCATAGTGTCCAGAAGTGACATATAGATTTTTTGAACCTATGTGCGGAGTGATGACTTCGCAGTAGCCAAAGCGTTTCTGTATGCGACGGAGCATATCCTGCAAACGCAGGCGAAGGTCTGTACCTTTAGGCAGCCATATAGGTAGTCCTTTGCCTACACGGTCAGAGAACATGAATAGTTCCATCTCCTTGCCAATCTTGCGGTGGTCACGTTTCTTTGCCTCTTCGAGCATAAGAAGGTATTCGTCAAGCATTTTCTTCTTTGGGAAAGATATGCCATAGAGACGTTGCATCTGTTCGCGTTTCGCATCGCCACGCCAGAAGGCACCAGCAATACTTGTTAGTTTTATCGCCTTTATGATACCTGTTGAAACAAGGTGTGGGCCACGGCAAAGGTCTATGAAGGCTCCTTGTGTGTAGGTAGAGATTGTACCGTCTTCCAAATCCTGTTCTATATGTTCCACCTTGTATGTCTGCCCTTGAGCAGCAAATTGGGATATAGAATCAGCCTTTGACACTTCTGAACGTATGACTGCCTCGTCTTTGCGAGCAAGTTCAATCATTTTGTCCTCTATTTTCTTGAAGTCACTTTCCTTTATCATTTCTCCATCGGGGAGGAGCACATCATAGAAGAATCCGTTTTCAATGGCAGGACCAAAGCCGAATTGTATGCCGGGGTAGAGCGCTTGTAATGCTTCTGCGAGCAAATGAGCGGAAGTATGCCAAAAAGCGTGTTTACCTTCTTCGTCCTCAAAGCGGTAGAGTGATATTTTCGCATTTTCATTGATTGGACGGTTGAGTTCTGTTGTCTCACCATCAATTCCACATGCTACAACATTGCGTGCGAGAGCCGGTGATATACTCTCTGCGATCTGCAGACCCGTTACGCCGTTTTCGAATTCGCGTACAGAGCCATCAGGAAATTGTATTTTTATCATTGTGTTATTTGTTTGTAGTTTTTTCTTTCTTGTCTAAATATATTAGATTCTTTTTTTTCTTCTTCGCTATCCATTGTGACTTACGTTTCTCATAATCGTCACGCTGATATTCCAAAAAATTATCGGCCATTGCTTAAAAGTCTGTATTGGGTATATCAGTCCTTGAATTTTGAATATATCACGTTGACAATTATGTTGCCAGTCTCATTGCTACCTTTTATCAGTCTTGTGCTGCCAAGACTCATGTCATAAGTTACCTTTGTCAGAATAGAGGAACTGGAAGAAAGGGTGGAGTAGGTCGTTTCAACTGGAATAATCATCATGCGGTTCCATGTCGGATGGGCTGTCATATATTTGTTCGTAACATCCTTTTTGATTGCCTTTACCATTTCTTCTGTCAATTCCGTCGTACCAAGTTCTGCCTTCTTCGCCGATAGTACACGGTTTATTGTGTCGTTAAGAACACTGTAAGTTTTTGATACAAGAGCGGATATGTTGGCAAAGGTGTATCCGTTGCTTGAGGAAGAATAATTAGTAATATATGCCGATCTGGAGTCTGCGACCTTTTTGTTTCCGAAGAAATTGTTTACGCTGTCAGTTGGCAATAAGAGTATTGTTTTTGGAACAGGAAGGTTGTAACTGGTGGATTGGTTGTCATTGATGCGTGGAATAAACATACGCACGGTGTTGAGAGTATCATTCTCATGGTTCGTTCCATTGTCGCGTCCCTGCATGATTTTTTCTATTGGAAGTGTAAGTTCGGTGAAAATACCAGCCGGTGTCTTTAAATATGTACAAGAATTGTCATTGACAAGTGTGGACAGTGCTGCTGCATTCTGTGTAATGTTGTTCTTTCTTAACACTTCTTCTGTGCCGGCCAGAATAGAGGTACTTCCTGTTTTCACTCCTTTTACATTGGATTTGAAATATACTCTTACCTGCGCCATGGCAATAGTTCCGAGGTTTCCTATGCCCCCTATATTTTCAATGTAGAATCCTGGGCAGATTTCGTGGTTGAAGCGGTAGGTATTTGTAAAGCAGCCTGTTGTCTGTGAATCGTAGAATTTCTGCATAATGTAGGTCCCGTAGTTGTTATATTCTACATTATCCTTGTCTACATATTTGTCATTGAGAGAAATGCATATATAAGGGGTATAACTGCTTGACAATCTATTAGCATCAGAATGCAGACGGTTGGAAGCTGTATATGACATCTCACTGTGTATGCTTCCTGCTCCTGTTCTTATCATATTCTCTTGTATTGGGTCGAAATCCGTTTTGTATATGACAGACTCCTCATAAGGCTTTGCCATTTCGTGAGCCATGACTTTCATTAAGGCCAGTGAGTCACCATAGAATTTGGAGAAGAAAACATCAAGCTCACATGAGTCTGCCTTAATTTGATTTATTTTAGGTATTGTCTCGTCATAATTCTCAATGTAGATGCTGTCAATGACAGGGAACTGGTAACTGCCCATGGTAGTGAACTGTGTCATGTAGTTACAGGTCACATAGGACTTTGTTTCTGGATCTTGTATGTTCCCTAAAAAACCGTTTGCCGAACGTGATACAATATCTTTTGCGGCTACGGAGTGTGTCTCTACAAAAAAAGAGTCTGCACTTACTGTAACGTTGTTTACGCTTTCTGTGAGAGACATTCCGATGGTATCCGTTGTATCATCACATGAGAAAAGTGTAATGACTGTTGCTGATACTGTAAGTATGAATAAGAATGAGTGTTTAATCATAAATATGTGTTTCGTAAGTTGCAAGTTATCGCTTTATAAGTCGTGAATGGTATTTTCTTAAAAAATGCTCATATTTCAGGCTATTACAACTTATAATATTTTAGTACGCTGTCTTCCACAGAATAATTATTGTTTAAAGTGTATTGTAGAAATCAACGTAGGATTGTGCAAAGTCGGGGTCTTGACAGTCTAAAAACCGTGCATCTGCTTTTTCTGCGTATTTTATCGTGTCATCATCAATTTGTTCTGATGCCTTTATTACGCCGTCAGAAAAGTCTATAGCAATTTTCTCTAGTTCTTTACTTGTCATGGCATCGCTGTATTTTGCAAGAAGTTCTTGAGCTTTGCTGTCATTATATGCGATGCAACGTTTGGTGTTGCTTGCCATGGCTTCCTGTTGTGGTTGGTTGAAGAGTGATGTTACGACCTTTACACTATCAAGGCCAAGTTCTTCATTGTAAGCCTTTTTGATGTAGAAAGGTACAAGTGCTGCCATCCATCCTTGACAATGAATTACATCTGGAGTCCAGCGTAGTTTTTTTATTGTAGCTATTACACCGTGAGCGAAAAATGCAGCACGTTCGCCATTATCTGCAAACATCATGCCTTTTTCATCCATTACGTGTGCTTTTCTTGTAAAGAATTCTTCATTGTCGATGAAGTATACTTGAACTTTTGTGTTGGGTATGCTTGCCACCTTTATGATGAGAGGGTGGTCCGTATCGTCAATCGTTATATTTATTCCTGAGAGGCGTATTACTTCGTGCAATTGTCCACGACGCTCGTTGATGTTTCCCCAACGAGGCATGAATGTGCGTATCTCACATCCGGCTTCCTGCACTTTCTGTGGTGCCAGACGTCCCATGTTCGATAATTCGGTTTCTGCCACGTATGGGGTAATGTCTTGATTGACAAAAAGGACTTTCTTCATTATGTTGATGTTGAAGGTTATTGTTATTGATATATGCCATCAACTGATGGCATATAGCTTATCTTTGCAAAGTTACAAAAAAATACGCATTCAGCAACTGCATACGTCTATAGTTTACGGATAATTAACGTTTTGCATGGCTCTCTACATGACTTCTTCAACTATCTAACTGCCATAGGCTAGGAAACGTAAATTGGATAAAGTCAATCAATAGATATCACCTGTATAGGATACGAAAAACGACCCTATTCTTAATTCCTGCATTCTCAAGTAAATGGTTGCATTCTGAATTAAGGGTAGGGTCGTTCGGGGGTGTGTGGATAATTACCCGAATGTAACGAGTGGAGTGTTTTCTTTTATTGTTTCACCTTCTGTGACGAGGATGGCCTTTACCTTACCATCTCTTTCGGCTGTAAGGTTGTTGTTCATCTTCATTGCCTCAAGTACGACCAAAGTGTCACCTTCTTTGATTTCGTCACCAACTTTTGCAACGATGTCGACTATTGTGCCAGGTAGGGGAGAGCGAAGGGCATCTTGTAAATCATCATGTGCTTCTGTTTTCTTTGCCATAGGGACTACTGTTACAACCTTTTTCCTCTTAACCGTTGGCTCAGGTATGGATTCAACATTATATGTTTCGCCATTTACTGTTATAGTTGTGACATTGTCAGTACGTTCCCCGACGTGTACAATATACTCCTTGCCTTCTATGTTGTATTTGTATTCTTTCATTGTTGTGAATTTGGTCTTATTGGTGTGGTGACTGAGTCATTGTAGCCAATTTTGATGTCCAGTCTGATGGATGAACGGATATTGTAATATTGCCTGATTCTATGTCATGCATATTGTATCCCTGATCATCATGCAGTGCCATTGCTATGGCTGCAAAAACAGTATTGTCCATTTTTTTGAATTGGTTGTTTTATAGTTTAATCGTTTGGCTGTTCTTGTTTCGGGCAAGTTCATACGGCCAAACGACTAAACTGTTAAGTATTTACATAGGTATGCACCCGTGCTTCTTTGTCGGTAGGCTCTGACGTTTGGTTGCAAGTTGTGCAAGGGCACGACAGATGCGGAAGCGTGTGTTGCGTGGTTCTATTACATCGTCAATGTAACCATATTGTGCTGCTTGGTATGGGTTGGCGAAGAGTTCGGAATATTCTGCTTCCTTCTCTGCTAGGAATGCTTTAACGTCTCCGCCTTCTTCTTTGACCTGTTTTGCCCCCTTGGATTGTAGGACTGCTACAGCACCGGCGGCACCCATAACGGCGATTTCTGCTGATGGCCATGCAAAGTTTATGTCTGCACGCAGTTGTTTGCATCCCATTACAATATGTGAACCGCCATATGATTTACGTAGCGTTACTGTTACCTTTGGTACAGTAGCCTCTCCGTAAGCATAGAGAAGTTTGGCTCCATGCAGTATTACGGCATTGTATTCCTGCCCTGTGCCTGGGAGGAAGCCTGGAACATCTACAAGGCTGACGATAGGTATATTGAAGGCATCGCAGAAACGTACAAACCGTGCGCCTTTACGGCTGGCATTTACGTCAAGTACTCCGGCAAATGCAGAAGGCTGATTTGCCACGATACCGACGGATTGTCCGTTGAAGCGTGCAAAACCTATTATGATATTACGTGCGAATTTAGGCTGTACCTCGAAGAATTCGCCACCATCGGTTATTGCTCCTATGACATTGTACATATCGTATGCCTGATTAGGATCTGCCGGTATGATTTCGTTCAAAGAGTCATCAAGACGATCTATTGGATCTGTACACTTTACGCGTGGCGTCTCCTCCATATTATTGGAAGGTATGTATGAGATGAGTTTCTTTATCATCTCGACACCATCTTCTTCTGTTTTTGCAGTGAAACTGGTAACGCCTGATTTTGCCGCATGTACGCTTGCTCCACCAAGGTGTTCTGCATCGACATCCTCTCCTGTTACCGTTTTGACTACAGCGGGGCCTGTGAGGAACATATATGACGTATTCTCCTTCATAAGCGTGAAGTCGGTTAGTGCTGGAGAATATACCGCTCCACCTGCACATGGGCCATATATCATGGAAATCTGTGGTATGACACCGGATGCAAGGATATTGCGTTCGAATATTTCACCATATCCGGCAAGTGCATCTATACCTTCTTGTATTCTTGCGCCACCAGAGTCGTTTATTCCGAAAACATGTGCCCCCATTGTAAATTCCATATACATAACATTGCATATATTATATTAAATGGGTTTGG
>CAZPNC010000086.1:0-7505 GCA_964587945.1 uncultured Prevotella sp. | reverse complement strand
CCCGACAGTAACAAGCGCCGTAGGTGCGGCATATTTTCATATACATCGTCATGGCTTATCGCCTACGATATGGAATTATGTCGCACCTACGGCGCTTGTTTATAAATAACACCAACGGATGAGACAGGGCTCACGCCCTGCCCTATGCTATGTCGCACCTACGGTGCTTTGTCGTTCCGTTATTGGTTGTCTCACATTGTCATGACAACCAAACAACCAACCAAACTAACTAACTAACCAACCAACCAAACAACCAAACAACCAAACAACTAATCCCCCCCCCTGTCGTTCAATCGAATATGTGGAGGCTGAGTTTCACGCCTGTCATAATCGGTTCGTTCTGTATGTACGACCAGAAGAAACTCATGTCAAGGAGTTCGTTGCTCACGCCGTATCCGAATTCGAGATAGGGCACGAGGCCCTCTGTGATGAGTGCGTTGGCATACAGACGTTCGGTACGCACCACACGTGTGCTGAAATTGCCGAGAATCAGCATCGGACTCTCTATCACCATGTGGCCGCGCAGGTAATGGTAACTGTTGTTGTAATACTTCTGGTCGAGCAGTTGGAAGACGCCGCTACGGTCATCATCCCAGTTGTATGCCGTTATGCCGTTGTTGAAGTATTCATACTGCACGAAGTCGCCGTGCTTTCTGTCTGTGAACATTCCGCCGCCCACCTTCCATATCAGTCGGTGTACAGGTGTGAATCTGAAGCCGTGTCCCACGGTGAACTCCCATTTCTCGTAGTTGTTGGTGCTTCCCATCACACCGTTGATGCCCCTTTCGTAGTTCAATACTATTGTAGGCCACTTGCTTCCCACGGTCACCTTCCGGTCTCCCACGCGGTAGTAGTTCTGTCCGGGTGTATATGTCACGGTCATTCTCGGTGCGAAGTCACGGTATCTTTCTCTCAGTCCCAGTTCCACCTTGTGGTCACTGGCGTATCCTCGCGGCCTTCTGTGGTGCATCAGCAATCCCAGCGACACGTCAAGCCCGTTCGCTATCTCGCGGCTTACGTCCAGATGTGTGTAGAAGTCCGTGAAGTCCAGCGACTCCACCTCGTCCTGCCCATTGCCGTTATCCTTAATGAAGAAAAGGTTGTTGCTGTTTGCCGTGATGCGCTGCAATCCAGCCTCGAAGGCAATCATGCCACCGTGTCGCGGCTGGAACAGCAGTTCGCTTCGCATCCGTCCTGTCATTTCCTTGTCCTTGAAGTAATAACTCACCCTCGGTATGACGCTCCACTGCCTTCCGCCCTTGAAATGCCTGACATACTCAAGGTCCTGACGGTAGCTTACTCCGTGGCTTCCGGAGTAGCCGATGTTAGGTGATAGTATGCGTAGGCTGGTATAGTCCGTTGTCACGAGGTCGTAGTCGTTGAAGAAGAACTCCCCCACGCTTCCCAGTGTCTTCACCCATTTCGATGTCGTGGGGCGTTTTATCGCGCCGGTGTCCACCTTCACGCTGTCCTTTCGCGCCTTTGCCGCGGTGTAAATGCCCTGTTCCTGCCCTGTCAGCGGCACAGTGCGGTGGCGCGCCATGAATGCGGAGTCCGTCACAACCTGTGCCGTGTCGAGTGCCAAGGCGAAGAACCGTGTCACGTCGTGCTTGTCGTATATGTTCCGTGGCAGCCTGTAGTCGCTGCTAATGCTGTTGTAACGCTGCGTATATACGGTCTTGCCGGTGAACACATTGCCATAGTACCAATATGAGAAGTTAAGGCTTGCCTTCGCCGGCCAGTACCGTTCCTTTCCGTTGCTGCCCATCGTCACCGTCTCGTGGAAGGTCACGAAGTTGTATCTTCCGCTGAAACTGATGGTTGTGACGTACCTTTTCTCCATGTCATAGACGAATGTGCCGTCCACCAGCTGCATGTTCCTGCGTCGCCTTTTGAAGGAGAAATGCACTATGTTGCCCGTCACCGAGTCGCAGCGGTAACTATAGTAGTATGAGTTCTTGCGGCAGAGCGGCGACAGCAGGTGGTCGCCAAGCAGGTATGCCCCATGCAGGTTGATGTTGAAGAAATCCATTATGTATCCGTGCGACACGTCATATCCCGGCACGGCATTGTACGTATGCCTCACTTTTCTTGTGAATACATTCGGTCTGGAATACTCCATGTCGCCCTCATCCTCTGTCAGCAGGTCCTTGCCGCCCTTCACGTAAAACCGCCTGTTGGGGGTGGATACGATGATGGCGTTCTTCTTTTCCAGGCTCACCGCACCGCGGTAGTAATATCGGGCCGTGTAGTGCCATTGCTGTTTCGCTATCGTGTCAGACAGGGCGAAGAGGCTTTTCATCACCCTGCCGTACCATTGGTCTTTCTTCTTGCCGTAGCAGACGGAGGGTGCCAGCAGCAGTGCGGCCAGCAGCAGTACGCATACCGGCCTGCCGCCAATCGTGGAAAATGGGGAGCATATAGTGGTTCTGGGAAATATGGACAGCGGGGTCATCGGCAATTATTATAGGTTCTGTTGGCAGGGAGATATGCACCCATGGTGACATCCCGACCTGTCGTGATACACAAAAACATTGCAAATTTAATGTTTTTTTCTCAAAAAAAGAATGTTTCGCAGTTTTTATAACAAAAAAATGTTCCGCCATGAAAAAACGCGGTCATAAGGCCGGTGCTGCAAACGCTGCCATTTCAGTGTGTGAAAAGGGCTTGGTTGCAACGTGAATGTGACGGTATTACAACACAATAGTGCCGCTTCTGCAGCACGCGCATTTCCCGGTTGCGGAAAAGGGCACTTCTTCCTGCATCCTTTTTTTGCATTAAAACGCTATGACACACAATAATAATGCATGGCTTAACGTTTGATAAAAGAAAAGGTATAAATCATCATATAATTAAAACCACATTGAAATGAAATTTACTAAAACCACGTTAGGACTGTTGCTCATGTCTTCCGTCCTTTCCATGCAGGCAAAGAAAGGCGTCGATGCACCTGCAGGCGGAAAACAAATCAGTGACGAACTCATCGGCATCTTCTTTGAAGACATCAGCTCTTCCGCTGACGGCGGACTGTACGCCGAACTGTTGCAGAACGGCTCGTTTGAATACAGCCCTGCCGAACGCGACGGCTGGGGACCCGGCACATCATGGCGCAGCATACGCCCCGGCCACTCCCTCGGCTTCATACAGGCATTGCAGGCAGACCCTATACATGCCAACAACCTTAACTATATGCGTCTCAACATAGAGCGTGTGGGCCATTACTACGACTTTAACGGATGGACGGGCTTCGGACTGGAGAACAACGGCTTCGACGGCATCAGCGTGAAACAGGGCGCAAAGTACGGTTTCTCCGTCTTCGCACGCAACACTGACGGCAAGGACAAGCAGGTGCGCATAGCCCTCGTCGTGCCGGGCAGGGAGAAGGTGGTTCTTGCCGACACCACCATAACCGTCTCCGGACAGGCATGGAAGAAGTATTCATGCACCCTGCAGGCCAATGCCGCATGTGCCAATGCCTCGCTGCAGTTCCTTGCACTCACCACAGGCGTGATGGATGTGGACATGCTGTCGCTGATGCCCGAAGATACCTACAAGGGCCACGGCATGCGCCGGGACCTGGCAGAGGCTCTCGAAGCCCTCAATCCTAAGTTCATGCGCTTCCCCGGAGGATGCGTAGTACACGGAGGCGGCGACGGATTCTGGGACACATACCGGTGGAAGACCACAGTAGGCCCTAAGGAGCAGCGCAGGCAGTTGAAGAACACGTGGGGATATAACCAGTCAATGGGACTGGGATACTATGAGTATTTCCAACTCTGCGAGGACATGAAGATGCAGCCGCTGCCAATACTTCCGTGCGGAGTGAGTTGTCAGGGCACCAACGGCGGATGGGGCATGAGAAAACAGGCGCAGGACGTTGTGCCGATGAACGAGATGGACGAATGGGTGCAGGATGCACTCGACCTCATAGAATGGGCTAACGGCGACGCCACGACAAAGTGGGGACGGGTGCGCGCGGAGGCCGGACATCCCAAGCCGTTCAACCTTAAGTATCTCGGAATAGGAAACGAGGAGAAGATTTCGCCGGAGTTCACTGAGCGGTTCAAGTATATGTATGACAAGATTACAAAGGCGCATCCGGAAATAGTAATCGTGGGGACGGCAGGCCCAGGCTCGCATCCCGGAAACCCGGACTATGACAACGGATGGAAGATTGCAGAGGAGATAGGGCTGCCGATACTTGACGAACACTACTACGAACAGCGTAACTATTTCGAGACAAGCAGACAGTATGACAACTATCCGCGTGACCGCAAGACAAAGGTGTATCTCGGTGAATATGCAGCGAAGGACAAGAAACTGTGTGACGCACTGGCTGAGGCTCTGTACCTGATACACGTGGAGCGTAACGGCGACGTGGTCTGCATGACCAGTTATGCACCGCTCTTCGCACGGAAGAACGCTACGAACTGGAACCCTGACCTGATATATTTCGACAACGAACGGCCGTTCCTGACCTGCAGTTACTACGTGCAGCAGATGTTCGGACAGTCATCCGGAAACTATTTCTACGGCGACTGCGTGAAGTTTGATGGCGAGAAGACCAATATGCAGGAGCAGTCTGTGGTGCTGAACACCAGTACGCGCCAACTGTTCGTGAAGATATGCAACGCATCAGGGGAGCCGCGCAAGGCCAACGTTGACCTGTCGCGCTTCAAGGGAATGAAAGCCGCAACGAAGACTATCCTTACGGGCAAGCCTGACGATGAGAACAATTATGACAGCCAGCCGGTGAAACCGGTAGTGGAGAACGTGAAGGTTAATAAATCCATGACGGTTGACATCAAGCCGTATTCTTTTGTGATGTACACTATAAACCTATAAACAATGAGAGAAATTATCTTTTCACTGCTGACCATCCTTTCTGTGCTGCCCGCAGCAGCGCAGAAACTGTGGTACAGCAGTCCCGCATCGTGCTGGCTTGAGGCCATGCCGCTCGGAAATTCGCACCTTGGGGCAATGGAGTTCGGAGGAACGGAGACGGAGGAACTGCAACTGAACGACGAGACTTTCTGGTCGGGCAGCCCGTACAGCAACAATTCCACACTGTCACTGCAACGGCTGCCTGAGGTGAGGAAAATGATTTTCAACGGTCAGGAGAAGGCGGCGGCAGACATTATAAACAAGGATTTCGTGGTGGGGCCGAGCGGTATGAGGTATCTTACCGTGGGAAGCATGAAACTGCATTTCCCCGGCCACGCTGCTGCAACGGACTATTACCGTGACCTGAACATCGGCAATGCTACTGCAACAACCCGATACACCGTGGACGGCGTGACGTATACACGCACCACCTTCGCATCAATGACGGACGGCATCATTGTAATGCGCATTGTGGCGGACAAGCCCGGTGCGCTGAATATGGAACTGGGATATGACTGTCCGCTGGAGAATGCTGTCAGCGTGAAGAGGAATGTCCTTACCGCAAGCGTGAAGAACGTGGGGCAGGAGGGCGTCAAGGCCGGACTTACGGCACAGTGCGTCATAAAGGTGCAGGCTGACGGTAAGACCACCGGAGGCGAAAAGACCGTCAATGTAAGCAATGCCACAACGGCAACGATATTCATCAGTTGCGCTACAAACTTCGTGAACTACCACGACATCAGCGGCAATGCCTTGAAAAAGGCCAACGACTACCTGAAGGCTGTGGCGAAGAAACAGTACGAGACTCTGCTGGAAAACCATACGGCGGCATACAAGAAGCAGTTTGACCGCGTGACGCTGACTCTGCCGGAAGGCAGGAATGCCAAAATGGAGACGGACAAACGCGTGGAGCGCTTTGCCAAGGACGGCAACGACCAGTCTCTTGTGGCTCTGATGTTCCAGTACGGACGGTACTTGCTGATATCATCATCGCAGCCTGGCGGACAGCCTGCCAACCTGCAAGGGGTGTGGAACAACAAGATGAAGGCACCGTGGGACAGCAAGTACACCATCAATATCAATACCGAGATGAACTACTGGCCGGCTGACGTGGCTAACCTGTCAGAGACGGCGGAACCGTTGTTCAGCATGGTGAGGGACCTCTCCGTGACTGGCGCAAAGACAGCAAAGCAGATGTATGGCTGCCGCGGATGGATGGCACACCACAACACTGACCTGTGGCGCATTGCCGGACCGGTGGACGGGGCACCGTGGGGAATGTTCCCTAACGGGGGCGCATGGCTCGCTACGCACATCTGGCAGCACTATCTGTACAGTGGTGACGTGGCGTTCCTGAAGTCATACTACCCTATACTCGCCGGTGCTGCGCGCTTCTACCTTGACTATATGCAGAAAGACCCGCGCAACGGATGGCTCGTGGCTGTGCCGTCAGTATCGCCTGAACATGGCCCTAATGGCACGGGGACACCTGTGACTGCCGGATGCACCATGGATAACCAGATTGTATTTGACGCTCTGTCACAGGCTCTCTCTGCACTGAACGTTGTGGATGCCGGCAACAAGGGGCTGGCGGACAGCCTGCGATATGCTATCAGCCAGCTGCCGCCGATGCACATAGGACAGTATAACCAGTTGCAGGAGTGGATACAGGATGCTGACGACCCTAACGACCAGCACCGCCATATATCCCAACTGTACGGACTGTTCCCAAGTAACCAGGTGTCGCCGTACCGCCACCCTGAACTGTTTCAGGCTGCGCGTAACACGCTGTTGCAGCGTGGTGACATGGCTACGGGATGGAGTCTGGGATGGAAGACTTGTTTCTGGGCGCGTATGCTTGACGGTAACCATGCTTACAGGATTATCTCTAACATGCTGCATCTGCTGCCTAACGAGGGACAGGAACAGCAATATCCTGACGGACGGACGTTCCCTAATCTCTTCGATGCGCACCCGCCGTTCCAGATAGACGGTAACTTCGGTGTGGCGGCCGGCATTGCGGAGATGCTCATGCAGAGCCATGACGGTGCGTTGCAACTGCTTCCTGCCCTGCCTGACGCATGGCAGAAGGGTGAGGTGCGCGGTCTGCAGGCACGTGGAGGATTCCTTATTGACAACCTTGCATGGGAAGGACAGCAACTTCAGAAGGTCACCATAACATCACGCCTCGGAGGTAATCTACGTCTGCGTTCATACGTTCCGATGAAAGGCGCGGGCCTGAAACCGGCAACAGGTGGCAATGCCAACCCTTTCTTTGCTGTGGCGGACATAAAGGAACCTATAAAGAGTGGGAAGATTAACCCGCAGCATCCTATGCTCTACAAGGTCTATGAGTATGACGTGGAGACCGCTCCCGGCAAACAATATACCTTTGAGAGGGAGTAGGGGGATGTTCTAGTGGTTTGGTTGTTTGATGGTATAGTGGTTTAGTTGCTTCTTGCTTTGGCAAGCGTCACTATGTGCCGAGCGTGTTGTTTAGTTGCTTCTTGCTTAGGCAAGAGCCACTATGTGCCGAGCGTGTTGTTTAGTTGCTTATGCAAAGCGTCACTATGTGCCGAGCGTGTTGTTTAGTTGCTTATGCAAAGCGTCACTATGTGCCG
>CAZPNC010000085.1:0-7658 GCA_964587945.1 uncultured Prevotella sp. | reverse complement strand
GGGTGGTTGGTTCTTGCTAAGGCAAGCGTCAGAGTGTGGTTGTTGGTTTTAGGTTTTAGGTTGATGGTTCTTGCTCAGGCAAGCGTCACTACGTGCCGAGCGGATGGTTAATGGTTTTGGGTTCTTGGTTCTTGCTCTGGTAAGAGTCAGTGCAACTGAGGGATATGTGTACATTGAAAGCCATAACTATCAGACATCGCCGATTGCTATCCCAGTTCGGGATAAGAACAGGGAACATCATCTTTCTTGATAAGATAAAAGCGAAGCACCGCAGGTGCAGCATAGCATAGGGTAGGGCGTGAGTCCTACCTTTTTTGTTTCCATCCCGATGAGCACCGTGGGTGCTTGGCTGTTCTGGGGGGCAGTGAAAAAAGTTGTTCTTTGTTGTTAATGGTTGTATTTGTTGCTTATTCTGTGTCTGTTTCGCATTATTTTAATGGCTATGGATGAAAACTGTTACAAGACAATACGACTCTCAAGTTGATGGATGTATAGTTAGTGATTTCGTATGCGTTAAATTATGCAAACTAAATTATTATTGAAGTTGGAATGTTTGCCAACTCGAAAAAAATCACTAACTTTGCAAACAAATTTAGCAAGTTTGGCTTGCGCCTATGCAATCAAGGATTGACTAGGTAGAATCTAAATTTATTACAATACAGAATTATGACAAACACTAAAGAGAGACTCTTTACAGAGTTTCAGGCACCTACTACACAGGAATGGCTTGACAAAATACAGGTTGATCTGAAGGGTGCGGATTTCCAGAAACGTTTAGTGTGGCGAACACCGGAAGGTTTCAGCGTTCAGCCTTTCTATCGTAGGGAAGATGTGGAAAAGTTGCAGATACCTAATGCGCTTCCTGCCGAATTTCCTTTTGTTCGTGGCAACAAGAAGGATGATAACACATGGTATATCCGTCAGGAGATAAATGCGGCAGATGCTAAGGTGGCCAATGCAAAGGCTTTGGAGATTATGGATAGAGGCATTGATTCTCTTTCTTTTAAGATACCAGCTTCTGCTATTAGCGCTGACTTTGTAGAACAACTGCTGGATGGTGTTTGTTGCGACTGTGTTGAACTTAATTTCAATACTTGCAAACGGCATTCTGTAGAACTAGCAAAACTGCTCGTGTCATATTTTGAAAAGAAAGGGTATGACAAAGAAAAAATAGTAGGTTCCATTGACTGGGATCCTATAGAGAAGATTGTCATAAAGGGAAAGAATAGTGAGCCAATACTGAAATTGGCAGCGACTCTTGTTGATGTTTTGAAGGGGTATCCGAATTTTCGCTGCATAACAGTAAATTCCATTGCGCTTAACAATGCTGGTTCTTATATCGTGCAGGAATTAGGGTATGCTCTGGCATGGGGCAATGAATACCTCCAGCAACTTGTTGATGCTTGTGTGGAGCCAACGCTTGCAGCGCAGAAGATAAAATTCAATATGGGAATCTCTGAAAACTATTTCATGGAGATTGCCAAATTCCGTGCAGGTCGTTTGCTTTGGGCACAGATTGTAAAGCAGTATGCTCCAAAGTGTGACTGTGCTTGCAAGATGTGCGTGAATGCAGTTACCACTTCATATAATATGACTCTTTTCGATGCTCATGTTAATCTTTTACGTTCTCAGACGGAAACAATGTCTGCTGCACTTGCCGGAGTGCATTCCATTGTTGTAACTCCGTTTGATGCTCCTTATGAAGTTCCAAATGATTTTTCTGAACGTATAGCACGCAACCAACAATTGCTGCTTAAAGAAGAATGTCACTTCAATACTGTTGTTGATCCTTCCGCGGGTTCTTATTGTATAGAGCAACTGACGACAGCTTTGGCCAATGAGGCTTGGAAGATTTTCCTGAAGGTGGAAGACGAAGGTGGTTTCCTCAATGCGGTCAAGGCTGGAACTGTACAAGACGATATAAATGCTACAAATGACAAACGCCATACTCTGGCTGCACAACGTAGAGAATTTATTCTCGGTACTAACCAGTTCCCTAATTTTACAGAGCGTAGTGAAGGAAAGTTGCCGTTGGCGACAACTTGTAGCGGTTGTGGACACAAGGAGGAAGCTCCATATAAATCTGTTAAAACCAGTAGGTTGTCTGAAGGGTTTGAAGAATTGCGTATTGCAACTGAAAAGGCAGAGAAACAACCTGTAGCATTCATGGTGACCATAGGAAACCTCGTATGGCGGCAGGCTCGTGCACAGTTCTCTTGTAATTTCCTTGCTGCTGCCGGATATAAAGTCATTGATAATCTAGGATTCGATACAGTAGAAGAGGGGATAGATGCAGCTCTTGCAGCAAAGGCTGACATTGTGGTACTTTGTTCTTCAGATGATGAATATTCGGATTATGCAGTGCCTGCACATAAATATTTGGATGGTCGTGCTATATTTGTTGTGGCTGGCGCTCCTGCTTGTGCAGAGACACTGAAGGCTGAAGGCATAGAAAATTTCATACATGTCAAGGTTAATCAACTTGAAACACTTAGAATGTATAACGAAAAACTCGGTATCAAGTAATTATGGCTAGAAAAGATTTTAAAAATATAAATGTCTTCTCTGGCATAGAGAAGAAAGACGATGCCCTTTGGCAGAAAGATAATAATATACAGTATGTCTGGAAGACCCCTGAACATATAGAAGTGAAACCTGTCTATACCAAGGAGGATTTAGAGGGGATGGAACATCTTGATTTTACGGCAGGTATTCCACCGTTCCTTCGTGGGCCTTATTCTATGATGTATCCTTTCCGCCCATGGACAATACGCCAGTATGCCGGTTTCTCTACTGCGGAGGAGTCGAATGCTTTCTATCGTAGAAATTTGGCTGCAGGACAGAAAGGTCTGTCTGTTGCGTTTGACCTTCCTACTCACCGTGGCTATGATCCGGACAATCTGCGTGTTGTAGGTGATGTTGGCAAAGCTGGTGTAAGCATTTGCTCCGTTGAAAATATGAAAGTTCTTTTCGATGGTATCCCTCTCAACAAAATGTCGGTGTCAATGACAATGAATGGGGCAGTGTTGCCAATCATGGCTTTCTATATTGTTGCCGGGTTGGAGCAAGGTGCGAAATTGGAGGAAATGGCAGGTACCATACAGAATGATATCCTTAAGGAATTCATGGTGCGTAATACTTATATCTATCCGCCATCTTTTTCAATGAAGATTATCGCTGATATTTTTGAGTATACATCGCAAAAGATGCCTAAGTTCAATTCTATATCAATCTCTGGGTATCACATGCAGGAAGCTGGTGCTACGGCGGATATTGAATTGGCATATACTCTTGCAGATGGCTTGGAATATCTGCGTGCCGGTGTCAATGCTGGAATAGATATTGATGCTTTTGCACCACGACTCAGTTTCTTCTGGGCTATCGGTGTAAATCACTTTATGGAAATAGCAAAGATGCGTGCCGGTCGTCTTTTGTGGGCCAAGATTGTGAAAAGTTTTGGTGCCAAGAACCCTAAGTCTATGGCGTTGCGTACGCACTCCCAGACTTCCGGATGGTCGCTTACAGAACAGGATCCGTTCAATAATGTCGGACGTACCTGTGTTGAAGCTATGGCGGCAGTATTAGGACATACACAGTCATTGCATACAAATTCTTTGGATGAAGCTATAGCATTGCCTACTGATTTTTCTGCCCGTATTGCCCGTAATACACAGATTTATATACAGAATGAGACAAAAGTTTGCAAAGAGATAGATCCTTGGGCTGGTTCCTATTATGTGGAGACATTAACCAACGAATTGGTTCATAAAGCATGGGAACATATTCAGGAAATAGAGAAACTTGGTGGTATGGCCAAGGCTATTGAGACTGGTGTGCCCAAAATGCGCATAGAAGAAGCTGCTGCCCGTGCACAGGCTCGCATAGATTCTGGACAGCAGATTATTGTCGGAACAAATAAATATCGTCTTGAGCACGAGGATCCTATTGATATACTTGAGGTGGATAATACTGCTGTACGATTAGAGCAGGAGGCTTCATTGAAGGAATTGAAGGCTAACCGTGATGAGGTAAAAGTAAAATCTACACTTGATAATCTGACAGAAATCGTTCGTGCCGGCAATGGCAATCTCCTTGCGGCAGCAGTGGAATGTGCAAAGGTACGTTGTACTCTTGGTGAAATTTCTGATGCCTGCGAGAAAGTTGTAGGCCGTTATAAAGCAGTTATAAGAACAATTTCAGGCGTGTATAGTGCAGAAAGCAAAAATGACAGCCAGTTTGAGAAGGCGTGTCAGATGACAGAGCGTTTCGCTCAGAAGGAAGGACGCAGACCTCGTATCTTCATTGCTAAGATGGGACAGGATGGTCATGATCGTGGTGCGAAAGTAGTGGCAACAGGTTATGCTGATTGCGGATTCGATGTGGATATGGGACCATTGTTCCAAACTCCGGCCGAGGCTGCGAGGGAAGCTGTAGAGAATGATGTTCATATTGTGGGAGTGTCTTCTCTTGCTGCTGGTCACAAAACACTTATTCCTGCTCTCTTTGAAGAATTGAAGAAACTTGGACGTGAGGATATTATGGTTATTGCTGGTGGCGTTATACCTGCCCAGGATTATGATTTCCTATATGAGACAGGTGTAGCAGCAATATTCGGACCTGGTACTCCGGTGGCGAAGTCTGCAATAGAAATGATGCGTATACTGCTAGATGAAGAGTAGGGTAGAGGTAAGTTAAAAAGAATATATGTTTCTGAAACGAATCTCTATACTGAATTATAAAAATATAGCAGATACAACTCTTGATTTCTCAAACAAGATAAACTGCTTTATAGGTGATAACGGCGAGGGCAAGACAAACTTGCTCGACGCCGTTTATTTCCTTTCTTTCTGTCATTCTATGTTTAGCAATGTTGATTCGCAGATGATGAGGCATGATTCTGACTTCTTTATGTTGCAAGGAATGTATATGCAGGATGATGAAGAGACTTCGGAGGATATATATATAGGAATGAAGCGTGGTGCGAAAAAGCAGGTAAAGCGTAACAAAAAGGCTTATAAAAAATTATCCGAACATATTGGACTTGTTCCGCTAATCATAGTGTCACCTGATGATGTTACATTAATTGCTGGGGGAGGGGAAGAACGTAGGAAAATGCTGGACTTGGTTATTGCACAGTATGATAGAACTTATATAGACTTGCTTAATCGTTATAACAAAGCTTTACAACAACGTAATGCTTTGTTGAAAATGGAAGAAGAGCCGGATGCAATGTTACTGTCTTTATGGGAAGAAGAAATGGCTTCTAATGGTGAGAGTATATTTCTAAAACGCAATACTTTTGTTGAGGAATTTATTCCTGTATTTAACGATATGTATAATAAGATAAGTGGTGGAAAAGAAAATGTTTCATTACGGTATACATCTCATTGTCAGCGTGGTAGATTACTGGATGTTATCCAACGTGACAGAGTTAAGGATCGTGCCGTAGGCTATTCTCTTCATGGTATACATCGTGATGACTTGGAGATGCTCATTGATGGTTATCCAATAAAACGAGAGGGTAGTCAGGGGCAGAACAAAACATATGTCATTTCTTTAAAATTGGCTCAGTTTGATTTCTTGCGACAAACTGTAAGTTCTACAACTCCTATATTGCTACTTGATGATATTTTTGATAAACTTGATAGAAAGAGGGTGGAAGAGATTGTTAAAATAGTAAGTGGGGATAAATTTGGACAGATTTTTGTTACGGATACTAATAGAGATCATCTTGATAAAATCCTCAGTAACAGCGGTAATTCGGATTATAAAATTTTCCATGTAAAACATGGAGATTTTTCTTAATGATAATGTTTTAAAATTAATTTCATTTATAATGTTTCGTCGTCGCCCTTTGGAAGTGGAAGCACTCGTAAGACAGATTCTTCGGACTAATGGACTGGAGACACCTCTGTTACAGCGTCGTCTAATACAAGCGTGGGGTGGTGTTGCCGGTCATATTGCAGAACAGTATACGGAAGAAGTACAAATTAAGAATCAAACGTTATGGATTAAAATTCTTAATCCTGCCGTTAGAGCTGATTTACAAATGAGGCGTACAGAACTTATTGCACAACTTAACAATATCGTCGGGGCACAGATTATAACAGATTTAAGGCTGTTTTGAAGACTAACTGTCGGACTTGGCTATATCTTATATTTTAACTTTTAATATAAGAAATATTTGTTTGTTTGTTTTGTCATATAGAAAAAAGTTTGTAAATTTGCACAGTATAATTTATAAACCGAATCTTAAATCGAATAAACTATGGATATTGAATTTGTAAGAAGCCGATTTACCAAACATTTTGATGGTAAAACTGGCAGTATTTATTTTTCTCCAGGTCGTATAAATCTTATAGGCGAACACACTGACTATAATGGAGGCTTTGTATTTCCTGGCGCTGTAGACTGTGGCGTTATGGCGGAAGTACGCCCTAATGGAACAAACAAAGTAATGGCTTATTCTATAGACCTTAAAGATCGAACGGAATTTGCTGTTGATGATCCAAAAGGACCTGCAGCGTCATGGGCTCGTTATATATATGGTATAGTGCAAGAATTTCGTCTTTTAGGTGTAGATGTAAAGGGATTTAATATAGCATTTGCTGGTGATGTGCCGTTGGGGGCAGGAATGTCAAGTTCTGCAGCATTGGAATCTTGCTTTGCATGTGCATTAAATGATTTGTTTGCTGATAATAAAATATCCAAGTGGGACATGGTTCTTGCCGGACAGGCAACAGAACATAAGTATATTGGGTGTAATTGTGGTATTATGGATCAGTTTGCTTCCGTTTTTGGGGAAGAAGGAAAATTGATGCGGTTAGATTGTAACAGTCGTGAATTTGAATATTATCCTTTCAATCCCAAAGGCTATAAACTTGTACTTCTTGATTCTTGCGTCAAACATGAACTTGCAGGGTCGCCTTATAATGACCGTAGGAAGTCATGTGAAAATGTGGTTGAAGCAGTGCAGGTAAAACATCCAGAACGTACTATTAAGACTCTGAGAGACTGTTCATGGGATGATCTCAAGGAAGTTGATAATATTGTAAATGCAGAGGATATGCAAAGAGCAATATTTGTACTTGGTGAAAAAGACCGCGTGCTTGCAGTCTGTGATGCTCTTAACAAGGGGGATTATGAGGAAGTTGGTAAACAGATGTATCTTACACATCAAGGTTTATCAAAGGATTATGAAGTAAGTTGTGCCGAATTGGATTTCCTTAATGACATTGCAAAGGAATGTGAAGTGACGGGTTCCCGAATTATGGGCGGCGGCTTCGGTGGTTGTACAATAAATCTTGTGAAGGATAATCTTTATGATAGTTTCATATCTATTGCCAAGAAAAAATTCTCAGAGAAATATGGTCATGAGCCAAAGGTTTATGATGTAACAATTAGCCAAGGTTCAAGAAAAGTTTGTTAAAATAACCAGTTAACAAATACCCTTTAATTCACTGAATAAAATTGAAATAACTTTCTTTGAATTTAGTGGATTGAAGGGTGTTTGTCAACAACTCGGAATGTGCATTATGATAAATAGGCGGATACCATTCTCTCCTTTAGATCTTTTTGTTGTCTCTCTTTTAAAAAGTATTGATGGGTCTATGTTAAATCGTGTGGGTATCGAAAATGCTCTCCACCGTTGATATAGT
>CAZPNC010000084.1:0-7737 GCA_964587945.1 uncultured Prevotella sp. | reverse complement strand
ACTATATCAACGGTGGAGAGCATTTTCGATACCCACTCAAATCAACATAGACCCACAATTGTTTATGTTGTCTGCCACCATTTTTATGAATGTTGTATCCGCAAAGTCACATTCTACGCCAATTGCATCTACGCTATCAAGTATTTTATTAAACTGTGGCAAAGAACTTATAGTAGAATAACTGATGTTATTTTTTGTTCCTCCGTGGTGGGTTCCTATTAGATAGGATTTATGATTCAATCCAATCTTGGAAATTTCCCACAATAAGCTTTTATCCAATTTGTTGTCATTTTGAGCCAAACATAATAGACTCATCAAGTTAAATATAAAATAAAGAACAGAATATCTCATGTTTTTTTTGTAAAAATAGGATTATTATGATAGTTATTCATCTTTATTCACCGATGCTAGTATCTTTAAGCAAGAACAACTTGGCAGGGAAACAAGGGGCATCCATAATGATGGTTCTGTATTTCTCACTGTACTCTGGGTTTCTGCATCCGACAACCTTTACTTTGGTAGATTCATCATGGAGTATCATGAGAAGATTATTGGTACAGCCACTATATGTGCTGTTCTTTACGTTCTGAAGTCATACGATATTCACATTTGTAATCGCCAGGAACGATTGTTTCCTCACTTCTGCCTTGCTAATGGTAGTCTTGATAGCTGGGTTTACCTGTTCTTGAGAATAGGGGTGGTCGTCTTGGTCCTAATGGTACGCACATGATTTATAATTTTGTATTTGACAATTGTTTTATATTAAGTAACTGTTCAAAAATTGTTTTATAATATTCTTTTATTAAAGTCGTTGATTATCAGTGCCGCTTGCCAAAGCAAGAAACAACAATAATACAAAACAACCACTTACAAGATGTCTCTATACTATTTTTTAATAACAATATACACTCCTACAAGACACAGTGTGGTGGCAAGTTGCTCTTGGCCCGTGATGACGGCCATTCCCATGATGACACTGCTTATGGTGGCGGTTATCGGTTGGACATAGTTGTACATGGCTATTGCTGTTGGTGACACCTGCTTTTGACCGATGATTAGTAAAAAATATGCCAGACCTGTAGCAAAGATTATAATGTATCCTAACTGTAGCCAGTCCAAAATGTTCATCATTGCCCAATTGGAACTGTAAATGTCTTTAGCCGTAACAGGGGCAAGGACAATAGCGGAGAAAAGGAACAGCCATTTTATAAGTGTTACGGCACTGTAACGGCTAAGTACTTCTGTGAAAAGCAGCAGGTATAGCGCTCCGCATATTTGCGAGACAATCATTAGCGTGTTGCCCAGTAATGGGTTGTCGCCGCCTTGTTGCTCTATGGAATAGGTGTTGTTATCGCCCAGTATTCCGGGGAAAACAAAAAGTACAGCTCCGATAAACCCAAGGGCTACACCACTGGCTTTTATGAAGTTAATGCGTTGTTTCAATAGTATCAGTCCGAGAACAAGCGTGAAGATCGGTGCCATACTGCAAATCACGGTACCATCAATGGGACTGGTATAGTCCAGTCCGAGGATGATACATGATTGGCTGCCTGCATTGATGAGCATGGAGGCCAAGAACAGTCTTACCAAATCATGGCGTTTTATGTGCTCCTTGGGCGCAATACCAGCCGGTAACACCGTTGCGAGAGACCAGAACAGTATAGCTCCGCCTATCATCTTGATTCCGCAGAGTGCCCAGCTGCTGACAAGTCCGCTGCAGAGAAACCCTTTGCATATTGTAGCATAAAGCCCCCAAATCAGGTTTGCACCGATGATGGAGAGATGGGAGAGGGGCGATTTCATTTTTTGTCTCATTTTCTCGCAATCTGACAGAAGATACTAATAACTCCTTGCTATAAGGACGCGGCATTTTGATGGTTTGCCTGTAACCATGTCTTTGCCTGGCGTTTGTTCGAAAGCGAAGGGTACGCAACGAATTGTTGCCTGTGTCTCTTCCTTGATTCTTGCTTCTGTTTCAGCAGTGCCGTCCCAGTGGCAGAGAAAGAACCCGCCATTCTGCACACGTTCCTTGAACTCGTCATAGTTGTCACATTCATAAATGTGTGCATCTCTGAAGGTCCTGGCCTTTTGGAATATGTTCTGCTGGATATTGTCAAGCAGCCTTTCCACGTGTTCTGCCAATCCGTCAAATCCAATGGTTTCTTTTTCTAACGTGTCGCGGCGCATTACCTCGACAGTGCCATTCTCAAGGTCACGGCCTCCCATGACGAGGCGTACAGGAACACCCTTCAATTCGTAGTCGGCAAACTTGAATCCGGGACGTTTGTTGTCGGCATCATCATATTTTACGCTGATGCCCTTTTCCTTTAGTGCATTGATGACAGGCTGGAACTTTTCAGCAATCTGTGTTTGCTGTTCGCCTTTGCCAATAGGGATTATCACCACCTGAATGGGTGCGAGACGTGGTGGGAGGATAAGGCCGTTGTCATCGGAATGTGTCATTATCAGTGCCCCTATAAGGCGTGTAGAAACGCCCCATGATGTTGCCCAAACATATTCCTGCTTGTTTTCCTTTGTAAGGTATGTGACGTCAAACGCTTTGGCGAAATTCTGTCCGAGGAAGTGTGATGTTCCAGACTGCAGGGCCTTTCCGTCCTGCATCATAGCCTCAATGGTGTATGTGTCCAATGCTCCGGCGAAACGTTCTGTCTCACTTTTCACACCTTGCATGACGGGTACTGCCATCCATTCTTCGGCAAATTGTGCATAAACCTTCAGCATCAGCTGTGCTTCAGCTTCCGCCTCTTCACGTGTGGCATGGGCGGTGTGTCCTTCTTGCCATAAAAATTCGGAAGTGCGTAGGAATGGACGTGTCCGCATTTCCCATCGCATAACGTTGCACCATTGGTTGCACATTAATGGCAGGTCGCGCCAAGACTGAATCCAGTTTTTGTATGTGTTCCATATTATGGTTTCGGAAGTTGGACGTACGATGAGTTCTTCTTCCAGTTTTGCAGCGGGGTCAACAACTACTCCGTCTCCGGCGTCATTGGTTTTAAGACGATAGTGTGTCACAACGGCACATTCTTTGGCAAACCCCTCTACATGTTCAGCTTCCCTTGAAAGGAACGATTTCGGAATGAGTAGTGGGAAATAGGCGTTCTGTGCACCTGTTTCCTTAAACATTTTGTCAAGTTGTTGTTGCATTTTCTCCCATATAGCGTAGCCATAGGGCTTTATGACCATGCAGCCACGTACGGCAGACTGTTCTGCAAGGTCGGCCTTTACGACGAGGTCGTTGTACCACTGGCTGTAATTGTCAGCACGTTTCGTCAAGTTTTTTAGTTCTTTTGCCATTCTATTGTCGTTTTTGTAATTGTTTGGAGATTCTTGTACTTTTGTTGCTTGTACTTGTTGTTGGCGGCATTGTCAATATGAAGGGCATGCCAAACACGGTACGGTTTGCCAAACCTGTTGATTCATACTCAATATCGCCTCTATATAATTGTGTGCAAAATTAATAAAAATTAGTGACAAAATACATAAAACGTGCTTATATTACGAAAAAAAACACAATTTTGACATATTCTCTTTTGTATTATGGCATTTTTGATTAACTTTGAACATGTTTTTGTATGGAGGCATTTGATGTCCTCCGGAAATGACAATATAACCAATTAACAAATAAAACTATGGCAAACAAACGAAGTCTGAAAAGGGGTATCAATTATATTTGTAGTGAACTGTTCGCTGAATGTATAGCAATATCTTCGTATAATGTATCAAGTGAAGAGGAAAATGTGAGATCTCTCCTCAAATCTATAATGCGTATTCATTCCGATTATGTTACCAGAGTGTCACATCCAGAACCAGGGATGAAGGCTAAGGTCTATTATAAGGCTCTTGTAGGGAGTTTTACCAATGAGGTTAACTGTATTGTTGACCAAATAAGTAATCTGCACTGATCTTATGTTGAAAATCTTTTGCTCATGGGTGTTGTACAAGTGTCTTGGTTGGAAGAAAGATGTAACAGTGGAGCACCCGAAGAAATATGTTATATGCCTCGCTCCACATACGAGTAATTGGGACTTTGTCTTGGGGCAGTTGTATAGTTGTGCGGAGGGACTGCGCTCTAATTATCTTATGAAGAAAGAATGGTTCTTCTGGCCGTTAGGGCTGCTTTTCCGCAAGACAGGCGGCATTCCTGTCTATCGCAATAGCAAATCAAGCATGACGGACAATTTGGCGAAAACGGCAAAAGTATCAGAATCGTTTCATCTTACAATAACTCCGGAAGGTACTCGAAGCTATAATCCTGATTGGAAAAAAGGATTCTATTATATTGCTGCAAAAGCGGAGATTCCAATACTGCTTTATGCTATTGACTATAACAAGAAATTGATACGATGTACCCAAAGTATTATTCCTTCAGGAGATGTGGAAAAAGAATTGCCTGAAATAAAACGGTATTTTGCAGGAACTATCGGTAAGCACCCTGATAAGTTTGGACTGTAGATGACACAATTGAATATGTTGAAACATTTCATTTTAATTATATTTATGGCATGCTGTTTCTGCGTGTCTGTGTGTGCTGAATCCAATGACGGACATGTACAGAGTATGCAGATTGACGATGCGACAAAAACCATCATAATATTTATGGATGACACCTTTGCCGAACAGGAATTTACGGAAAGGAGTGTTAGAAAAATCTATAAGCAGACAACGAAAAGTGTTCATAAGGCTTTGCCGCGGCAGTATGCTGATTATACTGTACGCATCATGGCCAAAGGTGTCAGCCTGGAGGGGTTGATAAGAGGTGTCGTTTCCCAACCGGTTATTAAGGATAAACCACAGAAAAGGAAAAAACGTGGCTGGTGGGGTGATATCTATTATGAAGGTAAGCCATGGGTTACGAATGTTTCCCAACCACACATTGTGAGCAAAGGGCTGCAAGGCAAGCATATCTCGCTATGGGCCAGTCATGGAAGATATTATGACATAGCAAAAGCAGAATGGCGTTGGCAGCGTCCGAATATGTTCTGTACGAATGAGGATTTGTTTACACAAACTATAGTTGTCCCTTTTCTTATTCCGATGCTGGAAAGAGCTGGGGCCAACGTTTTTACCCCACGTGAGCGTGACTGGCAGACGGCAGAGGTGATAGTAGACAATGATGATAATACACCTTGTTATATAGAGACTTCTCAGGGGGGACGATGGAACACTGCCCCATCTGTTGGTTTTGCTATGCCTGCCGGAAATATGGATGATGGTTATAATCCCTTTGAAAAAGGCACTGCACGTCAGATATCCGCTACAAAAAGTAATTCAGCAAGTACGGCGTCCTACCAGCCGTCTTTTCCCAAAACAGGGCTTTATGCTGTGTATGTTAGCTATGCGACGTTGGAAAATAGTATTGATGATGTGCTTTATACAGTGTATCATCAGGGACAACGGACTGAGTTTCATGTAAATCAGCGGATGGGAGGAGGAACATGGGTGTATCTCGGTACTTTCAACTTTGACCAAGGCAGTTCTTATTATAATCGTGTAGAGGTATCGGCACAATCATCCTCAAAAGGTGTTATTACCACAGATGCAGTTCGCTTTGGTGGGGGTATGGGAAATGTAGAACGTGGCGGTAGTGTCAGCGGTATGCCACGATGTATAGAAGGGGCAAGATATAATGCACAATGGTCAGGTGTGCCCTATTCCCTTTATTCTCTCTATCAGGGGACTGATGATTATAAAGATGATATTAACAGTCGTTCGCTGATGACAAATTGGCTTGCTGGCGGTTCACCGTATGCTCCGACAAAGGAAGGAAAGGGTGTACCTATAGATCTATGTCTTGCTGTTCATTCTGATGCTGGGTTTGATAGTGACTTGAAGTCTATATATGGATCTCTGGCCATTTGTACTACGGATTTTAATGATGGTAACCTTGATGCCGGTGTGTCACGTTCGCATTCACGGGATTTTTGTGAGCAGTTGCTTGAACAGACAAAGGATGATATAAAGGCACGGTATGGTAGTTGGACATGGAGAGATATCTATGACCGCAACTATTCCGAGACGCGTTTGCCTGCAATGCCGTCGGCTATCTTGGAAACGTTGTCACACCAGAGTTTCCCTGATATGCAGTTGGGACATGATCCGGATTTCAAATTCACGTTGGCGCGTTCTATTTATAAAACAATTCTTCGTTATGAGTCCGAGGCTCATGGTGAGGATGTTGTCGTTTCTCCCCTGGCTCCGGTTAATTTCCATATTACACTTGATGGTCAAGGTAATGCCATCCTATCGTGGCTGCCTCAAAGAGATAAGGAGGAAGTATCTGCAAATGTAACTTCCTATAATGTATATATGGCTATGGGGGGATTTGACTATGATAATGGGTGCAATGTGGAGAAAACTTCTGTTGTTCAGAAATTGGAGCGTGACCTTCTTTATCGTTTTCGCATAACAGCTGTGAATTCAGGAGGTGAGAGCTTCCCGACAGAGGAACTTTGTGTGGTTTGGCATGGTAAGGATGCTAAGACCGTTATGATTGTCAATGGATTCCAAAGACTTTCTGGGCCATTGCAGATAAATACACAGACAGATAAAGGTTTTGACATTTATGCAGACCCCGGTGTGTCATATGGCCTGACGGCAGGATGGAGTGGGGCACAGCAGGTGTTCTCTACTGCTACTGCCGGTAGTGAGGGTTATGGCACTTTCGGATATTGCAGTGATGATATGGCAGGACATTTCGTTTCGGGAAACAATTTCAACTATGTTGCAGAACACGCACTTGCAATTCTTTCCGCAAACCAATATAATGTCGTCAGTGCTACCAAAAGTGTGATAGAATGGGGGGGAGTGAACCTCTGTGACTATGAAGTCGTTGACCTGATTCTTGGTAATGAACGTTATGTGGATAATACCCTGCATGTTTATAAAACTTTTCCAAAACAGATGCAGAAGCAACTGTTGGATTATCAAAAGAGAAGAAGGGGGGCACTACTTGTAAGTGGTTCTTATATAGGTAGTGATATGCAGCGGAATGAAGAAAAAGACTTTCTTCAGCGCTTGCTCCATATAAGATATGCGGGGGTGGTGCGTGACGATAATTCTGTGGTGACAGGACTACAGCAAACCCTTGTGGTTACCAACGACCTTAACCCTGATCATTATGCCACTGTACAAAGTGATATTTTGCAACCTTATGGACAGGCTATTGTAGCTATGCAGTATCGTAATACCCAGACTGCGGCAGTGGCATACGCTGGTGATATGAATACTTTCGCTATGGGTTTCCCATTTGAATGTATAAATAATTCTGCACAGCGGGCAGTAGTTATGAGAGGGATACTGGATTTTTTAGTAAAATAACAATTCTAATTTATAATAATTATGTATAAAATCATTTCAAATGCTTCTGGTACAAGAAGCATAGACATTACAGAAGAAAATCTTGAAACGATAGATCGTTTCTCATTGTTCCGTAACCTTGTTGATAGTAATGGTATTGTTGATGATACCGTTCTTGAAAAACTGCGTCTCAATGTTCGTGCTCTGGTGGAGTCAACAGGGGCTTCTGATAAAGCCCTTATGGATATGTGTTTCAATGTTATATATCATCCTAACATGAAAGCCATAGCACTCCATAACCTCATCGTTTTGTATGGGGAACGTAAACCAATTGAAGATGCTGACTGATTTCCTTCCAACAACGAAGAAAGAGTGTGAATTGCGAGGATGGACAGAACTCGATGTTATACTCTTTTC
>CAZPNC010000083.1:0-7810 GCA_964587945.1 uncultured Prevotella sp. | reverse complement strand
ACGCTCAACCCTACAGGTTCATGCAGTGTCTATATAGATGCCTCAACATTAGATATAGGAACGTTATCATCCGACGACAGCGGCGCAACAATAAACGGAAGTACCGTGAACGCAGGCTATCTCAACCAAGACAGCAGATTCGCAGGCAGCATCAAGAACAGCAAAGGTTTCTACAAGTACGGCACCGGCACGCTGACGCTGTCGGGAACAAGTTCTACGGCAGGCATATATGTCAAGGAAGGAACGCTGAAGATTGCCAACATAAGCGGCAACTGCACCTCTTCCAGCATCACGGTTGACGGCGGCACCCTCGCCGGCAGCGGCAACACACAGAGCATTCTCTCACGTAACGGGGCGACAATAGCACCGGGGGCAAGTGACAACACGACTGGAACGCTCACCACCTCCGGCAACGTGATATGCTACGGCAAGACAACTCTCGTCTTCAAGGCAAGTGCAAACAGCAACGACAAGGTGAAAGTCGGCGGTACACTGAGGCTCAACGGCGACACGATACGCATCAGGCCAATGGCAGGTCGCACCTTCACCGCAGGCGATGAGATACAAATCTTCCAGGCCACCACATTCTATGCCGGCAGCAAATGGGTCATAAAAGACGACAATTACCTTTGGGACGACTCGCAACTCATATCACAAGGCATACTCATCTGCAAGGGCGAGGCTACCGGGATAGAGGCTACACGAGCCAACGAGGCGGACAACACGCGCCTGTTCACGACTGACGGGAAAGAGATTGACGCCAATGACCTGCCCGAACACAGCACATACATTCTGCGTACTGTACGGAACGGGAAAGCAAAGACAATCCATGTCCGGAAATAATGCTATGGAAATCAGAACAGAATAAACCAAAAAGACTAACGGGTTCTTGCAAATGCAAGAACCCGTTAGTCTTTTTCCCCCTACCCTATTGTGACTTTTACAATGTCACCAGGCTCAATACGCAACCGATAACGGCCGTCTTCCGTTTTCCCGATAGTGCCATGCGACGCTTTAGGCCGTCTGCGTGACGTAAAGACCAGCGTGCCATTGCCGCATCCTTCCGCCTTCACCACAATCTGCCGTGGTGTCATCTCTATATGTATATTGCCATTTGGCGTAGGCACATCGCCACGAATCCACTGCAAACCACCCAGACAAGGTGTCGCCTCCCATTCACTGTATCCGGGTTTCAAAGGGCGCACGCCGAGGAAATATTTGCCAAGCAGGTATATAGGAGACGCTCCCCACGCATGACAAAGGCTTTTGCCGTACTTATGTCCATACATAGCAAGACGCTGCGGATACTTCTCCCGTGGGTCGTATGTTTCCCAAAACGTTGTCGCTCCCTCCTTAAGCATGCCGCCCCAGTAGCTGCGCATCTCCTTCACCACACGCTGATGCTCACCGAGAGCACACAGGGATTCAAGTTCATAGAACCGCATATACGGCGTGGTTATGGGCATGACAGAGTCATTAAGAAGCACACCGTGGAGTATATCCTGTGCCTTGCCATTGTCAACAAGCCCATATATGACCGCAAACATATTGGCATAACGCGTCACGGCTTCACTCTGACGGCCGTTTTCTATGTTATGGACAAAAGCCTTGCGGCTGTCATTCCAGAAGAGCGGCACAAGCTGCGGCTGCAGTCTGTCTGCACGGTCTGCATACTTGCGGCTGTCCTTGGCGTTACCTAATATGTCAGCACAGAGCCTCATGGCCTGAAGGCTACGCAGATATACCATCTGCTGGAACGAGAGTTCACCACCTTTCGACATATTCTGCGGCGACCAGTCCACAAATACCCAGTCACCTTGCTTCCCTTCTACAAGCCCACGGCTGTTGAGTCTTCCCTCTACAAATTCCATAAGCGACTGCATACGAGGGTAAATACGGCGCACGAAGTCACTGTCACCAGTATAGAGATAATAGTCATAGATAGAGTTGAACCAGTAGAACGTGTAATCAAGTATCGTGTTTATGTGCTGCTGGACAGGGTCTTTTCCCCGCAACGCCCAAATAGTACGCTTTACCACCGGGGCATCCATAAAGGCATAGTAGTTCATCAGATAACTCTGTATGGCATCACCGCTCCACATCCAACGGTCACGCTTTATGCCTTCTATCATCACCTCACGGTCAGTGAGGTGCAATGTGTATGCGCTGACCTGCCAAATACGGTTCAACAGGGTGTCGCTGCTCTCGAACGAGCCACGGTAAGACGTGCCGATGTCCTTCATTTCCGACATCAGCGTAACGCCATCGATACTCACATCCCCGTCACTTTCGACAAGTGCATAGCGCATGGCACGGCTGGCCGGCAACTGATATGTCCGTCCTGCACGGCAGATGGCGGACTGGTTCTGCCGGTTGATTATGCTGTCGGTGGTCAATGTCAGCATATCACGCAGATAAGCACGGTACTTGTCCCGTGCTTCGTCAGCACTCTCACCATACGAGATACTTACTGTGCCATTACCTTTCAGGCCATCCAGACGCAGATATCCCATAGACTCCTTGCCGAAGTCCACAAATATACACTTCCCTTCCCGTTCCACAATAACCGGTGATACGGGCGCAGTGGGCAGACAGTACTGCGAAGGGCGTTTGCCGGCGGCATCAAACATCGGCCTGCCATCAATGCCTGTCCACGTGTCAGGGCGTTCAACAGTAGCGTAGTTACTTACCTTCCACGTATCATCACTCTTCAGCGTCGCACCTTTCAGCCACAGTGCCGGAGGCGAAACAAGGTTACTGACAACTATCTTTATCGTATTACGGCCTTTAGGTACAGTAAACTTGCGAGGCATCCCGAACAGGAAGCGGCTGCCTATCCTTACACTGTACTGTCCCTCTACGGCTATCTCCACTTCCTCTTCTTCCGCCAATTCTATGGTTTTAGAGAACTCTACCGTCTGCCAATGGCTGTCAGTACGCCAGAATTGCGGCCACATTCCACCATTCTCTGTACGTAGATTACTGATACGGTTTCCTGTCCAGATGTCCATGTCACCCGGATACCATATCCACGTTTGCGCCATGGCTGTAGCACTTAATGACAGCAGCACGGCTATTACATTTGTTCTTTTCATAGTTTACATTAATATCCCCGGATTACGGAGCGTTCTGATTAGCACCTACAGTACTGTAGGTATGATAATAAAAACATAAGATAAAGTCGAAGCATTACCGACCCTATTGTAATAGTGCCCAAATCACAGTGTAATAGTGACCTGATTACACTGTAAAAGGGGCACGATTACAATGCAAAAGGGGCACGATTGCAACGTTGTCATTCTGTTACCATCAGATAGAACATCAAAGCCCAGTCCTGATCATTGGCATAGGCATCGGCATAATGTGCCGGAGTACCGTTCACCATACGTGGATTTACGAAGGCGCAGGTGGCTCTGCCATCTTCAAAGAAGAGGCTGAGATTGCCACGGACTATGGTCTCCGCCCTACGCTGATAGTCCTCACTGCCGGTGGCTTTGGCGTAATAGTGGTAGGCAGCGGCCGTGATGGCACTCCAATAGTGTGGGAATACATCGCCATAGGTCTGTCGTTTGCCGAACCAATAGCCGTCCCAGTGGCGTATGGCAATCTCGTTCATACGGTAACTGGGCTGGATGCCGGCAAGGGCTTCAAGGGCCGGCATCATGACTTGTGCGCCATTGAGGTATTTCTTCTCACCTGTGACAAGATATATTTCACACAGGAACTGCACTGCGGGGGCTATGATGGACTGCTCGTAATTGACTTCAAACTTAGGAAAGTCAAGTCCGTTTTTCACAAATATGTCCGCTGTCTGGCGGAAGTCACCGAGCAGGCGGATGCGTTCCGTAGCAAGCCCGGCCTTTTCAAGTGCCTGCAGGCCGACAGTAACGGGGTAGTCTATACAGTAGAATCCATGACCGAACTGGCGGTAGAGAGCCTGAAGCGTGCCGTAGCCGTCAAGGGCATACTGCTTATTGCCCGTAAGCAGGAACATTCGGAAATAGAAGTCTGCCACCCATGCGTAGTTATAGCCACGGAGCTTGCCCTTGCCCGCAACGTTTGAACCTGTAGTATAATCCGCCTTTTGTAGTTTTTCACGTATAAAGGTGGCGTATCTCACGAGTGCGGCCTGCATTTCACAGTCAGGATGTCGGCGGCAATATTCCGCCAACAGTATGCCCATACCTACACGTTCGCGTCCCTCGTCAAGGTCACTGCGCCCGTTGGTGGCAGTGAGAATGCTGTCGCCATCGTTGTCGTAGACCATGAAAGCGCCATAACGTGGGTCAGCCACATTATTCATCTGCTGTTTTTCCAGAATGAACTGCACACGTTTCCCCAACAACTCTTTTTCTCCTGATATGCCAAGCAGCAGGGCATACGTACCATTATGGTCGATGCGCACCTCTCCCGGAACCGTTATCTTGCAGTATATAGTCTCTGTGTTGCCCTCCGTGATAAAGTCCACCTTTGCCGTTTCGCCCATTTCATAAACGTATCGGTCACTTTTTACAACCATCCCTCCACGCTTCAACATCTGTTTCTCGAAATCATTGCCATGATGGGCGAATATGCGCCATGCGAGATTGTAACTCCTACCCGGCTCCAGCGTCATGTCCGGCGGACAGAGAGCGAAGACTCCACGGAAGTTGGACCTGCCTTTTGCCTGGCCACGTTCCCAGATATCATATCCGGTTATCTCGCCTTCCGTCACCATAAGTGCCAAGTGCGGGGCAACACCATTCATGCGCATGGCATTGACATACGCTCCTTTACCGCCTGGCCACACGTGGACATTGCAGCGATTGGTCATACATGTTCTGGCATCCGGGTAATTATCGTTGAACGGTGTGTATATTCCGACATTGGCAATGCGTACAGGTTTCTTTGACGTATTGGTGAAAGTGTATCTTTCCACAAGGTCATCACCATCACGGTGACGCGCCACCTTTACGGTCAGATTGTTGTATTTGCCGCCATCTGGTGCCCATTGGTACAGGCTGTCATCCACACTCATGCAGCCCCTTCCCCATTGATAGCCGTCTCCGACCCACGCATATTGCGTGCCATCAGTCTTCAGAAGCCACTCCATGCGGTTACTGTCTCCCGCTATTGTAATGCCACTGACAGCATGGCTTTGCGGGTTTTCCGTGTATTCCACACTTTGCGCAACGGCATTGGCAGTCATACAGACAACAATAATTGTCAATAATAAATTCTTCATATATAATCATTTGGTTGCTTGCAAAGTTACAAATTATTATTTATTTGTATGGTATTCTTACGTTGTTTTTGCGGGAAAAGATGTTGCCTACATGTTAAAATCGTCCATTTTGCAACATCTGTTTCTCCGATTTGCAACAATTTTATCCTGTAAGAATGTCTGTAATGGAATATTTTTCGTAACTTTGCACCTATATGAAACACATATTCCGCCTTTACCTTTTGCTGATTACCCTTACAGTAGTACTGCCTATGACGGGGCAGGACAGATGGACTGTGCTTACAAGCGATGACGGTCTGGCGGAAAGCAGGGTGCGGTGCATCTGCGGACTGCCTGACGGAAGAGTGGCAGTTGCCACAACGGCGGAAATAAACATATATGACGGAACCCGCTTTCACACCTCAACAGTCAACCCGCACATGGCTTATCCGCTACCGGAATATCATGCTTACAGAAGAATTGCTGCGGATGAAGATGGGCATCTATGGCTACGCAACAGGGGAACACTGCACATTTTCGATGCTAATGGCAGACCATGCAAGGTGGATAGTATATTACACAGCATAGGATGGAACGGCGGTAGCGTGACGGCGGTGTTCATAGACAAAGGGAACAACTGTACAAGAAAAACACGTTATTGGCTGGTGTCAAAGGATGGAACCCTGTACTGCTGCGAGAACAAGCAGTGTACTATGGTGCAGAACCTTATGGATTTGGGATGCGGTGTACCTGAAGAAATCGTTTCTTTGGGGAAACAAGTATTCCTATGCTATGCCTCCAACAAAATATGTGAACTCAGCATACGGCAGCCTATAGCGTCTAATGTTGGAAGTATGGACAATACGGGAACATTAGTGTTCTGCTGCAGTCCGGAAACAGGAGTGCCGGCCAGCCAATGGAGAAACGGTATAAATGTAATGTTGCATGACGGTTGTCTGTGGATGACGGTAACACACAATAATGAAAGGCTTACCTATGTTGAGCGACTGGACATTGCGAAACACGAATGGAGGCCTTCGCTGATGCTGCCGATGAGGACTTCCGACATGGGGAAAAATCCGGACGGGAAAATCATTACGGTTGGCAACAGAGGGATTTATGTGCTCGACAGCAACAATCAGATAATAGAGCATCGGCTGGAACTGCCTGCTGACGATGAAGGAATGGCACAGAAAATAAGTGAGGACATGAGTTGCATATTGTTTGACCGCTACGGTGGCAAATGGATTGGGACCACGGAAAACGGATTGTTGTACAGGAATCCACGACGACATAACCTGATACGCTTACTACCTGAAACCTATCCACATAAGCCAATGCCGGCATTCTGCTCTGAACGTGCCAGACAGCAGGCGAAGATTCATGCTGACGGTATCACGAACTGCAGTGCGGAAACAACGGACGGACTGTTGTACCTCGGCACACGCGAAGGCTTGATGGTGATAAACACTGACGGTAAAATTGTGACAAGGATTGATGAAAAGGACGGTCTTGGCTCTGCAAACGTGCAGGCAATACTTGTACGTTCGACAAATGATATATGGATTGCCACAACAACAGGTATCAGCGACCTTCGCAAAAAGGGGGAAGGAAGTTACGACCTGACCCACTATGGGAAACCGGACGGCATGAATCTTGGGGGACGTGAGCTGCATCCATGCGAGATGTGCATGACTGACTCATTGGTGTACGTGGGTTTTGGCGGTGGCATGTGTGTATTCTCTCCCGAAAGTCTCACTGCCTCAAAACGGTATGTATTCCACCATACGCCTGTGGCCGAGGCCGAAGAAAAAGGATACGGAAGCACGATATGGTGGATAATCATTGTCAGTATTGCCATGACAGGGATTATTGTAGCAGCATTCCGGCTGCCAAGGATAAGGAAAAAGACCGCCACAGAAACGGGAAAACCACGTCACGACAATATCACAGAAACGGTCATGAATAAAGACTGCAGCGAATTTGCCACACGTCTGCATGGAGTTGTAGCGGCACACATGGCTGACGAGGATTTTTCCGTACAATCGTTGGCAACGGAGATGGCCATGGACCGAACGGTTTTAGTCCGCCGTATGCAGACCCTCATGGGCACTTCTCCGTCGGCTTATATCAGAACTGTGCGTATGGATACTGCCATGCGCCTGCTGGAAGACGGCACACTCACCCCAGCAGATATTGCCAGAAGAACGGGATTTTCGTCTGCAAAGTATTTCAACCGTATCTTCAAGGAGACCTTCGGAGTGTTGCCAAAGGATGTTAAACCTGCTGATGCGCATGCCTGTAGCACCTCTGTCCGCTGAAGGACTCTGGCTGTTTGCTGATTTTTTTTGTGGTATGTGCGTTTCTTTTTTACCTTTGTCCTGGAATAATTCCATAAAGTCCAATCAATTCAAGACTAATGATGACAAAGGCAATTTTATTTTATCCGGTATTTGCTATGGCCGTTGCACTTGTTGGCTGCAGCGGGGACAGCGGTTTTTACAATGTTCCATCGGTTTCCGGAAACGGAGGTGACGGTGGGAGCACGGCGGCTTCGGTGACGGGACTGACAGACTTTGACGTGGCATTCGACTACACGTCTCTTGA
>CAZPNC010000082.1:0-7894 GCA_964587945.1 uncultured Prevotella sp. | reverse complement strand
ATCGCGGAGTGGAGCAGTTGGTAGCTCGCCAGGCTCATAACCTGGAGGTCGTTCGTTCGAGTCGAGCCTCCGCAACCAAAACACCGAATTTATCTGGTTTATAGATAGTTCGGTGTTCCGCATTTTATTACAAAGCCCATTATCGTTCTGTATTTTAATCACCGTATCCGAAGAGCATTAAGCTGCATCAATTCTCAGATTGAAGAATAGTACCGCTGACAAGACAGCCTCCTCTCAACACACATCAAGAATATTTTCAAGATGATACGCCCACAAAGCGATGCATACCGTATTATTCGGAAGAATCTACAATATCAGGTTCGGCAACCATATTCTTTGACTCTTCCGGCAATTCATAACATTTGATTTTCCGGTCTTCAAGATAAATATGACTTAGCGTGTATACCAATGACAACAAGGTATTCTCCCTTGTTGAAGATTTCAATTGACATTCCCATACAGTAATGCAATGCCATCCCATCAAGGAAAGTTCTTGTTGTTCTTTCGTATCACGCGTCTTATTCCGCATTATCTTTGTCTGCCAGAACTCTGTGTTTGATTTTGGCAGGACATAATACTTGCAACCATCATGCCCATGCCAGAAACATCCATTCACAAATACTACGGTCCTATACTTGCGTAGCACAATGTCAGGATGGCCAGGAAGACGAGAGTGATTTAGCCGATAGCGAAAGCCACGGCTGAACAAGAACTTCCTCACCAGTATCTCAGGCTTGGTGTTCCTGCCACGTATTGCCGCCATACACCGGTGACGTTGCTCCTTGGTCAGTTTGTCCATTTTATGCTAAGGCTTCCGGCTTAAATTACAAAAAACATTGAAGTTCCAACAAGAAAGTTCTTCAGGGAGTTGCATGTTGGCCATCACGCATCAAAGAACTGCTTTCCATTTACATCCTTCGGACGCTCCACACCTGGGTATTCACAGACAAAGGATGTCTGCAGACGTTGGATATAACGCTTGGCCTCATATTTTGCCATTGGTAAATCATGTAATAGGCAATTGCCGCAAGTGGCAGGTGTAGTGCCAGGCACTTCATCGTCATAATTCACTACATACCGGAATGCGCGGAGCATAAGGTCACGTATTTCTTCACATGGCGATTCTCCTTTTATTATAAGATAGTTGCCGGTAAGACATCCCATAGGGCCCCAATATATTATGCGTTCCTTCCACGCTTCATCATTGCGCAAATAGGTTGCTACAAGATGTTCTATAGTATGAATGGCCGACGGTGCCAAAGCTGGTTCTTGGTTTGGTGCCGTCATGCGGATGTCATAAGTGGTTATCACTTCACCACCTACTGCATCTTGGCGGGATATATATATGCCGGGCCGAAGGTTGGTATGGTCCACAGCAAAACTTGGGATAAGATTCATTTGTATTTATGAGTTAAGTTTGATCGTATAATTTTATAAGTAAGTGTGCAAATTTAGTTTTATAATGGAGTTTTATTGAATCCACTGATTATCAGTGACGCTTGCCTAAACAAGAAAAAAACTACTTACCATTTATATCAATAACTGCCAATTAAGGCAGCAGATCATGATGTATGTTCTTCATTGAGTTCCAAAGACTATAGCGTGCTTCTGGATTTATAGTCTCTAACTGATGGAACACTTGCGTCATGGTGGCACGGTGCGTCACTGTCTCATACGGACATAGGACTTTCTGCTTCTCAAATCCGACATTTTCCGCCAACTTCGATATAATGCATTCCGGCACAAGGCACAGCGGACGTATGACGGTCAGAGGATAATGCTGCATCTTCAATCGAGGAGGCATTGTCTGAATAGAGCCTTCAAATGTCTGGTTCATCAACAACGTTACTATTATATCGTCCTGATGATGTCCCAACGCAACCTTTCCAAAGCCGTTGGCACTGGCAAAAGAGAACAGCGTCTTACGACGATGCCACGAACAGAGGAAACATTTTGTCTTGCGGCCATCCGTTGACTCGTCAAAGGATGAATGGAGGATGTGTAGTTTTACACCGTGTTCCTCACAAAAACGCACTAGATACGAGCGGTCTGTCTCGTATGGGATATTATCCATTATGACATGTGCTGCCTCAACCTTAATAGCCGGACGAAAAAGACGACTTTGTTGCGCCAACAGCCGCAAAAGGCACAGTGAGTCTTTTCCACCAGACAATGCCACGAGTATTTTGTCACCATCCTCTATAAGTCCATACTCCACACAGCCCCTATGAAACAGTTTGCGTATGCGGTATTCCGTTTTATCTGTCTGCTGAAACATATTTGTCATTTCGTAACCGAAGAGGAAGAACCGGTACTTTCTTCGCTATAGCCTCTCAAAAGGTTTACATCTTTCTTTATAAGGAACTCCCTACCGTCAGCACCACTCGCCTTAACCTGTATAAAATACACTCCTTGCTTCACATCCTTACCGTGGAACTTACCATCCCAGCCTTCCCCCTTCACATTGTCCCATTCAAACATTTTCTGTCCCCAACGACTGTAAATGGTAGCATGAAAATCAACAATTGATTCAGAGGTCTTTGGCTTGAAATAGTCATTTATCCCATCGCCATTAGGTGAAAAGGCATTTGGGAACGTCAGTACACTCTCACTCGCGAGTATAGTGAGTGGTGTTGCCTGTGTCTTATCTCGCCAATAAAGGCTACGGAACTCCACTGGAGTACTGCCGTCACGAGTAAATATGGCATAAAGAGCTACACTGTCCGTACCAGCCTGGGTGAATGTCACTTGCGGTGATTCCTCATAGCGAACCATGTAGGGTTCATCCAATGACCCGCCCTCATGGCAGAAACGCCATTCGTAGGCCAAAGTCCAGCCATCGGCATCATTTGCCTCAAAATGGAACGAGGCTGTGATAGGGGCCGACCCTTGGACAGCCGTTGCACCAGTCTGTGTCTCTTCACCACTGTCAGTTGCATCAAAGGATACTGTTATATATGGATAGTCACTCGCAACAACCGCTGCAACGTTAAGAATAGAAAGTACTATAATCAGGATTGTTTTACGCATTATGATTGTTTTAGGTTACAACTCGTTAGTTTTGGGGTGTTGGTCACGTAGCCAATGATAAATAGCGAAAGACCTGAAGGCAACCACCAAAAAGGATTATTTTTTGCAAAATTAATCAATTTATTCCGTATATGTTCGCTTTTTCAAAAGAATTTTACTATTTTTGCATCTCAAATTAAACTTTGAACCTTATTATGATAATGAACACAAGACATATAATCTTAATTTTAGCAGTGTTTTTATGCAGCGGCCTCAAGGCACAAACCGCCCAGAACACTGTAAACATTGGTATTATGCTGCCTCTACACAATGTGGATGGTGACGGAAAACGAATGACGGAATACTATCGCGGTATGTTGCTGGCTATCGAGAAGTTAAAGTCAGAGGGCAAAAATATAAACATCCATGCATGGAACGTATCAATAGACACAGATATAAGAACCACATTACTACAAGACGGAGCATCAGATTGTAATATAATCTTCGGTCCACTATACAGCAAACAGGTTACGGACCTCGGAAATTTCTGCAAGGCTTATAACATCAAGATGGTCATACCTTTCTCCATTTCTGGCAACGAAGTGGAAAAGAACCCACAGATTTATCAGGTTTATCAATCACCAGACGACATCAACAGTGCTACAATACAACATTTGGTGGAACAGTTCTCTGGTTATCATCCAGTAATAATTGACTGTAATGACAGCACTTCACGCAAAGGAACTTTTACCTTTGCACTGCGCAAGATTTTAGAGCAGAAGAAAATAGGCTATGACATAACCAATCTTAATTCTTCTGCAGTAATGTTTGCAAGGGCTTTCTCTCTGACAAAGCCCAATCTCGTGATACTGAACACCGGGCGTTCGCCAGAATTAACGATGGCAATGAACAAACTTGACGCACTCATAATGGATAACAAGAATGTTGAAATATCCCTCTTCGGTTACACGGAATGGCTGATGTATGCAAAATACAACAAGACTCGTTTTGCAAAATACAACACCTTTGTACCAACAAATTTCTACTACAACGAGTCTTCTCCACAAACAGTGGAACTAAAGCAGCGGTACAAGACCTTCTTTCATCAGGATATGACATACGCCCTACCCCATTTTGCCATAACCGGCTACGACCATGCCATGTACTTTATCGGTAATCGTCATCAATGGTTGCAGACCCCACTGAACTTTCAGAAAGCCAGCAGCGGTTACCGCAACAAGGCGTTTATGCTCATTCACTACAAACAAGATGCCAGTATAGAGGCTCTTAATTTCTAAAACAGTAGTTTGGCTGGTTAGTAATCTTGCAGATTATCTATAGACTCTTATACCTATAGAACACCAAACGACAAAACAGCTAACATAAATGAGACGACTACACCTTATAATATATATAACATTTTTATCCACCTTCTGTCCTATACTGACAATGGCCCAAGTTGGTGATTACCGTAATGCGTTCAGCATCGGAGGAAGTGCAGGATACGTCATGAACTCAGTAGGATTCCAGCCAACCGTCATACAGAAGATGCATGGTGGCATGACTTTCGGAATAACAGGAAGGTATACCAGTGAAAAATATTTCTCTACACTATGTGCCATACAGATGGAAATGAACATATCACAATCAGGATGGAAACAAGATATAGCTACAATTGACAACAGCCCTGTAATAAACCCGGTAACAGGCGTAGCGGAAGAGTACCAGCGTAACATCACATACATCCAAGTTCCTATATTCGCCCACTTATCATGGGGACGTGAGAAGAAAGGTGTAAATGCTTTTCTCAACCTCGGCCCGCAAATAGGTTTCATGATAAGCGAGAACACCACGAAGAACTATGACACACCATACACAAAAGAGAATTTCCCCAACGACTATTCTAATACAATAGGACGCGCCTCACAGGTTGTGGCACAGGAGACAATGCCTGTAGAAAACAAATTTGATTTCGGCATCGCGGTCGGTGCAGGTATTGAATGCCACTTCAACAAAGTCGGGCGTTTCAATCTTGAAGGTCGTTTCTATTATGGATTGGGCAATATATATGGTGATTCAAAAAGAGACTACTTCGGAGCGTCAAACAATACCACCATAGTTGTAAAGCTGGGGTATCTGTATGATTTGTAAAGACATGATAAATATTTATGGTGCAAGAGTGCACAACCTCAAAAATGTTGACGTGCAGATACCACGCAACAGCCTGACTGTCATTACAGGACTTTCAGGATCGGGTAAGTCGTCTCTTGCTTTCGATACCATTTTTGCAGAAGGACAACGTAGATATATAGAGACGTTTTCGGCATACGCAAGGAATTTCCTCGGCGGAATGGAACGCCCTGACGTTGATAAGATTACCGGTCTTTCACCGGTAATAAGCATAGAACAGAAAACTACGAACAAGAGCCCTCGCTCGACCGTGGGTACCACAACGGAGGTATACGACTATCTTAGACTGCTATTTGCGCGTGCAGGAACCGCTTATAGTTACACATCTGGAGAGAAAATGGTGAGATACACCGAAGAACAAGTAGTAGAAATGATTATGCACGACTATGCCGAAAAACGCATATTCATACTTGCGCCACTAGTCAGGAACCGCAAAGGGCATTATCGCGAACTCTTCGAGCAACTAAGGAAAAAGGGATTTTTGTCTGTACGCATTGATGAAGAGTTACAAGAACTCATGCCAGACATGAGATTGGACAGATACAAGAACCACAACATCGAAGTTGTGGTAGACAAGCTGAAAGTAACATCTTCACGTAATGAAGCGCAAGAGGTGGAACGATTGACCAAAAGCGTAGAAGTAGCTATGCGACAGGGTGACGGACTGATAATGATTCTGGACAAAGACACCAATGAAGCAAAATATTACTCAAAACGTCTCATGTGTCCGACATCAGGTATAGCTTACAAAGATCCTGCACCAAACATCTTCTCTTTCAATTCCCCTGAGGGAGCCTGCCCTTATTGCAAGGGACTCGGTGAGGTACAGATTGACGACCCGCTCATCATAGAGAATTTCGGAACTGTTACAGAAGAGAAGGACAATACACCAAAGAAGAAAGCAACACGACATACCAATGCCACAGAATCGGAAGAGGAAGAAGTGACTATGGCTATATGCCCTGCATGTCATGGCAAAAGACTCAACCAAGAGGCTCTGTCATACCGCATTTGGGACAAGAACATATCCGAACTGGCTGATATGGACATATGCCAACTATACGAATGGTTGGGCGATGTGCCGGAACACCTTGACAGCAGAAATAAAAAGATTGCAGCTGAAATACTGAAAGAAATACGCACACGACTTAAATTCATGCTTGATGTGGGTCTTGATTATCTTGCTCTAGGCAGACCATCCAAGTCATTGTCAGGTGGAGAAAGCCAACGCATACGCCTTGCCACACAGATTGGTTCACAACTAGTAAATGTACTTTACATTCTTGACGAGCCTTCCATAGGACTACACCAACGTGACAACGAACGACTCATCAACTCCTTGAAACAACTTCGTGACATTGGGAACACCGTCATCGTAGTAGAACATGACAAGGATATGATGCTAAATGCTGACTATATTGTAGACATCGGCCCTCTGGCTGGACGCAAAGGAGGTAACATCGTCTTTCAAGGCACACCTACGGAAATGTTGGCACAAGACACCATGACCGCAAACTATCTCAACGGGAAACGTACAATAACAATACCAGACCACCGACGTAAGGGTTCGGGGCAACATATCAGCCTGAGGGGTGCAAAGGGGAATAATCTAAAGAACGTTGACGTGGACTTCCCTCTCGGCACTTTAATTCTCGTTACCGGTGTCAGCGGCTCAGGCAAGTCTACACTGATAAATGAGACTCTGCAACCCATACTGTCACAGTATTTCTACCACTCTTTAAGAAAGCCTATGCCCTATGATTCCATTGAGGGCATAGACCTCATAGATAAGGTTGTCAACGTGGACCAGTCGCCTATAGGACGCACACCGCGCAGTAACCCAGCCACATACACCGGCGTATTCTCAGACATCCGTTCCCTGTTTATAGAACTACCAGAAGCAAAGATACGCGGATACAAACCTGGTCGTTTCTCATTCAATGTAAAGGGGGGACGCTGCGAGACATGTGGAGGCAATGGATACAAGACCATAGAGATGAACTTTCTACCCGATGTAATGGTACCATGCGAAATTTGCCACGGAAAACGTTATAACCGTGAGACTTTAGAGGTCAGATACAAGGGTAAGTCTATTGCAGATGTTCTTGACATGACAATAAACCAGGCCGTTGAGTTTTTCGAATCTGTACCATACATTCTACGCCGTATCAAAACATTACAGGACGTGGGACTTGGTTACATAAAACTCGGCCAGCCATCCACTACCCTATCTGGTGGAGAAAGCCAACGTATTAAACTCGCCACAGAATTAGCAAAACGTGATACTGGCAAAACGCTATATATTCTTGACGAACCTACGACCGGCCTACATTTCGAGGATATTCGTGTATTGACGAACATTCTCCAGCGTCTCGTAGACAAAGGCAACACCGTAATAGTGATAGAACACAACCTAGACGTCATAAAGCTTGCGGACCACATCATTGACTTAGGGCCAGAAGGAGGACGTAAAGGAGGATTGATAATGGCAACAGGCACGCCTGAAGAAATAATAAAATGTAAAGATAGCGCAACAGCCCGCTTCCTTGAAAAGGAACTACAACAGGTATAACACTACTTTCTAACATGAAAATTACATATAAACGACAACAATCCTATTATTAGGTAAAGAAAAAAACAGGGGCTATGTTAAATCGTGTGGGTATCGAAAATGCTCTCCACCGTTGATATAGTA
>CAZPNC010000081.1:0-8007 GCA_964587945.1 uncultured Prevotella sp. | reverse complement strand
CGCAGACAGTCCAAACCGGATGGTCGTTCATGTCAACCGTGAGGAACAATCACGATGGTATACCGGTTCAGGGATATACCGTCACGTGTGGCTGAAGGTTGTCAATGCCACGCATTTGAAGACTAATGGTATTTGTATCCGGACGTCATTGGATTCTGGCAGAGGTTCCGCCACTGTCAAGGTGACGGCGGACATTGACACGAGTGGGGCAGACAAGGGACGGAACTTCACTGTTACGCACATGCTGCTGGGTAAGAAACAGATAACGAAGACCGGCACATTGACAATAAACAATCCAAGACTATGGTCTACGGATGACCCTTATCAATATACGTTGAGAACACAATTGCGTGACGGAAAGGGTAGAGTGATAGATGAAACGGATACGCCTTTCGGCATACGTGACATACATTTTGACGCTGATAAGGGCTTTTTCCTTAACGGCAAGAGTATGAAACTGCGCGGAATGTGCCTGCATCAGGACATGGGAAGCCTTGGGGTGGCTGTGCCGGATGGTGCTTGGGAACGGAGGTTGAAGGCGTTGAAGAATATTGGATGCAATGCAGTGCGTTGCTCACACAATCCGCCTTCACCCGAATTTCTCACTATTTGCGACACGCTTGGGTTGCTTGTCATTGATGAAGCCTTCGATAAATGGAAGTCAGGGTATTATGCCGCTTTCTTTGATGACTGTGCAAAGCAGGACATTGCAGACATGGTGCTGCGTGACCGCAACCATCCTTCGGTGATGGTGTGGAGCATTGGCAACGAGGTTACGGAGGCTTGGCTTGACACTGACGAGGGAGTGGAGCGTAGCCGTATGCTGAATGCGGTGGTAAAAGGACTTGACCCTACGCGACCTACTATGGTTGCGTGCCAGCAAGGATTTCAGGACAAGTTCGGGAACGTTACGGATATAGTGGGATATAACTACCTTGAGCCACGCATGGTGGCCGACCATAAACGCCATCCGGACCGTAAGATGCTGGTATCAGAAGCGTTTGTGTATTATTCCGGACTGCGTGAGAATCTTGTCCGCGACTTTGTGGAGGAGAATCCATGGCACTTCGTGGAGGAAAATGACTGCATAGCCGGCTCGTTTGTGTGGGCTGGAGTTGACTATCTTGGCGAGTCCTCGCCGTGGCCGGCAAAGGGTTGGTGCTCATGTCCGTTCGATATGACTCTCAAAGAACGCCCGCAGGCAGCCTTCTATCATCCTGCCTGGCAGCCGGAAAAGGACTATCTGAAACTTGTTGTGCGTGACAACTGCTTTGATCAGCCTGCGGGCACAGACCATTGGCAGTATCCTGCGATGGCGGATACATGGGATTTGCCATATAAAGACGAGCGTTGTGTGGAGGTAAGGTGTTACACTACCTGTGACTCTGTGCAGTTCTTCTTCCCGATATGGAGCAATCCTCAGTTGCCGCTCAAGACACGTGTGACGTCAGATTATCCCGACCATTGCATAAAGGTGCAGTTGCCTGCACGTCAGGGGAAGATACTTGCCGTTGGATATAAGGGCGGAAAGGCCGTAATGCGTGACTCGTTGCAGAATCATGGCAATGTAGCTGATGTCAGATTGGATGCCGGTTATACCATACTTGCCGCTACTCCGGCCGATATGACGGATGCCAAGGCAACCGCTTCACAACTCTCCCATATCCGTATTACCCTTACTGATAAGGATGGTCGCATACAACAGATGCAGCCACGGAAATTCTCTGTGGAGACGGAGGGGCCGGTACGCTTGCTCGGAGTGGAGACGGGCGATATGCGGAGACAGGTGTCTTGGCGCACTACCAGCCTTGAAACATACTTCGGAGAGGGGTTGGTAAGGCTTCAGTCCACATCTGAAAAAGGTATGGCAAAGGTCATAGTACGGGTGGAAGGTTTTGAAAAACCGTTTGTAAAGGAATTGACAGTAAAGTGAAAGTGCCGCTTTCACCGTGTAATTGCATTGCTTTTACCGTGTAATTGCATTGCTTTTACTGTGTAATTGCATTGCTTTTACAAAACCGAAGGAAAAAGAACGAAAAAGAAAATGAAAAGAATAACACTTTTAATGCTCACTTTCAGCCTTGCTATACTTGTCTGCAAGGCTCAGGACGGACATGCACTATGGTTGAAATCAACTGATAAAGTGGAGGTCGGTAAAGTCGGACAAGGCAGTCCTTATGCCCTACGTCTGCTCAACCATTGGGATAATCCCGACGGAACCATTGAACGTGGATATGCCGGACGCAGTATCTTCTGGAAACAGAATGGGGTTGCTGATCTTGACATCGTCAGGGAATACGGTCGTGCCAATGCCTCCATAGGCATCAACGGTACGGTTCTTAACAACGTCAATGCGAAGCCCTTGATGCTCTCAACGGCAAAATTGAAAGAGACAAAGCGCATTGCCGATGCCTTGAGGCCATACGGAATGAAGGTGTATCTCTCTGTAAATTTCGCTTCACCCAAGGCACTTGGAGGTTTGCCGACAGCTGATCCTCTTGACAAAGCGGTGCAGTCGTGGTGGAAAAAGAAAGTAAAGGAAATCTATAGTCTCATTCCTGATTTCGGAGGATTCCTTGTAAAGGCTAATTCTGAGGGGGAACCGGGGCCTATGGACTATGGCCGCACCCATGCTGACGGTGCTAATATGCTTGCAGATGCTTTGCTGCCATACCGTGGAATAGTGATGTGGAGGGCTTTTGTATATAGTCCTTCTGGCGATGACAGGGCTTCGCAAGCGTATAATGAGTTCATGCCGTTGGACGGAAAGTTCCGTGACAATGTCATAATACAGATAAAGAACGGCCCAATAGACTTCCAGCCTCGTGAACCACTGTCACCGCTTTTCCTTGCCATGAAGCATACAAAGATGATGATGGAGGTGCAGATTACGCAGGAATATACCGGTGAAAGCATACACACTTGTTTCTTGCCGTTCTATGAAAGCAGTTGTGAGTTGAAGGTCTTTGGTTGTGGGGCATATAGTACACAGTCCGGTTTACAATGCCGAAAGACCTCCAACCTCCAACCAACGACCTCTAACCCCCAACCTCCAACCAACCTGATAGGCCTTGCTGGCGTGGCAAATGTCGGCGATTCGCATAACTGGTGCGGCTCGGAAATGGCACAGTCCAACTGGTACGGCTATGGAAGAATGGCGGCAGAACCGTCACTTTCCAAGGAACAGATAGCCCGTGAGTGGTTGGAAAAGACCTTTACGGCAGACACGGCATTTGTCAATCCCATGACGCGTGTGCTGGTAGAAAGTCACGATGCGGTCGTAAGATATATGATGCCACTTGGCCTTCATCACATCTTTGCAGGCGGACACCATTACGGTCCGGAGCCATGGTGCAACCCCGAAGGATGGCGTGAGGACTGGAAACCGCGTTATTACCACAAGGCTTCCAACACAGGCATAGGCTTTAACCGAACCATTGAAGGTGGCTCCGGCAATACGCGGCAATATCCCGACAGCCTGTTCTCTATATATAATAATGAGGAAACCTGTCCGGAACAGCTGCTTCTCTGGTTCCATCACCTGCCATGGACATACCGTATGCACTCAGGTGAGACATTGTGGGAAGCCCTTTGCCATCAGTATGACCAAGGTGTCAGAGAAGCGGAAGCATTTGCCGATGTGTGGAAACGTATGAGTCCATACGTGGAAACCGGCCGTCACGCTGCACAACAACGTCTCTTTGACCGGCAGGCAAAGGATGCCTGGTGGTGGAGAGATGCCTGTCTGCTGTACTTCCAGCAGTTCTCCGGTAAGCCGTTCCCGCTCGATTCGCCTGCTCCACGCCACTCACTCGGTGCCTTGATGAAGTATCATCTCAATATGGATAACTATCATGCAGCGGATATTGACAAGCTGCCATGACAATGAATTTTAAGTGGTTAGAGGTTGCGGATTATCGGTTTTTGGTCACATCACTTGTGAAAGAACCGATTGACAACCTAAAACCGACAACCTAAAACCAACAACTAATAACCCAACAATAAAACTATGCAAACAGCATCTCAAGCCAAAGGCTTTTATAAGCTTACCTGGCTTCAACGTATTGGCTTCGGCTCCGGCGATTTGGCGCAGAACCTTATCTATCAGACTATCTGTATGTACCTTCTCTTCTTCTACACAGACATCTACGGTCTGGAAGCAGGTGAAGCGGCAACCATGTTTCTCGTGGTGCGTCTTGTGGACGTGCTTTGGGATCCGTTGGTAGGTACTTACGTTGACAAACATAACCCCCGCTGGGGCAAATACCGCTCTTATCTCGTCTTGGCGGGTGTCCCACTTACAGGACTTGCCATCCTTTGCTTCTGGAATGGCTTTTCAGGCTCACTCATTTATGCCTATGTCACATACGTAGGACTATCTATGCTCTATACGCTCATCAACGTTCCGTATGGCGCACTCAACTCATCGCTGACCCGTGACACTGATGAGATAACGATACTTACATCTGTCCGTATGTTCATGGCTAACTGTGGAGGTCTCGCAGTCAGTGCTGGTGTGCCGATACTGGTTGCCATTCTCGCCGCACCGGCAGGCAATCTGCCCGTCGAAATGGCATTGTTTATGGGCTTGGGTTCGCTACCTTCCTTCATATTCATGCCACTTGTGCCTGCTATCAAGAGGAAAGTGGGAAAGAAAAACATGTTCTATATCTTCCTTACCGTAGCCATTATCGGCATGGCAATGCTGTATATAATAAGTAGGATGGGCACTGTTGGAGAGAATATCACACTCGTTTACATTGCGCAGTTCATCAAATCTACCGGTGTTATTGTAGCAACAGGCTATATGTGGGCACTCATTCCAGAGGTAATATCTTATGCTGAGTATTCTTCCGGCAAGCGTATAGCCGGCATTGTCAATGCGTTGACCGGAATATTCTATAAGGCAGGTATGGCACTTGGAGGCGTTGTGCCCGGTGCAGTGCTTGCATATACTGGCTATCAGCCTACGGCAGGCAGTTCAAGTACGCTTCCTGACGATTCCAGTGCGTGGTTTTACGCCATGCTCATCTATGCCCTTGTAGGTTTCGCACTGCTCGTGTTCTGCTTCTCACAGACAAAGGAACGGGTGGTAATGGATGAAAATGATACCAAAAACGTAAAGATAAGCGACCTGTGGATGGAGTTTTTCCATAACCGTCCGCTACGTATCGTTGCATTATTCTTCATCACTGCCTTCGCAATGATGTCGGTTGGCAATTCCGCAGGAGCATATTTCATGAACAATATGGAAATGCAAACCCCTTTGGCACAGGAAGGAATACGCTGGCTTGTGTGTGTCATTCCGGCCATACTCCTTGCAATTGCCATGTTCATCATATCCAGATATGAACTTACTGACGAGCGGATAGATGAGATAAACAAGGAAATTGAAGATAGAAACAGATAGGAGGTAGTGGATTCTCGGTTTTAGGTCGTAGGCTGGTCGGTCATTATTGCTGTGTCTGATATGCCAATCCGAAAGACCTTAAAACCGCAGCCTTAAACCAAAAACCATAAAATACAAACTATATGAAATTCAAATCAGTAGCAATTGCATTAATTTCTCTCCAGTCAACCCTTTGCGTTTGCAATGCGCAGACGTTGAGAGATGCGTACAGTAATTATTGGCGCATGGGGGTAAGTGTCAACCAATGGGAAGTGGACGCAAACAATAATGAGCGTAGTGAACACCCTATAACCGGATTTACAGGCCGGGATCAGTCAGCGAACTTCCCCATCATAGCCAGCCAGTTCAATTGGGTGGTTGCGGAAAATTGCATGAAGAGTGAGAGCCTTCATCCAAAGGAAAATGTCTATGACTTCACTCTTGCAGACAAATTCGTAACAAAGGCACGTGCCAACGGCCTTCATGTGGTAGGCCATTGCCTTATATGGCACTCACAATGCCCTTCATGGTTCTTCGTTGACGAGAAGGGAAACCAAGTGACTCCTGAAGTGTTGAAGAAACGGATAAGGGAACATATCTTCACGATTGTAGGTCATTTCCGTGGCCGTGTGGAGGCTTGGGACGTGGTTAACGAGGCTTTTGAGGATGACGGCACGTTGCGTAAGAGCAAGTTCTATCAGATTCTCGGTGAGGACTTCATACCACTTGCTTTCCAATATGCCCATGAGGCTGACCCAAGTATAGAACTATACTATAATGACTACTCCATGAACCTTCCGAAGAAGGTGGATGGTGTGATACGCTTCTTCAAACCTTTGATGGCCAAAGGTATGCCACTTACTGCCATAGGACTGCAAGGTCATCTCGTACTTGGTTCTGATGACTATGTCAGTCAGTATGCAAGGACAATAGAAACAATAAAGAGCGAACTCGGCATACCATCCCAGTTTACGGAACTTGACCTCTCTGTATTGCCTAATCCCTTTGGCTTTGCCGGCGCCAACGTGTCAGATAACTTCAGGTATAGCGAGAAGATGGACCCTTATAAGAAAGGACTGCCGAAGTCAGTACAGCAGAAAGCGGATGAGCTTTGGCTGAATTTCTTCCGTATGTTGATGCAACACAAGGATAATGTGCTTCGTGTAGGCTTCTGGTGTCTTAACGATGGCAACTCATGGCGTAATGATTGGCCTGTTAGAGGGCGTACAGATTACCCCACATTGTTCAACCGTGACAATACGCCTAAGCCCACTGTGCAGAAACTTGTCGACCTGGTGAAAGTCGGGAAGTGATGAACTGATAACCCATAATCTGTAATTTATAACTATAAACACTATGCAAGGAAAACATTATCTGGTGCCAAACGATTACATGGCAGACCCTTCCGTCCATGTGTGGAACGGCAAGTTATACATCTATCCATCCCATGACAGAGAGTCAGGAATACCGGAAAACGACAATGGTGACCACTTCGATATGAATGATTACCATGTGTTCTCCACCGATGACATAGAGGCCGTTGTGCGGGGAGAGGACAGTCTGGAAGACCATGGCGTAATACTCCGTGTCAGTGACATACCCTGGGCAGGCCGCCAACTGTGGGATTGCGATGTGCAGGAGAAGGATGGCAAGTACTATCTCTATTTCCCATTGAAGGATGGCAATGACATCTTCCGTTTCGGCGTTGCCATATCTGACCGCCCTGAAGGCCCGTTCATACCACAACCTGACCCTATCCGTGGCTCATATTCCATTGATGTGGCAGTGTTCAAGGACGATGTTCCTGAAAAAGGAGAAAGGAAAGCTGCGTATTATTTCTATTTTGGCGGTATCTGGGGAGGCCAACTACAGCGTTACAGGGATAATAAGGCATTGGAAAATGCAAACCTTCCCGAAGGAGATGCACCTGCCCTGCCATCACGTGTGGTGCGCCTGACAGACGATATGCTGCAGTTTGCCGAGGAGCCAAGGCCTATAACGATTGTCGATGACAAAGGCAATCCACTGAAAGCCAATGACCCTCACCGCTTCTTTGAGGCCAGTTGGGTGCATAAATACAAAGGAACGTATTACCTTTCATATTCTACCGGTGACACACACCTTATATGTTATGCCACCGCCAGCAGTCCTTATGGACCGTTTACGTATAAAGGTGTTATACTTACTCCTGTAAAAGCAGGCTGGACAACGCACCATTGCATCGTAGAGTTCAAAGGCAAATGGTATCTGTTCCATCACGATTCCGTGCCGTCTGGCAAGACATGGCTACGTTCTCTCAAGGTATGCGAACTTCATTACAATGCCGATGGCACCATACAGACCATAGAAGGGTAGGGCGTTTGCAACGTCTTGATATAAGGAAAACTGTCCGGGAAGCCGCTGATTGGCTTCTCGGACAGTTTTTGTTAGTCCCCGTTCCAATCATAAGACAACGTAAGCGCAGATTCGTAGCAACGTCTATGCTACTATAATGACATCAAAAAGAAAGCAGTCACGATATTCCGTAACTGCCTTCTTGTCGGTGGGCCATCAAGGGCTTGAACCTTGGACCTCCAGATTATGAGTCTGTTGCTCTAACCAACTGAGCTAAAAGCCCG
>CAZPNC010000080.1:0-8075 GCA_964587945.1 uncultured Prevotella sp. | reverse complement strand
AAGAATATGGAACTCTGTCGCACCTACGGCGCTCATTGGAACAGAAACTCAATAGGTAGGGCTCACGCCCTACCCTTTATTATGTCGCACCTACGGCGCTTTGACGTTTTGTCGTGAAAATATCTTCAACCTCCACCTTTCCCGCAGTTTAGGTGTTGTCACATGTTGTCTAATGTTGTCCCGGTTGTCTTTTCTTTTGCCCGCGGATTAAGCAGATTAAGCGGATTTAGCTTGTTCTTCCCATAGTTCTGGATGATGAAGGCTTTGCATTGCTGCCACAAGCATCTGCTTAATCTGCGGGCTTAAAATATGTTGTCACATGTTGTCTTTTCAAGACCAACAGATGGTCGCATATATAATAGGTAAAGTAAAAGCAGCCCAATTACATTGTGAAAGGGGTGCGATTACACCGTAAAAGGGGTGCGATTACATTGTGAAAGGGGTGCGATTGTAAAGAGGGTGGTTGTGAATGCCATAAAATGTGTTTTGATACTACTTGTAATTGTTGTGGAACCGTAAGGCGGATATGTGGATTCTTCGTTTTGTTCTATGGTGGAAATTTGTGGCACCTGCCTAAAAAAAAGAGGTCAGTGCAGGACGCACCGACCTCCGGGCGATTTCGTTTTTTCAAAAAATAAAAAATAAAAATAACGAAATCTTATCTGTTTGCAAAGATACGTAGAAATATTCTTTTGTGCAAGAAAAATGTTACAAAAGTAATATTTTTGACAAAAAAATTTGGAGTTTCCGTTTTTTTTGGTAATTTTGCATTGTCAATGTGGGATAACTGTTTTGCATTGTACCATAACACATCTGTTATTTGTTTTTCTTGTATCCTGTCAGGAACTACGGTGGGTTGACACTGTCTTTAAGTTGCGGGAATACACCTTGAATATAATAATACGGAATAACTTTAAAACGATTAATATTATGTCACAAATTATTGGTCACATATCCCAGATAATCGGTCCTGTGATAGATGTCTATTTTGACACGGAGGGACTTGATGTGGAGAAGGTGCTGCCCAAAATCCATGATGCGCTTGTAGTAAAACGTTCTGACGGCCGTGAACTCGTTGTTGAGGTGCAGCAGCATATCGGTGAGGATACTGTGCGTGCCGTGGCGATGGACAATACTGATGGCCTGCAGCGCGGACTGGAAGTCATACCTGTTGGACATCCTATATCCATGCCTTCCGGTGAGCAAATCAAGGGACGTATGCTGAATGTGATAGGGTTGCCTATTGATGGCATGGAGACTCTTTCCAAAGAGAACACCTATCCTATTCATCGTGCGGCTCCTAAGTACGAGGAACTGTCCACTTCAAAGGAAATGCTTGCTACGGGCATAAAGGTCATAGATTTGCTCGAACCATATCTCAAGGGAGGCAAGATCGGCCTGTTTGGCGGTGCCGGCGTGGGCAAGACCGTGCTTATCATGGAACTTATCAACAATATAGCCAAGGGGCATAACGGATACTCTGTCTTTGCAGGTGTCGGTGAACGTACCCGTGAGGGCAATGACCTTATTCGTGAGATGATAGAGTCAGGTGTCATAAAGTATGGTGAGAAGTTCAAACAGGCAATGGCGGAAGGCAAATGGGACCTTTCGCTTGTTGATAAGGAGGAACTGCAGAAGTCGCAAGCCACACTTGTTTACGGACAGATGAATGAGCCGCCTGGCGCACGTGCCTCTGTTGCATTGTCAGGTTTGACCATTGCTGAAGAGTTCCGTGACCAAGGTGGTGATATTCTGTTCTTTATAGATAATATCTTCCGCTTTACACAAGCGGGGTCAGAGGTGTCCGCTCTGCTTGGACGTATGCCTTCGGCCGTGGGTTACCAGCCTACTCTCGCTTCGGAAATGGGTGCCATGCAAGAACGTATCACATCAACAAAGACAGGTTCCATAACCTCTGTGCAGGCCGTTTATGTCCCTGCAGACGACCTTACCGACCCAGCTCCAGCCACGACTTTTACGCATCTTGACGCTACGACGGAACTATCCCGTAGCATAACGCAACTTGGTATATATCCTGCCGTTGACCCGCTTGGTTCAACTTCTCGTATTCTGGATCCGCTTGTCGTGGGTAAAGCACACTATGACTGTGCCCAGCGTGTGAAACAGATACTTCAGAAATACAAGGAATTGCAGGATATCATCGCCATCCTTGGTATGGACGAACTGTCAGATGATGACAAACTGACTGTGAACCGTGCCCGTCGTGTGCAGCGTTTCCTTTCGCAGCCGTTCACCGTTGCAGAACAGTTTACCGGTGTGAAGGGTGAGATGGTTTCAATAGAAGATACCATCAAAGGCTTTAATATGATTCTTGACGGAGAGCTTGACGACCTGCCGGAGCAGGCATTCCTCAACGTCGGTACTATAGAACAGGCCATTGAGAAAGGCAAGGAAATCCTTGCACGGGCCCGGGGGTAATTCCGGCAGTCGGCCGGCAGCCACAAGTCGCAAGTCTGTGGTGGTAAAGCGGCACTTTCGGCTTATGGCCTGGTGCAGCGTCATTTGCCATTTGTAATATTCAATTTATACTATGTTAAAGTTAAAGATAGTCTCACCTGAGAGAATAGAGTATGACGGCGAAGCCCAGAGTGTAAAAGTTCCTGGTATGCTTGGTAACTTTGAGATTCTGGTAAACCATGCCCCTATCATATCTTCGCTCATTGACGGGCTTGTGGAATATGTTACGGCAAAGGGCGAAAAGGCAACGCTTGCCGTGACAGGAGGATTCGTTTCCGTGCAGAAGAATGAAGTGTCTCTCTGTGTGGAGAAGTCCATGGGGGAATAAGGAATGGATGTGCAGGTCATATTTCTGTCGGCATTGTTCTTTACTCTGCTTGGAGTGGCATATTGTAAGGGGTATGACTTTACCCAGAGTCATGCGCCGGAACGTCTGCCGCAGTTCTATCTGATTATGACGGTGATACGCTTCGTTCTTGTAGTCTCGGTTGTCGGAATCTATGCATTCTTATCCGAAAACAGAACATCTACCATTAGTTTTGCTGCAATGTTCTTTGTAATGTATGTGGCAATGATGGTGGTGACATTAAAATTAAAACACTAAAAAAAGCATGAATCATATAAAGCACTTGTTTGCATTGATGGCTTTGGCTTTCGCAATAGCGTTGCCTGTGGTGGCAGAAGGTGAGGAAGGAAAACTCAATGTCTCCGAAATAGTAGTGGAGCATATAAAGGATTCCCATGAATGGCATGTCACGGACATAGCCGGTGAGCCGTTTGTCATTCCCCTGCCTGTCATAGTTGACAGTAGTACAGGGTGGCATGTGTTTATGACATCAGAATTTTCCGATGAGGTAACGGATGGCATTAAGAAGGGACCATTTAATCTTGCACTTTGCGAAGAAGGCGAAAATGCCGGTAAGATAGTGGAACTGGATAAGATGGGTAATGTGGTTGATACTCCGCTTGACCTGTCCATCACGAAGACTGTTGCGGTGATGTTCATCAATGTGGTGATACTCCTTCTCTGTATCCTCGGTTCTGCCAGATGGTACAGAAGACGTCAGGCAAGCGATGCCGCACCGAAAGGCTTTGTCGGCTTTGTGGAGATGATGGTGATGTATGTGGTTGATGAGATAATCAAACCCGGAGTGGGCAAGGGGTACGAAAAGTACACGCCTTATCTGCTTACCTGTTTCTTCTTCATCTTTACATGTAATGTCATGGGACTGATGCCCTTTCCGCCGGGAAGCGGCAATGTCACGGGCAATATCGCGGTGACGTTCTTCCTTGCTCTTTGTACATTCATTATAGTACAGTTTAGCGGTAACAGACATTATTGGAAGGATATCTTCTGGCCAGATGTGCCGACATGGCTCAAAGCGCCTGTTCCTATCATTCCGGTGATTGAGTTCGTGGGGATATTCACAAAGCCTTTCGCCTTGATGATTCGTCTTTTCGCTAATATGATGGCCGGACATGCCATTGCGGTTGCTATAATATGTATCATCTTTATGATGGCTTCAGCGGGAGCGGGTATGCTTGCCGGTATGGGAGCGTTGAGCGTCTTGATGAGTATATTCATGATGTGTCTGGAATGCCTTGTGTGTTTCATACAGGCAATGGTGTTTACCATGTTGTCTGCAACATTCATAGGGTTGGCACGCGTGGAACCGGAGCATGAGTGAGAAAGGTCTGTAAAAAGAGAAAACAAGAAAAAGACAAATTAATAAATAACTTAAATTTAACGATTATGATTTCATTGATTTTAGCAGCAGAAGCTGCAGGTTTGGCAAAGTTGGGCGCAGGTCTCGGCGCAGGTCTCGCAGCAATCGGTGCAGGTATTGGTATAGGTAGGATTGGTGGTCAGGCTATGGATGCAATGGCACGCCAGCCGGAAGTGATGAACAAACTGTTTACCAACATGATTGTGGCTGCCGCTCTTATCGAGGGCGTTGCACTCTTTGCTGCCGTTATCGCTTTCCTGTGCGTTTAAAGCATAAGGAAAGTGTATGGTATTTTGTATTTAACATTCAGAAAAATAATCACATCAGCGTATGGATTTGTTAATTCCGAGTAGTGGCCTGCTCTTTTGGATGTCTCTGACGTTCCTTGTTGTGCTGTGCATACTTTGGAAGTTCGGCTTCCCTGTCATCGTAAACATGGTGAATGAGCGGAAGGCTTTCATTGATGACAGCCTGCAGAAGGCACGTGAGGCAAACGAAAGACTTGCCAATATACAGAAAGAAGGTGAATCCATCTTGCAGGAAGCACGTGAGAAACAGTCCCTTATATTAAAGGAGGCTGCCGCTACACGTGATTCCATCGTTGAGAATGCTCAGCAGAAGGCGCGCGAAGAGGGCGTCAGGATGATTGAGGATGCCCGCAATGAGATAGAAAGTGAAAAACAAGCCGCCATAAGCGAAATCCGCAATCAGGTGGCGGAACTTTCTGTCTTGATAGCAGAGAAGGTCGTTCGCAAGAACCTCAGCGATGATAAGGCACAGATGGAATTGATTGATCGTGTGCTGGATGATGTTTCTTCCAATAAATAAGGTGATATGGACATAGGAGTAATATCGGTGCGTTATGCAAGAGCACTGTTGAAATGCAGTACGGAAGCAGGTCTTGAAGACAATGTCTACCAGGATATGCAGACTTTGGCAAAAAGTTATATTGAAGTGCCTGAACTGAGGTTCACGATAGACAATCCCATGCTTGCGAAAGAAAGTAAGGAGAAATTGCTGATGGCTGCTGCCGGAAACGGATGCTCTGAACTTACCGCCAATTTCATTAAACTCGTCTTGCGGGAAGAGCGTGAGAATGTGATGCTGTTCATTGCCAATTCATATCTCACTCTTTACCGGAAACAGAAGAACATCATCCGCGGAAAACTTACTACTGCCACGGAAGTGACATCTGCCATGGAGCAGAAGATGCGGCAGATGGTGGAAGGTAATACTAACGGCACTGTGGAGTTCGAAACAGAGGTGAAGCCTGACATAATAGGCGGTTTCATTCTGGAGTATGATACATACAGAATGGATGCGAGCGTAAAATCAAGACTCAATTCCATCCTAAATCAGTTAACTGTTTAGGGTATTTCCGGAAAAACCGGAATATTTCAGGACGGCCGGACTTATCTATATAATTCAGGTAAAACTAAAAAAGAAAAACAAATGTCAGACAAAATAAAACCAAGCGAAGTGTCACAGGTGCTGTTGGAGCAACTGAAAGGCATCAGCGACAGCGCCAAGTTTGACGAGGTCGGTACCGTGCTTACCGTCAGTGACGGCGTGGCACGCATCTATGGCCTGCGCAATGCTGAAGCCAATGAACTGCTGGAGTTTGAGAATGGCACGATGGCTATTGTCATGAACCTTGAGGAGGATAACGTGGGTTGTGTGCTTCTCGGTTATACATCAGGCATAAAAGAGGGTATGACGGTGAAGCGTACAAAGCGTATTGCTTCATTACGTGTAAATGATAATATGCTCGGGCGTGTCATAAATCCTATTGGTCAAGCTATTGACGGAAAAGGTGCTATTGACCTTGCTGATGCTTTTGAAATGCCGCTGGACCGTAAGGCCCCCGGCGTGATATTCCGTCAGCCGGTGAAGGAGCCGCTGCAGACTGGTATAAAGGCTGTGGACTCAATGATTCCGATAGGCCGCGGACAACGTGAACTTATCATCGGTGACCGCCAGACCGGCAAGACCGCCATTGCAATTGATACCATCATAAACCAGAAAAGTTTCTATGAGGCTGGGAAACCGGTGTATTGTATTTATGTAGCCATAGGACAGAAGGCAAGTACTGTGGCCGCTTTGGTGCAGAATCTCAAGGAACGTGGAGCATTGCCATACACTGTCATTGTGGCAGCAACGGCAAGTGACCCTGCGGCTATGCAGTATTATGCACCGTTTGCCGGTGCAGCCATAGGCGAATATTTCCGCGACAGGGGTGAACATGCACTCGTGGTGTATGATGACCTGTCAAAGCAGGCTGTGGCATACCGTGAGGTTTCATTGATACTACGTCGGCCTTCAGGACGTGAGGCTTATCCGGGTGATGTGTTCTACCTTCATTCACGACTACTTGAACGTGCTGCGAAAATCAATGAACAGCAGGAAGTGGCGCAACAGATGAATGACCTTCCGGAATGTCTTAGGGGACATGTCAGGGGTGGAGGTTCACTGACGGCACTGCCTATTATCGAGACGCAGGCCGGTGATGTATCGGCTTACATACCGACTAATGTCATATCTATCACTGACGGACAGATATATTTGGAGTCGGACCTTTTCAACCAAGGTTTCCGCCCTGCCATAAACGTAGGTATATCAGTGTCACGTGTGGGTGGCTCGGCACAGATAAAGTCCATGAAGAAGGTTGCCGGTACGTTGAAAATCGACCAGGCCCAGTATCGTGAACTTGAAAGCTTCTCCAAGTTCTCAAGTGATATGGATGCTGTGACAGCCATGACTCTTGACCGTGGACGTAAGAATAACCAGTTGCTTATCCAGCCACAGTACAGCCCGATGCCGGTAGGTGAGCAGATAGCAATACTTTATTGTGGTACGCATGGACTGATGTCGCCGGTTCCGGTAGATAAGGTTCGCGAGTGCCAGGACGCTTTCCTCGACAAGTTGCGCAATTCTAAACCTGAGGTGATAGAATTGCTTGGCAGTGGAAAAATAGATGATGACACTACGAAGGTGATAGAGGCTACAATGGCTGATATTGCCGGACAGTATAAAAAATAAGGATTATGCCGTCACTGAAAGAAATAAAGACCCGCATATCGTCAGTCAACAGCACACGTAAGATTACGAGTGCCATGAAGATGGTGGCGTCATCAAAACTGCATCATGCACAGATGATGATAGGGAATATGTTGCCGTATGAGACGATGCTTGAACATATTCTCAAGACATTCGTGGTTTCTGATGCCGGATTGCAGTCGGTATTCTCGGCTGAACGGCCTGTAAGGAATGTGGCACTTATAGTCTTTTCCAGTAACAGCAGCCTTTGCGGTGGTTTTAATACCAATATATTGAAACTGATGCAGCAGGCGATAGATGGGTATCAGCAATTGGGCAAAGATAACATTGTCATATATCCCATTGGACGAAAGGTGGCGGAAAGAGTGCAGAAACTTGGTTATAGAACCGGAGGTGACTTCAATGAACTCGCTGACAAACCTGATGTCCAGAAATGTATCGCCATTGCCAAGGAACTCGGACAGATGTTTGTCAAGGGGGATATTGACAAGGTAGAACTGATATACCATCATTTCAAAAGTGCCGGCTCGCAGATTCTGACCCGTAAGCCGCTCATGCCGATAGACCTGACAACGGAACTGTCAAGAGACCATGAACGTGACCTCGAGACAACCGTGGTGACAAAGGAGACGCAGGAATACCTGAAGAATAAAGGGATGACTGCCAATGAGGAGAAGATCAACGTAAAGCCGCTCAATGACAACTATATTGTTGAGCCGGACATGAAGACTGTCCTCGGTACTCTTGTGCCCAAAATGGTACACCTGATGCTCTATACGGCTCTGCTTGACAGTATCTCCTCGGAGCATGCTG
>CAZPNC010000079.1:0-8169 GCA_964587945.1 uncultured Prevotella sp. | reverse complement strand
CCGAGCGCCACTGATAATCAACGACTTCAATAAAAGAATATTATAAAACTAATTTCGTCCACTTACTTATACTGAAAACAGACTATTATCGAACTGTCTGACAGATAAGTAAGTGAATAATATTAGTTTTACGTCAAGTTCTCAGAAATCTCTATTATCCTGCTCTTCCTGATTATCAAAATACTCTGCAATTTCACGCTCCGCAGAATCTGAAAAGGCGTATGACTCATCATGCTGGCTAACATCAAGACCTACCTTTTCACTCTTCATACTGACACGCATGGGAATCATATTGTTAGTGACCCAGTACAAGATCAAACTGACAACGAATGTATAGACAACGACTATTAGGACACCGAGAATTGAATTGAGAAATTCCGTAACGCCACCGTGTATCAAGCCTGTATATGAGAACACGCCTGTAAGAATTGTAGCCACAATACCGCCCATGCCATGAGTGGGGAACACATCGAGGGCATCGTCAAGGTTTGACTTCTCACGCCAATGAACAGCAGTATTGCAGACAAGAGTTGTTATGACGGCTATGATGAAACTCGTGCTTGTTGTCACGACGTCCGCACATGGTGTTATAGCAACAAGACCGACAACCGCACCTACCGCCGCGCCCATACCAGACGGCTTATGCCCACGGAGACAGTCAATAAATATCCACGTCATCATAGCTGCGGCACCAGCGGTATTAGTGTTGAGAAACGCCTTGATAGCTATACCGTCAGCAGCAAGACCAGAACCGCCGTTAAAGCCGAACCATCCAAGCCACAACAATGCTGCTCCGAGGATGACAAACGGTACGTTGGCCGGTATATGATGCGAAGACTTAGCATTCTGCCTGCGTCCCAAGAACAAGGCACCGGCAAGTGCCGCTACACCGCTTGAGGCATGAACAACAATGCCACCGGCAAAATCGTGTATATTGAGGAGTTGGTGCAACAGTCCATCTGGATGCCATGTCCAATGGGCAAGGGGACAATAGACGAACACGCAAAAGAGCATCATAAACACCATATATGCCGAGAAACGTACCCTCTCAGCAAATGAACCGGTGATAAGCGACGGGGTGATGATGGCAAACTTCATCTGGAACAGTGCATAAAGCGCCAACGGAATAGAGGACGTAATCTTATCATAGGGTTTGGCACCAACATGCTGGAACATGAAAAACTGCGTAGGGTCGCCTATAATGCCCCACCCTGCCACATCGTCGCCAAATGCAAGACTGAAACCGAATACCACCCACAGGACACTGATGATGCCCATGGCTATGAATGACTGGAGTATTGTGCTGATGACATTCTTCTTGCCGACCATGCCACCATAGAAGAAAGACAGGCCAGGGGTCATCATAAGAACGAAAATGGTGGCGGTAATCATCCATGCCACATTACTGGAGGTGCAGGTGTCCGTCTCTACGAACTCCCATAATCCTTCGTCCTCAGGAATAAATGTGCCAACTAAGGAAATGACAACCATCAAGGCCATCATAATAATCCATCTCTTTTGTACTTTCATAATTGTGTTGTGTTTGTGTTATATATCAAAAAGCAGCTAAATATACCTCTAAAATTATCATCATGCATGTTTTACGCTGCAAAATTAATACATTTTGTCAATCTATACAAATTTTTCGAGAAAAAAGTAATTTCAAATATCTTTTCCATACCAGAACGAATACAATTTACCAACATTCTATAATAATATGTCTATATTTTACCATCATACGCAACATCTCACAACATATTCGCTTACAAAAGCAAACATATAGATTAACGCTATAAGTAGTTGTTAAGTATTATTGTTGTTTGGTTGTTTCTTGCTTTGGCAAGCGGCACTGATAATCAGTGACTTCAATAAAAGAATATTACAAAACTAATTTTGCACACTAACCACATAACAAAATGGACAAACACGTTTATATCTTTGTGTTTTCTGTCAGAATACTATACAAGGCAAATTCTGATAAAAAAATGGGGTATAGTAATTAACATTGTCAAATTTCGCTTTTGTGGCCGAAGACAAATTGTTGGATGAAGAATAAATACTGCGAAACCATACAACCGACGAGGCTGGCAAAACACACAGAACAGAAACAAAACATGACGAAACATCAATAACCCACACCAGTATTCCTCAATGACTGGAATTAACGGAACACACCTAAACGAAACAAGGTTAACATATGTGTTATATTGCTGTCAGGACAACCTGCCATAGCTTTTGCAATCTCCTTAATCCCACAACACAAATAGCAGAAAAATGGTTTTACACATTATATATATTATAAGTTTAAGAAACTTGCCTATTGTAATCATATAACACAAATCGAGCACAATGGTAAAAAGCAACTCTATTTCCTTAAATGATTATCATTATATCGACATAAAAGCTGAAGAAATGATGGCATACCAAGAGTTTGTAAATATAAAGGAGTTACAAACCAAATATTCACTGAAATAATTTGCTCATATTAAAAATAATTACTAATTTTGCATCGAGATATAAAATCTCAAAACAAAAAACACAACGATTTATACACAACAATGAACCATGGAATGGGTCTTAAATTTGTTTACTAACACCACCAGTGTAGCACACATAGCAATACTTTATGCTATTGTGATATCCATTGGTGTCTACCTGGGAAAAATCAAAATAGGAGGTATTTCCCTTGGTGTCACCTTTGTCCTTTTTGCCGGCATTATTGCAGGACACATTGGCTTTACCGCCCCTATTGACACACTAACATTCATACAGGATTTCGGCCTTATACTGTTTGTCTTTATGATAGGTCTCCAAGTGGGACCCGGCTTCTTCTCTAGTTTCAAAGAAGGCGGCATAACTCTTAACATATTAGCGATTTGCGCCATCATGTTAAACATTCTTGTAATGTTTGCATGTTATTTTATATTCTTCGACACAAGCAATTCCGCAAACCTACCAATGATGATCGGTACCCTCTACGGTGCTGTCACAAACACCCCTGGCCTTGGTGCTGCAAATGAAGCTTTGCAAGCTATGTTCCCACAAAACGCGCCAACCATTGCCAATGGCTATGCCTGCGCTTATCCACTCGGTGTCATAGGCATCATAGGAGCAACAATCGCTATACGATACCTCTTCCGAATAAAAATAAAGGAAGAAGAAGAGGACCTTAACAGCCAAGAGACTAATATTGCAGCAAAGCCACACCTTATGCATCTTATCGTGCAAAATGAATTTCTGGCCGGACATGATATACTTGAAATCCATGATTTTCTGAAGCGAGATTTTGTATGCTCGCGGATTCTACGTAATGGAGAACTTATTATACCCAAAAGTTCCACGAAACTAGAAATGGGTGACAAAGCATTCATAGTCTGCCCTGAAGCTGATGCTGAAGCAATACAGGCATTCATCGGCAGAGAGACCATTGTACCGGAATTTGCCGAGCAAGAGAAAACCAAGCAGATGATTTCAAAGCGCATAATCATTACAAAGCCAGAAATCAACGGCAAGACTCCTGCAAAACTGCATTTTTCAAGTGTGTATGGTGTCAATGTAACCCGTGTGACACGATTGGGCATGGATATCTTTGCACGCACCGATTTGCCTTTACAGGTAGGAGACCGCGTAATGGTTGTAGGTGATCAGGTAAGTGTAAACAGGGTATCTTCTCTTCTTGGAAATGCGACAAAGCATCTAGACCATCCTAATATCGGAACTATATTCATCGGCATTGTAATAGGTATTCTCTTTGGTAGTATCCCTATTGCCATACCAAGCATACCTGTCCCCCTCAAACTAGGAATTGCAGGCGGCCCATTGATTATAGCTATTTTGATAGGACGCTATGGATATAAAATACATCTTATCACATACACCACAACATCAGCCAACTTAATGCTTCGGGAAATAGGACTTGTATTATTTCTTTCAAGTGTAGGCATAAAGGCAGGAGAAAATTTCGTCGATACCGTTGTTGCAGGTGATGGACTTCTTTATGTTCTAACAGGTTTTATAATTACCACTATACCTATTTTGATAATAGGTTCTATAGCCCGTTGGCGTTACAAGTTCAACTACTTCACAATAATGGGTATGATTGCCGGTTCGTACACAGATCCACCGGCGTTGGCATATGCTAATGCCTCATGCTCAAAGGACGCACCATCAATAGGATATTCTACTGTTTATCCGTTGAGTATGTTCCTACGTATATTTACGGCACAGATAATGGTATTGTTATTCTGTGGATAAAATCAACATCAAAAATCAAAGGTGGGTTCTATAAATTCCCACCGCAGAATAATACAGTCTATGGTCTATTGACGTTTTGTCAGATTTTAGCTTCTATCCGGTGCATTATGCCAGCTTCATCAGTCATATACCCCGCTATATTCATTCTTTAACTGTCAGACTGCCCTCGGCTAAAAGTCATAATACAGCAAAACCAATTTATAAAACCCACCTAAAGAACTAAAACCTACATGTTACAATACAATATTATGAAAAGTATCGGATTAACACTGACAGCACTGGTGATATCTACCATCACCGCCTTTGCTCAAGGTGCCAGCAACATCAAGATCAACGAGGTGATGACAACTAATAACAAGAGTATTCAGGATGAGTTCGGAAACCATGACCCTTGGATCGAAATAGCCAACACCGCATACTCAACTTACAACATCCGAGGAATGTATATCACAACAGATCCTTCAGTACTTGACAAGACTATGTCTGTACAAGACAGGATGAAGAAGATGAGTATCGTACCAAACGGTGACGAACGCACCCAACTATCAGCACGCCAGCACATCGTATTCTATCTCAACAGTAATCCCGCAAAAGGCACCCTACATCTTTTATCAAAGATTGACACGACAAAAACCACATGGGTGGGACTTTACGATGGAAACGCTGTAGATCTCATTGACAGTGTAACTGTTCCTATAATGAGAGCTAACATTTCCTATGCACGTGACGGTTCAAACAGATGGACAGTAAAGACGGAAGATGCTGTAACGCCAGGTATTGACAACTTCATAAAAGTATCGATGTCAAAAGTAGAGAAAATGAAACATGACGATCCAAACGGATTTGGTATCACTGTTCTATGCATGAGCATTGTCTTTGCCTGCCTAGCCTTACTATATGCTTTTTTCTCTATATTCGGGTTTGTAGCTGACCGCCGTAACAAACTGAAAAAAGTAGCAGCAGTACAACCAATAAAGCCTATAGTTTCAACCAGCAAAAAGATAAATGAAGTTCGCCGCAAGACAACAAATATTCTTAAGGATGGTATTGAGACAAAAGGACGTGATAAAGAAATATACATTGCTGTAATCGCAATGGCACTACGTCAATATACAGATAACATTCACGATGTCGAATCTGGTATTCTTACAATAAAGCCACACCAGTCAAATTGGGCAGAACTTGGGCTTTTCCACAACCAGAGCAATAATTAATCAAAACATAAACTGAAATCAAAATAATTTATTAACCCAACCACTAAACTCATGGCAGAATTCGAATATACAGTACAAGGTGTAGACTATAAAGTCAACATTATAGAAATAGAAGGAACATTAGCAAAAGTCTCTGTCAATGGCATTGACTTTGATGTAGAGATGAAACAACCAATATCAATAGGTAGTACGGTGGCACAAAAGCCAATTGCTATAAAGCCACAGGCAGCAACAGTATTGGGAACAGTTAAGGAAACAGATGAAGCACCCGTAGTGAAAGCAGGCGAAGGCATCAAGGTATGCTCACCTCTACCTGGTACTATTACATCAATAAATGTAAAGGTAGGTGACACTGTTGCCATTGGAGACACCGTTATAGTACTTGAGGCCATGAAGATGCAAAATAACATCGAGGCGGAAAATGCTGGTACAGTAACCTCTGTCATGGTAAACGTTGGCGATTCTGTAATGGAAGGTTCCGTACTTGTAACCATAGCATAAAATGCCAATAGCCAAACTACACTAATGACAAAATAACTAAATAAAAACATAAGATGTCTATAGATGAATTCATAATAAACAACTTTAACGACTTCATTAGTTACACCGGGTTCGCAAATACTACAGCCGGCAATCTCATAATGATTGTCGTTGGAGCATTCTTTATCTGGCTCGCAATAAAAAAAGACTTTGAGCCATTGCTTCTTGTCCCTATAGGCTTGGGCATAATATTGGGCAACATACCTTTTCGCACGGATGCGGGACTCGAAATCGGACTGTATGAAGACAATTCCGTACTAAACATCTTTTACCAAGGTGTAAGACAAGGATGGTATCCCCCACTCGTCTTTCTGGGTATTGGAGCCATGACGGATTTCTCTGCACTAATATCAAATCCGAAACTAATCCTTATCGGTGCAGCTGCACAATTTGGAATATTCGGTGCTTACATGATAGCCTTGCTCTTAGGGTTCGAACCGAACCAAGCCGCAGGCATTGCCATTATAGGAGGTGCAGATGGCCCGACAGCTATATTCCTATCTAGTAAATTAAGTCCGAATCTCATGGGAGCCATAGCTGTCTGTGCCTATTCATACATGGCATTAGTCCCCGTCATACAGCCTTTCATCATGCGTATCCTCACGACAAGCAAAGAACGTGTTATAAAAATGCGTCCTGGCCGTAAGGTAAGCCAAACAGAAAAAATACTGTTTCCGATTATAGGACTATTGCTCACAACATTCCTAGTTCCATCAGGCCTTCCTCTGCTCGGTATGCTTTTCTTTGGCAACCTACTGAAAGAAAGCGGAAAGACCTCACGTCTTGCCAAAACCGCAACAACGTCTCTCAATGATGTCATCGTGGTATTACTAGGCCTCACGGTAGGATGTTCCACACAAGCAAGCGAATTTCTGACCTTCAATACTATAAAGATATTTGCCCTCGGAGCATTTGCCTTCATTATAGCTACAGCCAGCGGTGTACTCTTCGTTAAATTAATGAACGTATTCCTTACAAAGGATAACAAGATCAACCCCCTCATAGGTAATGCCGGTGTCAGCGCAGTACCTATGGCCGCACGAATATCCAACAGCCTCGGTCTGGAATACGATCGTCACAATTTCCTGCTCATGCATGCCATGGGACCAAATGTTGCCGGCGTTATAGGCTCTGCCGTTGCAGCCGGTACGCTGTTAGGATTCCTTTCGTAACCACTAAACAATAAAAATAAATAAACTATGAAGATTTCACGTATTGATCATCTCGGAATCGGTGTTCAAAGCATTGACGAGGTTTTGCCTTATTTTGAAAAAAGTCTTGGTCTCAAATGTTATGCAATCGAAGAGGTTGCTGACCAGAAAGTAAAGACAGCCTTTCTTAAAGTAGGCGAAGTAAAATTAGAACTTCTTGAACCCACATCTCCTGATAGTGCCATTGCCAAATGGTTGGAAAAAGGAGGCAAAGGAGTTCATCACGTGGCTTTTGCCATAGAAGACGGTTTAGCTGAAGCTCTTGTAGAGATAGAAAGTAAAGGTGTTCGCCTAATTGACAAAACCCCGCGTCCCGGGGCAGAAAAAATGTCTATAGGCTTCCTACATCCAAAGTCAACAGCTGGTATACTCACAGAACTTTGTGAGCCACAGAAATAAGCAGTCAAGTATATTAAAAACAAGCTGTCAAAAGTAGAAGAAGGTATTTATACACTTCATACTTCCGACACATAACCATTCAGATTATGTCCATTCAGTCAGAAAAGATAAAGAAACTTATAGAGAACCGTGTCAAAGCACGGCTTGGAGGAGGAGAAAAGTCTATAGAGAAGCAACATCAGCGTGGCAAATACACAGCACGCGAACGTATTGACATGCTTCTTGATGCTGGCTCTTTCGAAGAGTATGACATGTTCAAGCTCCACCGCTGCCATAATTTCGGTATGGAGAAGAAGCAATACCTCGGCGATGGTGTCGTTGTAGGTTCAGGCACCATCGATGGTCGTCTAGTCTATGTATTCGCACAGGACTTCACCGTTAATGGAGGCTCTCTTTCCAAAACCATGTCAGAGAAGATATGCAAAGTGATGGATATGGCAATGACCATGGGGGCACCTGTTATCGGCATAAACGACTCTGGTGGCGCAAGAATACAAGAAGGTATAGATGCACTTGGCGGATATGGTGAAATATTCGAACGCAATATCCTT
>CAZPNC010000078.1:0-8199 GCA_964587945.1 uncultured Prevotella sp. | reverse complement strand
TCATCCACTTCATGAACTCCCCGCGCCATTGTCGGCACTCTGCCGTGCCTTTGGTGTCTGATGCCCCGAAGCTGTGGCCGCCGGTGCGGTATTGTATGTAGCGGTGTGGAATGCCGCGGAGTGTCAGTGCAGAGTCAAGTAGTACGGAATTGCGGTATTGCACCACAGGGTCATCCTTGCAGTTGACAAGGAATACCGGCGGACAGTCTTGCGGCACGTGCCGTTCCAGAGACAAGGAGTCCCGCAGGCTGCTGCGGTATTTGCGCAGTTCCCCTAACAGGGCGCGGCGTGAACGTTTGTGCGTCACCTTCTCCGTCATTGTCACCACAGGATATATGGGAGCCACAAAGTCTGGCCGCAGAGACTCCGTCACCCTTATGCCGAGCGGTGTCAGGAAGTCAGTATGGAAGAACTCCGCCGCCGCCATCACAAGATGTCCGCCGGCGGAGAACCCCATAGCCCCTACGCTGTCGGGGCGTATGTGCCATTGCGAGGCGTTCCGCCTCACGGTATGTATAGCCATCTGAAGGTCCTGCAGCATCATGGGGTGCTGCCTGCCGGGCACTATGAGGCGTGAATGTGTGACATATTGGAATATGCCCTGCACACGGTAGTTGAGTACAAAGGCCGCTATACCGTTGCGTTGCAGCCATCGTGCCACGTCGTATCCCTCCGTCTCACGGTCGTGCCAGCAGTAACTGCCGCCGGGACATACTATGACGGCCGGTGTCTCCGCACCGTCCTTGTCGGGCAGGAACACGTCGAGCGTCACGCTCTTTGCTCTCACTTCTGTTCCGTCCCATAGGCGCATACGCTGCTGTGCGGTGGCGGTGAGGATGGCAAACAGCATGATGACAACAGAGAGTGCCGGTGTTCGCAAGGCAGTCATCTACCTCACGAAGTTCATCGGTGCCCATTCCTCTTTCTCCGGCAGCCCATACTGCTGTTTGCCGAGGGCTATGCTCTTCAGTAGGAAAGCCATGTTGCGGGCAAGTGTGCGCATGGTCTGCAGCCCTTCGGTGTCCTTTGCCGCCTCGCCGGGGAAACGTCCGTGTACGGAGTTCCAGTACTGTGACGGTGCGACAGGCATGCCGCTGATGGTGAAATACTTGTTAAGCACGTCGAATGTCGCGCTGGCACCACCGCGGCGGCATACCGTCACTGCTGCGCCCACCTTCATCGTCTTGCTGAACGGGGTGGAGTAGAACAGGCGGTCGAGGAACGGTATCACCGCTCCGGCAGGCGAAGCGTAATATACGGGTGCCCCTATTATCAGTCCGTCAGCGGCCTCGAACTTCGGTGCCACTTCGTTGACGATGTCGTTGAACACGCATTTGCCCGTCTCCTTGCACTTGTTGCAGGCTATGCAGCCATGGATATCCTTGTGCCCTACGTGTATGGTTTCTGTCTCAATGCCCTCGGCGTGCAGTGTCTTACACACCTCGTCCAGAGCAATGCTTGTGTTGCCCTCTTTCCTGGGGCTACCGTTGATGATAAGTACTTTCATGATGTTGTTGTTGTATGTTAGAGTTTACATTCTTCGTCCATTCTCTTTATATAGTATCGTCTCATCCATTTCTTTATGTCCTTGACCTCTCCCAGCCTGTTGTATTCGTCGGGTGTTATACGGCGGTCTATCACCATGCGGAAGAACCCGCGTCGCAGATAAAGGCCGCCTTTGGGCAATACCATTCCCGGCCCGTACTCCACGAGCGGCAATATGTCGAGGTTCATTTCGCGTGCTATCCAGAATGCGCCCTGATAGAAAGGCAGCACACCGCCGTCGGGTGAGCGTGTGCCTTCAGGATACACCATGATACTGTAGCCGCGGCTGACGAGTGAGCGCAGTTTCGGCATTACATCGTCAAGACCCATAGACACCGAGTAGAACTCCGCATTGCGCAACGGCAGGCCGAAGAGAGGGTGATTGTACACCCAATCCTTAGTTAGGATGACGAGGCGTGGCGACTGTGCCAGCATGGCCATGATGTCGAGCGATGACTGGTGGTTGCATATCACCATGGCAGGCCGTTTGAAAGTCTCGCCGTAAGTATTGCGCACACTGTAACGCACACCCGGTATTCCGTGCCGGCACATTACGAAACGGCTGATATTGTAGAGCAGGCGGTGCAGCGTCCATGCGCGCTTGTCCTTGTCTCTGTGCCGCAGCATCACGGCGCAGGTGGCCGGAAGGAGAAATGTAGTGCAGGCAAAGAAGAAGAAGTTCAGTGCGTAGAATGTGCGCAGTATTGTCAAGGTCCACCGCAGTATGGCCAGAGGCAGTGCGTAGCATACGGCCAGCAGGCACAGCACGGTGTTGAGTATGGAGATGCGTGTGAAGTCGTAGGCAGGGCGGAAGTGTGACACGCGCTGTTCTTTAGGCGGATAATACACGCTGATAGGGGTTGAGACGATTGGCGTGCCGTGCCATGCGGCAAAGACAATCAGTTCCAGTTCCGCCTCATAGCGCGATGTCAGCAGTCCCAGGCCGTGCAGCCTGCGCAGCGGATAGAGGCGGAAGCCGCTCTGTGTGTCACGCAACCGGTGCAGCGTCTGCACGCAGAACCAGAAGTTGCTGAAGGCATTGGCGAACTTGCTGCCGCCTGACCGCTCCTTGCTGTCAAGTTCCTTGCGTTCGCCTATTATTATGGCGTTAGGGTGCTTCACGTTGGCTTTCAGCATAACCGTTATGTCTTCGGGAAAGTGCTGGCCGTCAGCGTCGAGGGTTATGGCGTATGTGAACCCCATGGACTTGGCATGGCGGAAGCCGTGGCGCAGTGCGTTGCCCTTGCCGCCGTTGTGGGGCAGGGTGACCACGGTGATGCCGTCGAGGGACGCGAGGATGGCTTCTGTGCCATCGGTACAGCCGTCATTGACAACTATCACGTCGTTGCACTGCCGCTTGCACCTTTCTATCACATCGCGTATCGTACCGTCGTTGTTGTAGGTAGGTACAATGACGCAGATGCCGCGGCGTTGAAGCCGCTGGCGTTGTTCATGGTTTATTTCGTTAGTTGCTTCTTGCATATAAGCGACATCTTTGCATTTATAGTGTCATTGCATCGTACTGTGGCGAGGAAACTGACTGTATCGGCCGTGACAGTGATGTGTGACAGTGTGTATTCCATTTCTTCCGTGGTGTCGGGAGATATTACGGCGAGGAACTTCACGTTCTTTATCTCCGTTAGTTGCAGACGTTTTCCGGTGGCATCCTCCGCCAGTTCCATGGCTGTCTGTACCATGCACGCACCGGGCATTACCGGATGTCCGGGGAAGTGTGCCTTGAATATCTCACTGTCTGCATTGAGGCGCAGGCGGTATGTGGCGGTATCTTCCCCTGTATGGCGGCAGGTTACGGTGTAGAGAGGCATTTCTTTGTATTTGATGAAGTCACATTTTCAATTCTCTATGGGGGCAAAGTCTGTACGTTCCCCTTTTGCTCTGATACGCGGTCTCTCCCTTTTGCAGGCTGTGCATGAGTCCGCGCAGGTCTTTGCGCAGCGTCTTCCGTATGTACCATTTGTCGAGCATGGCAATGACACTCACCAGTTGCACCCTGTCTGCAGCGGGAGAATAGGTGAAGTCAAGGAAGGACACGCCGAACTCGTTGACGATGCTGCCCTTTATCATGCCGTCCTCCATCAGCATCATGCACACACCGCTGACAGACGCCTTGCCGAAGTCTATCTGTATGCCGTAGCGTTGCCGTTCACCTTCGGCGGAAGGCAGGGACTGTGCCACGGCCGTGAGCGTGGTGAAGAGCAGTAGTGTGAGGAGTAGATGCTTCATCCGGAATTAAAGTTGTGACAGGGTAAGTTAGTGATTCAGCGAAAACTCTGCCGCACTGACGTTGGCATTGGCCTTCATGTTCTTCAGCACAATCTCTGTATAGTCACCGTTCTTTTCGTACATCGTGACCTTGTTTACCGTTGATGTATGACGGTTGAAGACAATGATGATGCGTGTGTACATCTGTTTCATTTCCTTTTTCAGCGGAATGAGCGTTGCGGTGCAGGTCTGTTGCATCGTGGCCATACTGACCTTGAAACTCTTTCTGTCCGTGAGGCACCTGCCTACGACGCTGTTCATCATTATGCGGGCTATCTCCTTGAACATCTTGTTCTTGTTGACATCAACCACATCGCGGCGGTCACCCTTCTTCATCAGCACCTTGTTGCCGTTGAGTATGAAGGTGTAGTCGTATGGAGAGGTGTACTCCCACCTCAGTTTGTCGCTCTGCTGGTAGCACATACGGCCGTTTGACACCATCTTGTCGCCAAGCATCTTCAGGTGTTTCGTCTGTACAAAGTCCGCCTGCATGGATTTCATTGCGGCAGAAGCGCGGCTTATCTGCTGTATGGCCGCCTGCTCCTGTGCCGTCTGCGCCGTAGCGGTGAGGCTCATCAGGCACATCAATAATATGTATATATACTGTTTCATCTTGCTATTAGTACGCATCCTGCCATGATAAGGAACACTCCAAGCCACTTTATCCAGTCCACGGATTCATGGAAGAACACTATGGCGGCTATCATGCCGAAGACATAACTGATTGACACCATAGGGTAGGCCATGCTCAACGGGAAATGCTTTATGATGTACATCCACAGTACACTGGCTGCGGCAAAGCAGCCACCGCATAGTGCAAACTGCCAGTTGAGAAGCACGGAACGCCAGAATGCAGCCGTCCAGCCGAATGCTTCCATGCGAAGCAGGGCGAACTTCAGCAGCACCTGGCCGAGTGTCAGCAGCAGGCTTTGGAGCAATGCGAGGAGTAGGAGAGGCATGGTGAGTTGTTTTTTCTTTGTTTGTTACAGGTGGGGTCTTCCCGATTGCCTTTGCCTGATGGCAAAAGGCCAACAGACTGTATAGGTGTTATGCCTAAGGTGGGAATGTCTATGAAACCTTGGCCTGTAACACTATGCTGCGCGAATATACCGTGGGGGGCTTCTTCATGCCCAGCCGCTCGCAGAAACTCTGGAACAAAGGCGTTGCTTCGTCGTGGCATTCCACAAGCACCGTGCGCGCCTTTCCGGTGCTTATCAGCCGCCGCGCGTCGCGCAATGCCCACTGAAGGGACTCGCTGCCCTGTGTGTATGTCGCATTGTAGCCATGGCAATGGGTGCGGATGGCTATGGCACTGCCCACGGTGTTGTGCGTGCTCTGCATGAAGAGTGTAGGTTTCAGCAGTTCTTCGCCGTTCGTGCACAGGTCGGTGAGGAACTTCTCGCTTGTCTCCAGCATACCGTATGCGGTGGCGGTGATGATGGCGTCGGGTGTCTCTATGCCGCTGTCGCGCAGTGCCCGCAGTGCGGTCATGGTTGAGGCCTTCATCAGTCTGCCCATGCGCCGGCCTTCCATTGGCGATATGAACTCGCGGCTGTCCTGCAACTGTTCCACGCTGTCTATGCACACATCGGCCACCGTCATGGCATCGTGGCGTTGCACAGGGGTGTTGTCAGATGTAAGGGGATGCCTACGAAGCACTATGGAACTGTCATTGCCTCCGAAGCCGAAGGCATTGCACAGCACATTGTCCATCATGACGTTGTCTTCGCCCATTGATGGTGTGATGCACGCCTTGTCCTGTTCGTGCCACCCTATGTTGGCAGGCACGAAACCATGCTGCATGGAAAGTATGCTTATTACCGTCTCTATCGCCCCCGAAGCCGAGGTGGTGTGACCGGTGAAGCCTTTTGTACTTGACACCGCCGGTATGCCGTGGCCGAAGATGCGCCTTAGGGCCGCACTTTCGCTTGGGTCATTGTTGGGCGTTCCGGTGCCGTGGGCGTTGATATACTGTATGTCCGTGGGTTGCAAGCCTGCTGACCGCAGTGCCTCTGCCATGGCGAGGTATGCCCCTTGGCCGTCTTCGGAGGATGCTGTCTGGTGGAATGCGTCGCACCTGTTGCCGTAACCGCCCACGAAAGCCTTCGCCCTGTCGTAGGCAGTGCCTTTTTCAAGCACCACAAATGCCGCCCCCTCACCGAGGTTCAGTCCGGCACGGGTGTTGTCGAATGGCCGGCACACGTCATGGTCGAGTATCATGAGGGTGTTGAAACCGTTGAGGTGGAAACGGCTCAAAGCCTCCGAACCACCGGCTATGACCACGTCTGTCTCGTCGTTTGCCAGCATCTCGCAGCCTACCATGATAGAGTTGACTGCTGATGAACAGGCTGTGGAGATGGTACACACCTCACACTCCAGACCGCAGAGCCGTGCCATATCGCATGTTCCGCTGCCGCAGTCGTGTTTCTTTATGTATTCCAGCAGGCTGTCGTCACTCTGCATCGGCACGAACAGGCGTTCCGTAACGTCCATTCCGCCCACCGTAGTGCCCGACAGCAATGCCACCCGCCTGCCTTTCAGTGCCTCCGCCGTCAGTCCGGCATCCTTCATGGCCTGCCGTATGGCTACGGCTCCCATCAGTGTGGTGCGGCTTATGACGGTATCAGCGTCAATGCCCAGCAGGGTTTTCATCTCGTTGTCAGAGAGTTTCACCTCACCGACAGGAAGTTCCGTGTGTGTAGATTGCAGATAGTGCATCTTCCCGATGCCCGTGCGCCCCTCTTTCAGTGCGCCGAGCACCTGCCCGGTATCGTCGCCTATGGCGCAGACAATGCCCAGTCCGGTGACAGCGGCATCCATCACTTGGTGCGGTGCTGTGCCACATATTCGGCAATGGTCTTCACGTTCTTGAAGATGCCTTTGCCCTCTGCGGCGTTTTTGAGGCGTATGCCGTAGTTCTTCTCAAGCAATACGATGAGTTCCAGCGCATCGATGGAGTCAAGGCCTATGCCTTCTTCGCCGAATAGCGGTGCCTCACTGTCAAATTCCTCGACAGGCAGTTCCTCAAGGTTGAGGGCTTCCTTTATCTGCATCTTCAGGTTCTGTATCAGTTCTTCCATTATTTTGTTTGGTCGTTGTTCTTTTTTAATTATCATACAAAGATAAGAATATAGCACGTATAATACAAAAAGAAAATGTTACGAATGCTTAAATACGTGCTAAAAAAGTATAATGTACGGACTCGCTGTTCTAAGGCGGGAACTTGCATAACCCGCCTTTACAGTGTATTGGCAGGCATTCCCCATACACCGTAATCATGGCCAGATATGCGTGTTCCATTGCTTTGTAGTATTCCTTGCAGCAGTACATCAAAGTGACGTAGGTATGGCATAGTTGTCATATCTGTATTTTCATTTCTCCGCATTTGAATTGCACTATTTGCTTACCGAGTACACTCTTGAGCACACTGTAACTATAATCGCCTGTGCAATGTCCTGTATAGAATAATGTATCGGGATATTCGTTTTTCAGTGTTGTGGCTATTGCTTTCAACTCTTCTTCCGTTTCATAATGCTCGTCCGGATGACTGTCCAGCAGATGCAATCCTCCAAGGCATATCTTGGGTCTCGAGTCCATGCTATGCAGGATATTCAGAATGCCGTGATGGGCACATCCCGTAAAGAGAAAGTCACCGACTTGCAATACCAGTTCATGGTCGAAGCCGTCTGCTACCATCTTGCCGTCATCCTCCAGAAAGAGGTTGCGGTCGCCTTTTGGCAAAGGCCGTTCGCTGGATAATGTCTTATAGACCGTGAAATCATCAATGATGCAGTTCTCTTTGACGAAGACAAAACGGTTGTTGTACTTTTCAAAATCTATGTCTCCGGTGATGCTATGCAGAGATTTGCGTTTGGAGAAATAGTGCTGTCCGGGCACAAGTTCCGAAACTATCACCTTTGCCTTTTCGTTTATTTCCAGGAAGTGTGACAGTCCCCCTATATGGTCGTTATGACCATGGGATATGAACACATAATCCGCCTCTTCCAGACGAAGGCCAAGTTGCTTTGCGTTCTGCAGGAATACATCCGACTTTCCTGTGTCGAGCAGCATTTTATGCTTGCTTGTTTCAAGATAAACCGACAATCCGTGTTCTGGCTGCAGTGTGCAATCTTCCGACCTGTTGTCTGCAAGAATGGTTATTTTTCTAATGTTATTCATTTGCTTTACAACAATAAGTACCTGTCTATTACAGATTCTGTTTCCGTAACTCTTTGATGCAAAGGTACGAAAAAACAAGTTATAATGGGAGAAAAGTCTATAATATCTATATCATGTAGGGTATATTTTATTATTATATCCTTAATTCCGCAATTTGGTTAATAATTATTTATTTCAAGTACCTGAGCAACA
>CAZPNC010000077.1:0-8353 GCA_964587945.1 uncultured Prevotella sp. | reverse complement strand
GATGAGTGGTCTTTTGAACAGAAAATGTCACGCCATATTGCTGTTGATGAGCAAAACACAATAGTAAATTTATATAATCTTGATGAAATTGATACTAACAAGCATACTTACTTTTGTATAACCTGTGGCAAAGAAGTATATATAGATGTTGACGATTGCGGAAATTACTCATTTCTTCATTTAGACGAAAATACACCATGTGAAGATGATTTTTATCTGCACGAAGCAGCAAAGAAAGTGTTATGTGGAAGATTTAACACCCAACAGAAATTCGATGTATATATTCCACAATTACACTTATGCGAAAAAGGAAATCAGTGTCTGTTTTTTAATAAAACCGATTGTTCCATCGCAATTCCAATACTCTATAATTTGAAAGCACATGGATATGATTCATGTGAGATTGAATACAAATTTCCCGACAAACAGTTTTCCTATGATGCAGTTTTGAGACGAGGTGATGATTTGAAAAGTGCAATAGTTATAATCATTGATGCGGACACATGCCACATAGAACACGAAAACCTTAAAAATAGGACTATAGAGGTAATTGTAAGATGTGAAAACGACATCTTCAAACTGTATGAGGAGCCTTTGCGTGAGGAAAACGCTAGGTTTTATAATTTTGAGAGTAGAGATATAAAAACCATTCCTTTTGAGAAAATAGACCGTAAAATATTGAAATTTACATTATTTTCAAGTGGCAAATACCATCTCGGAGCTGAGAATTGTATTAGCACTAAGAAAAGGAGTGCGGTATATGAAATGATTATATCCAATTGGTATGAGAATTATAAGACAATGAAACAATACGCAGTGCTACACTGTTATAACCAGCAAAAGGTATTATGCCTTTGCGAAATTTGTTATTATTTAAGGTCCGTGGATAGCTTCTACAATCATGAAAATATCTGCATTAGATATAAAACAAAAGGCACTCCAAGAAATCCACTCGAGATAATGCCAATCAAATGTCCGTATTTTAGTTTGGATAGGAACATTGAGGCTATTTTGGAGAAAGAGTGCCGTGATATAAAATTTATAGAGAATTATTTGACGAGTGATAATGGCTAGTTATAAACCAAGATTTTTCTGTCCTCGCTTAATTTTCCAATCATACGCCCCATTAGCGACATCGGCAACCTCCCTGTAAGTCTGTTGATGTTTCAGTTTATCAAAGGTCTGTCGGCTATTTGCATAGTCACAGAGCCATGTTCCGATAGCCTGCTGTTGTTCTTTGGTCGTGCCATAGCTCTGCATCACGCTCTTAATGTCGGCAGCTTCATCATTGCCAAAGATAGACTTGTATTTGTCCGTACCGTAATGGATAATCGCATCAATGGCACGCTTGAACACTTCGCTGGCAGCATAGAGCATATCGGCAAGGATAGCCAAAACCTGCTTGCGTAAATCCAGTTGACCTTGCAATCGATTGATGGCCTTGTCTTTCTCCGCATTGGCAAGGCTGACCACATTATTGATATGCAGTTGCATATTCTCGTTTTGGCTTCTAAGTTCCTTAATGGCTCTGTCACGCTCTGTGGTAAGGGAGCGACTTTGCACAATGGCATTATCACGTTCCGTTTCGGCTTTCTGCTTTTCAAAAGCCAGTACCTTTGTCTGCTTCTCCACCTCCTTGACAACGGTGGGCTTGAACGCCTTTTTAAGGCGATCATATTCCAGTGCAAGTTGCTTGTACTCCTTTTCAAGAGTGGCGGTCTTGCCAATACCGACCAGACTTCCGACACTATCCAAGATGTCATCCACCGTGTTCTTGCGGATTGCATCACGCTTTTTCTGCTTGTCGGCTATCTCGCTGTCAAGTGCCGCACTCCGTTCAGCCTTAGCCTTGTTCTCAACCTCTATGGAATTGCGCTCGGCTTCGGCTTCCTCTTTGGCGGAGAGAGCGGCTTCCTTTTCCGCTTTGGCTTGCTCCGCTTCCTGCTTCTGTTTGGCGATGATGAAGTCCGTCCGCTCCAGATGCTTCTTGCCTGTAAGTTCTTTTGATATGCCCCTTTCCATCTCCAAGTACTCAGCTAAAAGCGTCTGCATCTCGCTCATGGCTTTCTTGTCCAACTTGCATGACTTGCCCGTGTCATGGTTCATCCAATCCCATACGATATGGGCATGAAGATTGGGCTTCCATGTGGCAGGGTCTTGTGGGTTGCTGTAATGTCCCTCGTCACGGTGGATGAACACTTGCAGAGGTGTGATGCCCCAACGCTCCTTGCACACCTTACAGAAATACCGTAACTGTTCCATTGAAGTGCTTTCATTGATTACGGCCACACCCTCTTTGAGAGGAGTGCTGCCACGCACGGTGGTCACCTTGCCAGTCTTTTTGTTCACCTTCTCACGCTCTTTGGTCTGCATCGCCCGACCCGTCTTTTCCTTGACCATTTGAGCAATCTGATTGTAGCGGTCAGTCAAAGAGCTGTTGCCCAATTCTGGTGCCACCCATGCTTCGTTTGAGGCCATGAGGTCGGTGCGTATGTAGAGCTTCTCCTTGTTGATACGGGCAAGGTATTCAGCTTTTCGTCTGTTGTGTTCTTCACTGCTGCCTGTGTTGCAAGGCTTGATGTTGATGGAGGTCTTTTGTGCCATAGGGGTTGATTTATTATTGTTGTTGTTTCCCAATATCGGGTTCTTAGGGCAGCGTCCTAAGTGGGACGGGGCAATGCCCAGCCCCTCGGGAGAGCCCACAACTTCGGGAGCGAAGCGGAGAAGTTATAGTGAGCTATATCAGGGCAAGCCCTGTCCTGCATGCCACACCTCTTTGCCGTCAGCCACTAAGTCAAGTATTGTTTTTTCCCTTTTGTCGGAATGCCATGCTTTTACTCATCAGATATTCGTTGAGGTCTTTATATGCGCCATACTCATTTGAGGTATCCGTACACTTTGTTCCCAATGCTTCCATTATCTGCTGGGTGGCCATCCTGCCAGCGGTGTCATTATCCAAGTGGCAGCAAATTTGAGAATACTCATTGAGTATAGGTAGAGCACTCGGAATGTTTACAATGGAGTTGAGCACCACTGCATCACACTCGCTATGTAGAATGAGGTAGGAGAGATAATCCATGAATCCCTCGAATACATGACAAGCAGTTTCGTGGTTCCTTATCGTAGTGATTGCTTTCGGAGCAATACACCCTTTGAAATAGGGATTCCGAAGCTCATAACCACCAGCATCATTCTTGAAGCCAATGGCAAAATAGTGCTTGCCGTTTCGCTTGTAATGAATTTCCACACAATGACTTTCGGCGATAGCCGAATTGATACCTCTTGACGAAAGATAATCGAGCAGAGCAGTATGTTCCAGTCCTTTCACCATGACACTCTCAAACGAGGTTGTTTTTTCCGGCCTTATTTCCATCGGCTGTTGAATAGGGGTAATGACAGAATGGTTCATAATGCGCATTACCTCCGAAACATTCTGCGTGTGATGCAGCTCCATAGCCAAATCAAGGATATTACCTCCTCTACCCAGCCCAAAATCGTACCATGCGTTTTTGGTTAAGTCCACCTTAAACGATGCGGTTTGCTCGGTATGCAGTGGCGACAAGTACCACCACTTATTTCCTTTTCTGTTTATCGGCTCATATCCTTTGCTTGTGAGAAAGTCGGATATTTGAATGGCCTTTATTTCTTGTATAGTCATATAGATGTTGATTAGCTGTTGAAATGATGAATTGTTGAGAGCTATTGCTGGTGAAAAGAAAAACAGTTTTCTCTTTTGCCCAGTCACACCTTTTGTTGAGTGCTTGTTGAATTGCATCTGTTTGAGTATCAAAGATTAGTTTGTTATTCTCAACAACTCAACAAAGGACTATAAACCTAAAGAATCTATAAACTCCTTGGTCACGGTATAGAAACGTCCCACTCTGCTAACAGAAGAAACACGTCCAGGCTTAGTGTAGTCACATTGATAGGCCAGATAGGTCAACGCATTGTGTGCCGGAGTAAGTCGCCATACATCTTTCACAACCTTGCGTATCTGCCGTTGCTCCACTTTCACTCCGTTCATGGTCAGTAACGGTATCAAGTCCTGAGGAATGAACGACAGTTTGTCAACGCGCTGCGTTTCCATAATGTCACGTATCAGTTCCACCATATCCAGCTCCGTATGATTGCGGTTGCACTGGATAATTCGTTCAAGTGCCTCGGTTCTGATGAGAGCAGGGTGGAACCACATACGTCCTTCTTTATCGGTGGAGAGTGTACGGTGCTGGAGATAATAAAGAAATGCAGGTATCTGTTCCTTTAGCTTTTGCAGGAAATTGGTATCGTCACTTTCAAGTGGTCGGATTTTACGCACCCAATAGCGGTTTTCTCCCGGATCAATGATAACAGGGTAGAGTTCGTTATTGGAACATAATACGAACTTGGCAAAGAAGTTGACCTCCTGCCTGTCCTTACCTTTGGCCTCCACTTTGTAGGTCTGGGCAGTGCTAAGGTTCTTCAATCGCTCGGAATCTTCCCTACGGCTCAACAGTACCTCGTCCACAACGATGAGCAGCTTACCAGCCCAATCGGCATTGAACTGGCTCCTGAAATCCTCATTCGTATTAAAAGTGGCATTGTCCTGAAAGATACTTTTCAGAAAGTTCAGGAACGTAGTCTTGCCTGTGTTTCGTTCCTCGGACACCAATAATAGAATGGGGAGTTTCTGCGTGGGATGCGTATAGAGCAACTGCATATAGTCCAATCCCAATTCGTATTGTTCCTCAAAGATGTGGTGCAACAGTTTCTCTATGTCTGGGAAATCTCCTTCTGCCGGAACATGGCCAATGGGTTCATACAGATTATAGAAACCAGCAATATCCTTTTTATAGTCTGTGTGACTTGGCACTGTGCAAAAGCCATTATATTTATCAATAGGAGGGATATTGTGCTTGCCATAGTCTTGGCGGATAGTGCCAAAGTTCCATTGTATTCTGCGAGTGGTCATCGTTCCGTCTGCCAAAGGCTGCTGCACTACTTTATATATAGTGGTGCCTACTCGAATATATTGTTCTTCCATTATACTTGCCTTTGATTAAACATTCAACTCTGCACTACTTACTCTCTGGACTTTTGATTTCAAGAGTGAGGAGATTTCCTTCTTCGAGTAAAGATTGCGTCCACCCAATTTATGAACGATAATAGTGCCATCCTTCTGCATACGCCACAAGGTGGTATAGGTTATGTGAAGTCGTTCACATATTTGGTCGCGAGTATAATACTCGTCACTCTCTTCCGGTGTCAAATCAGCCTGTGACTTTTTCCCAACTAATTCTTCCACCAGTTCAGAAACAACCTGTTTCAGGTCGTCCTTCTGTAACATTATAAAATTGCCTTGCATATCATGTTGTTTTAATGATTATGCTGCGAAATTACGATGGAATAAAATGAAAGCACCTCGGTAAAAATCATGACGATTTCTGCCGAGGTGCTTTTAACGGATAGCGGTATGTTTTTAACAAATCAAGTCTTCATGATGGAATCAATATACATCATGGGAAAGTAAAGTGCGCAGTCTTATGCTTATCAACTTAGCCTGTTCCTTTCCGGTTTGAACAGCCTTTTCTGATAAACTCAAATTATAGTCGTAGCCGTGTTTGTTGACGATGGCATTATAAAGGGCTTCTGCCCAATCAAAGCCAGTCTTAAAGCCAAAATCGGGGAACTTTTCCAAGATGGCAGTATGGAAAGTGCGATAGTTGTAGATTTCATTAAGCAAGCTGCCACTGGTTAGCGCAGCAAAAATATAGGCAAGAATGGAGTCTGTTCCATTCGTTTCCATCCATTCGGTGAGTATTTTCTCTATCTCGTTGGTAAGAAGTTCTGCATGAGGCTGTATAAGCATTTCTTCAAGTAGAACACTGACTTGCTTACGTCCACGTCTTCCTTTACTCTCTTGTAATGCAGAATGGGCTACATCTTTGATAATATGGTTGTTTGCTGTTTTCCATGTGCCTTTGGTGTAAGCCGCTTTGTCCATACTGGTAAGCATTAAAGAACGCATAATTTGCTCGCCAAAGGTTTTCTGCCAGAAAGAAGGCTTCTCTCCCATCATTGTTTTGGATAATAAATCAGCGGCCTTCACGAAGCCGTTATCAAATATCATCCAATAGAACACACTGAACAGGAATGGATTATTGTGCTGTAATTTATCTTTTGTTTCCTCTTTGTTAAATGTAGAGGCAAACAGCTCAGTCAATTTTTCGTGTGCCTGCTGGCTAACATTAGAAAATTGAGCTTTGTTGTAGCTCTCGGTTCCCGGGCATAGGCTTAACAACAATTCGGTGATACCTTTTATACCATCAAGTGATAGCAGCTCTATCAAGTAAGAAATGCCTTTGAGGGCGAAGCTCATATCACCCTCGTATGCTTTTGTGAAGAGATTTGTGAACTCCTGATATTCTTCCGGGTGTTCGTAATGCCAACGGCGCAAACGTAAAAGATTCAGTTCTTGTTCAGAGGCTTTCTGAGTTTCCTGCTTTTTATCTTGCAAATAGAGCTTGACAGCATCTTTGATATATTGTGCATCTGTAGATTGCTCGAATTGAGTCATGGCATTCTCTATTTCCTCAATGCCATTATCCAATTCCAAATAGCAATACATACAACAAGCAGCCACGTTATCTTCTTCTACGGCTTTAGAGAAGGAGCTTGTCAAGTCTTCAACTGGCATATCCTTTGCAGCCATTGCCTCCAATAGCATATTCTGGAGCAAGTCAGCATCATCCCATTCTGCCACATTGGTTCCATTTTGTGATAGGAGGTCTAATGTGGAATGAATCTTACTTTTGAATTTACAATAGACTTCTTGATTCTTTTCAAGCCAGTCCTCCATTTTATTCTTTCCCATGAGTAGCGCATTAGCAAAGGGTTAATCTTTAAGGCAAGCCAGTGGAATTACTTTCACTCCATCTGGACGAGTATATGCCATTGTACCTCCAGTCATCACTATAAGTAAGTCTGGCTCCCGAATAGGCATTTGCTTCTCTGTTAGGTTATGTTCCTGTATAAGTCTTTTAAGTTCAAGCAAATGCTCAGCACCATCATCTATTTCGCTACTACCAAGTTTACATTCAATTAAAGCGTAACGCCCGTCTTCTAAATGCAGTACAATATCGGCCTCCAAGTCGTATCGGTCATGGTAGTAAGATACGTGACTGTTTAAATCAACCGTGTATGCTTTTAGATCACGAATACACATCTGTTCAAAGATAAATCCAAATGTCCTAAGTTGCATACTTAATGCTTCGGGAGATAACCCCAAAAGAGCAATCGGTATGGAAGGGTCACAGAAGCATCGTTTTACACTACTTCTTATAGCGGTTTTGCTTCTAATAGCAGGACACCATGCACTTATATTTTGGATAACAAACAATTTTTCCAACGCCGCAACATAGTCATCAAATGTATCCACGTGGCAACTTACTTCACCAGACGAGGTCACATCATCTAAAAGAGACTTTTTCTTGACCAATGTCGAAACATTTCTTGCGTATGCCCGAAGTATCATACTGGTCAACTTAGCGTCTCTTTTCCTGCCGTCAATGCCCGAAATATCATCAGAACAAATAGTTTGAACATAGTTCTTTGCTACGAGTAATTGAGCCTTTGGGGTACGAGCCAATAAAGAAGCTGGCCATCCGCCTCGGGATGCGGCAAAGATTAAGTCTTCAACGGTCATTTTAGACATTTTCCCGTCAATATCATAATCGGGATTGTTGAAAAGTTCTTTCAACGAAACCTCTCCTGTGGATTCTTGTGACTCCCACAAACTCATAGGCAACATGCGCAATCTGGCAATGCGACCAGCTCCAGAATGGTGTATTTGAGACTTGTCAACAGCATTAGAGCCAGTGAGTATAAATTGTCCGGGGATTTGACGGTCATCGACAGTTGTTCGTACTGCATCCCACAACATGGGAGCATCCTGCCACTCATCAATAAGACGGGGCGTGTCTCCTTGTAACAGAATGGACGGTTTGGTTTTAGCAGTAACTAAATACTCCGCACGCATACTTGGGTCTTGCATTCTCAAGATGCTGTTTGCAAGTTGAGAAGCTGTAGTAGTTTTGCCGCACCATTTGGGACCTTCTATCAATACTGCCCCAAATGCATCCAGCAAGTCTTGCAACAGGGCATCGGCCGTTCTTCTATAATAACTCATAAAATATATTTTATTTCAGATGCAAAGATACAGATTTTCTGTGAACTACATTATAAATTCGTGTTTTTTGTGGCATTTTAATCCACTTTTTTGCGGTATTTTATTCGGTATTTTTGCGGTGATTCGTTCCGTGTTTTTGTGGCATTTCATTTGGTGTTCTTGCGGTAAGCGACTATGATTAGTCTGATA
>CAZPNC010000076.1:0-8439 GCA_964587945.1 uncultured Prevotella sp. | reverse complement strand
CAATACTTTGCTGTCTCAGTAAAAAGCAGTACCTTTGCAAGCGAATTTTATCAAAACATCAATAACAAACAACAAAATGAAAAAGAATCTTCATCCAGAAAACTATCGCCCCGTCGTATTCAAGGATATGTCCAACGGCGATATGTTCCTTACAAAATCTACTTGCAAGACCAATGACACAGTAGAGTTTGAAGGTGAGACTTACCCAGTGGTAAAGATAGAAATCTCAAGCACCTCACACCCATTCTATACAGGTAAGAGCAAGCTTGTTGATACTGCCGGTCGTGTTGACCGCTTCATGAACCGCTACGGTAATCTGAAGAAGTAAAGATATATTTCTTCCTGTCCTTGTCATAAGGAGAAGGAGCGATAACGCAAACATTTGTAGTTGCATATACAAATGTTTGCGTTATTTTTTGTGCCCCAAAGTGCTACTTTTCGTATTTTTTCTTTGAAGAATGAAATAATATTAGTAACTTTGCCGCGAAACACGAACTATGGGTTGTATTTAGGTTGAATGATTACCGTGTGCAACCGGACGGACGTCAACATGGTAAAAAGGAAAAACAAATAAAAAAGAATTATGAAAAGCATTTCATTAGACATCAGAAAGGCGCAGCAGTTTCTTCCTGCAGGTGCGGTAATAGCATTCAAAGAGAAAGTCAATGAGGCTCGTAAGGGCCTTGAAGAGGGTACTGTCCCTGGTAACGATTACCTTGGATGGCTTCATCTCCCTTCTTCCATAACGCCGGAATTTCTTGGCGAAGTGAAGACTGTTGCCGCAGACCTCCGTGCAAAGGCTGAGGTGATAGTAGTTGCAGGTATCGGCGGTTCTTATCTCGGCGCGAAGGCTGTTATCGAGGGTTTGCAGAACTCTTTCGCATGGCTTGTAAAGGATGCCAAGACTCCAGCCGTGGTTTTTGCCGGCAACAACATCGGTGAGGACTATCTCACTGAACTCACGGAGTATCTGAAAGGGAAGACATTCGCCATTATAAACATATCAAAGTCAGGCACGACGACAGAGACTGCCCTTACGTTCCGTCTGCTGAAGACGCAGTTGGAGGCTCAGGTTGGCAAGGCTGCGGCTAAAGGTCTGATTGTGGCCGTTACTGATGCCAAGAAGGGTGCCGCACGCATTTGTGCAGACAAGGAAGGCTATCGCTCTTTCATCATCCCCGACAATGTAGGCGGCCGTTTCTCTGTTCTCACTCCTGTCGGCCTGTTGCCGATAGCGTGTGCAGGTATAGACATAGACCAACTTGTGGCAGGTGCGCAGGCTATGGAGAAGCAATGTGCCATCGATGTTCCTTTCGAGGAGAATCCTGCCGCTATTTATGCAGCCACACGAAACGCCCTTTACCAGAACGGCAAGAAGATAGAGATACTTATAAACTATCAGCCTAAGTTGCATTTTTATGCAGAATGGTGGAAGCAGTTGTATGGTGAGTCTGAGGGTAAGGACGGCAAAGGCATTTTCCCTGCATCCTGCGACTTCACGACAGACCTGCACTCTATGGGCCAGTGGATTCAGGATGGCGAGCGTACCATTTTTGAAACCTGCATCTCTGTGGAGACACCGGAACACAGTATGCTTTTCCCATCTGATTCAGAGAACCTTGACGGTCTTAATTTCCTTGCAGGCAGACACATTGATGAGGTCAACAAGAATGCGGAACTCGGTACACGTCTTGCCCATGTTGACGGTGGTGTGCCTAACATACTTATTTCAATAGAACGTCTTGACGCTTACAATTACGGCCAGCTAATTTACTTCTTTGAAATCGGTTGTGGCATATCCGGTCAGTTGTTGGGTGTCAACGCCTTCAACCAGCCAGGTGTTGAGGCATACAAGAAGAATATGTTTGCACTGCTTGAAAAGCCGGGTTACGAAGAGGACACGAAGGCTATACGTGCGAAACTGGCAGGAGAGTAAATTCCGGTTGCCTGTTATAGGTTGCGTGTCGTAGGTCTGGCAGGTGGCACTGCTTGGGCTGGGTGGCCCGCAACCTATAGCCCTACAACCGGCACCCCTTCAAGTTATGAATAGAGTATTTATTCATGGCGTCCGTGATGGCATCCCCATAGGGTTGGGGTATTATGCGGTAGCATTCTCGTTGGGAATCATAGCCGGTAATGCCGGGATAGGTGCGCTGCTGGGATTTGCCAGCAGTTTGTTCACCAGAGCGTCAGCAGGAGAGTATGGCGTTTATGCGCTTGTGGCCGTATCTGCCACTTATGCGGAGGTGGTTGGCATGAGCCTTGTTACCAATCTCCGCTATTTTCTTATGAGTACTGCCTTGTCGCAAAAACTCAGTAAGGATACCCCGTTGCTGAAGCGTATCTTAATCTCATTGTGTATAACAGATGAGATATTCGGCATATCCGTTGCCTATCCTGGTGTGCTTGCCCCGTCCTATACCTTCGGAGCCGCCCTTTTGTCTGCTTTTTGCTGGGCCTCAGGCACGGCCTCAGGCATAATAGCCGGAGACATTCTGCCTGTCAATATAGTCTCAGCACTCAGTGTGGCTCTTTATGGCATGTTCCTTGCCATCATTGTTCCGCCTTCACGTAAAGACAAGGCTGTCGGTCTGGCCGTCATTGGCAGTTTTGTGTTAAGCGGCCTTTGTGCCGTTATGCCTGTTGTATCCGAATTGAGTGGCGGCACACGGACCATCATCCTGACGGTGCTGATATCTGCCGTTGCGGCTATATGTAAGCCAGTCGGCGCAAATGAGGAAAGTGAAAGACAATGAATGTAAGAATACTGATATACATTGCGATAATGATTCTTGTAACGAATCTTATCCGTGTCATACCTATGGTACTCATCCGTGGCAGAATACGTAACACGTTCGTTCGCAGTTTCCTGCATTATGTGCCATACGTTACACTTGCCGTGATGACGTTTCCTGCTATTGTCGAGGCCACACAGTCGCCTGTGGCAGGAGTGCTTGCGCTGGTGTCAGGGCTTCTTGCTGCCATGTATGGTCTGGGACTGTTTCCCGTCGCGGCCATCTGCTGCGTTGTGGTGTTCGTCACAGAAATGTTAATATAGAAATAAGATGGTAAAACACATTATCCTCTGGACGCTCAATCCAGAACTCTCCGTGGAGGAGAAACAGAAAGTAAAGTCTGATATCAAGAATGGTCTTGAAGATTTGCAGGGCAAGGTTCCCGGCCTACTGGATATAAAGGTGAATGTAGACGGGCGGCTTGCAACGTCCAACTGTGACGTGATGCTTGACAGTACCCTTGAGTCTTTCGAGGCACTGAAGGCGTATGCCGTGCATCCTGCACACGTTGAGGTGGCCGATACCAAGGTGCGCCCTTATACAGTCCAGCGCACTTGTCTGGACTTTGAGGAGTAAATGCAGGGCAATTCCCCTGTATATACAGAAAGCCCCTCCCGAAATCTGTCAAGCTTATGCGTTGAAAGGTCAGGGGAGGGGCTTTTGTATGTAATAATCAGTGCTGGCAATCCACTATGGTTTGCTTGCCGTCATATCGTATTTCCTTCTGTAATGCAGGTGTCTTGACGATAAAGGTGCGGCATTCCGCCATACCGTTGAATGAACCTTGGCGTTGTCCGATGGTCAGTGTCTGCCTTTTCTCGTTCCATACGAATGGTATCTTGGAATACGCTCCGTGTTCGTAATTGTAGTTGTCGCCTTCATCTTCATATAGTTCAAAGTTGCAGTCTTTGCCCGGATATATTCCGATGGTTACCGGTTTCCCGGCTTGTGCGGCAGAATACTCAGCCGTTTCTGTTGTCGGTATGATGCTTCCCGCCTTGATGAAGACAGGCAGTGTGCTTATTTCTGCCGCTTTCTCAATCCATTGTCCACCGTTATATATTTGGCCTGTCCAATGGTCAACCCACTTGTTTCCCTTGGGCAGATAGACCTGCCGTGAACGCTTCTCGCCAAGAGGATGCGTGACAGGGCATATAAGGAAGTCTCCGAACATATATTCATCCTTGAGGTCGAGTACGGTCGGGTCGTCAGGGTAATCAAAGGCCAGCATCCGGGCCATTGTGTAACTGTCGGCAGTCTGTTTTGCTGCAAGGCTGTATATGTATGGTATCAGGGAGTAACGGATGTTTATCATCCGTAGTATAGCATCATAATACGGTGTCCCCGGTTCTCCGAACTGCCATATCTCACGTGGAGTGTCGCTGCCATGGCTTCTAAGCATAGGCAGGAATGTAGCCCATTGGAACATACGTGTATAGTATTCTTTATATGCATCGTCCTTTACTCCGTTCTGGAATTCGCCGGTATAGAACCATCTCCGTCCATCGTTGCGGGTGAAAAAAGATCCTACGTCCACCGTCCAGTACGGGTTTCCCGTGGCCATATAGTTCAATCCTGCCGGGATCTGCTGTCTGAAAGATTCCCATGAGGCATGCGTGTCACCGTTCCACACGATGGTGGAGTAACGCTGCTGGCCTGCGTATGAGCTGCGTGTGAGGTTGACTACACGTTTTTCGCTTGTCGTTAGCCGCTGGTTCTCGTAGATACCACGTGAATGGTAGAGAGAATACAGACTGCTACGCTCCGCTCCGAGGGCATCACTGAGAATGTCCTTGTTAAGGTTCCAACGGCGTTCTTGGTCGTTCCAACCATAGGCTATGCCGTTCTTCGGTCCAGGTATGTTGTTCCAGTCGCCGTCAAGCGGTTCACTGCTATCACACCACCAAGCGTCAAACCCTTTTGAGAAAAACTCATTATAGGCATATTCCCAATAGAGTCGTCTGGCTTCAGGGTTGAAAACGTCGTAGACAGAATGCTCAAGCATGAATCCGCGGTTGCGGAAATCGCGCTCTTGCGGGCAGTATTGTGGATTAGGCCATATACTTACCATCAGTCTGGCGTGCATGGCATGTACAGAGTCTGCAAGAGCCTTTGGGTTTGGATAGTACTTCGGATTCATCTTCATGTAGCCCCATCCCTCCGGCCAATAGTTCCAGTCCTGCACAATCATGTCGATGGGAACATGCCGATGACGGTATTCCCTTAGAGTATTGATAATGTCGTCTGATGAAACGTAGCGTTCCTTTGACTGTGTGTAGCCGAACAGGTAGCGCGGCATCAAGGAGACTTTTCCTGTAAGATAGTGGTAGCCTGCCACAATATCGTCCATCCGCCGGCCTTTTATGAAGTAGTAGTCCAGTTCCTGTGCTGCCTCTAACTGCATGGTTGTGGTGTCGCAGCCTGCTTTGTCGGGGGATGTAACGGAACGGAATTTCATGGCGCATCCTGCATCAAACAACAACCCGAAGCCGTTTGGGGAGAGAAGCATGGGTACCATGGCTTTAAGATTATGCTGGGTTAGCCACAGGGTCTTTCCGCGCAGGTTCATGAAGTCCTCCATCTGGCAGCCTAATCCATAGAAAGCATTACCTGCATTACAGGTGAAATGTACGCGATAGCGTGTACTTGTGCCTATGGTATCTCTGCGTACTATGTCCTTGACAGTCACTTTTCCGTTTGCCGTTTCTACCATGCGGGCCGACTTGTCGTCATAGGCTATGCGTTCCTGAACGACGGATTCTGCTTCATGTGGAAGCCGGGCATCTTCCTGAAGCAATACGTTTCCTGTCTGACGGTCGATGAATGTGACAGCCGAAGTTGCCTTGTCAACCTTTACAATAAGGTCGGACGAGGTGTATTCGAGTGCGGTTCCGGTCTTGTGCTGTCTTACCTTTACATTCTTTTTGGGATATATACATACACCGGTACCATTGTCTTTCACACCGCCTTCTGCCACCCATTGCAGTCTTACGATAGAGGACGTTATGAAATCCACTTTCAGCTGCTGTGCCAAAGCCGTTGTGCTTATGGCACAGAGGCAGAGGATGGTATAGAAAGTCTTATTCATGTCTGTTCTTGTTATTTCTCGAACTGCCACCAGTCAAGTGAGAATAGATTCTGCTTTTGCTGTTTGCTGCCTTTGAACAGGAAATAAAGGTCGTGTACGCCCTTTGCCTTGCTGGTGCGTATAGAGAATTTTCTCAGTTCGTCTTTAGTGTTGCCTATGACGATATTGCCTATACATACACCTTCACAGGAGTCGAGACGTATCTCTATTGTGCCTCCATACAGATGGCTTGATGCGGAGATGGTGAACCCGGAAGCCCCGGTGCCGAAATCAACTCCCTTGAGCATAAGGTACTCTCCATCGTCAATGTCTGTCACCAACTGGTTCCAATGGTCTTTTGCCCATGAGCTTTTGGTAGTTGTCTTGAGTCCGTATCCCCAAGCCATTGTTTCGGCTTCAACCTTGCGGTAAGGGTTGAAATTCTCTATTTGATTTAGTTTGCAATCGTGGAAATAAGGCAGCTCCTGTATTGTTCCGTCTGCATTGTATGACATTTCAGCCGCAGACACGGAGCGTCGCTCTGCATGACGGCTTGTCTGAAGGCGGAAAAGGTCATAGTTCAGGCCGAAACAATATGATTTCCCCTTATAGTCTATTATGCCGGGATGGTTGCCTCGTGTCTGTGGTGTATGGTTCATGATGTGACCTTTGTATTCCCATGGGCCTTGAGGGCCCTTGCTCATGGCGTAACCTATGCCTTCCGGGCAACAGGTAGAGGCGTATGCCAGATAATAGTTGCCGTCATGCTTGTAGAACCAGGGGCCTTCCTGATAGTCCTCTATGTGTGGCAACTTCATTATTTCGCCAGAGTATGAAACCATGTCAGCGTTAAGTTTCACGCAATAGACGTTGGGGTTGCCCCAATACATGTATGCCTGGCCGTCGTCATCAATAAAAACTGACGGGTCAATGTCGTCCCAACTGTCTTTCTGCCACACCAGAGGTTTGCCTAACGGGTCTTTGAACGGACCGAAAGGAGAATCCGATACCAATACGCCAATGCCGTTACCGTGGATAGGGCAGTACATGTACCATTTGCCGTTACGTTCCACAACGCATTCCGCCCATGCCCCGTTGTTGCCTTTATACCATTTGAAATCTTTCAAAGAAGCGACAATGCCGCGGTCTTGCCAGTTCACCATGTCGGTGGAAGTGTAGAGTAACCAGTCGCGCATCATAAAGCCTTCTGCGTCGTCTTCATCGTGTGTGGTGTAAAGGTAGACGGTATCTCCATGCACGTATGGTGCAGGGTCAGCGGTATACTTGGTCTGGACTATCGGCATGTTTAATGTCTGCTGCGCACTGGCGGTAACAGTTGCCATGGTCAGCATGAAGCATAGAATTTTGTTTCTCATCGTTTACTATTTGTTTTATTTGATTATCATTACGAATCCGCCCCTTGCCTGGCAGTCAATGGCTTTGGGGTATTTTCCTTTCATCGTTGTGATGTGCCATGGAGTGTTCTTGTTGCCGCTGTCGGCAAATATCATGCAGGATTTTATTTTCTTCTTTATAGATGACAAGTCTGCTGGCAGTGTATCGGGTTTGTCCGTGCCATTGATTCCTGCTACATACCATGTGTCTCCCTTTCTGCGTGCCATTACCACGCTTTCACCGGGATAGCCGGACAGGAACCGTGTCTCGTCCCACGTCGTAGGCAATGCTCCTATGAACATCTGTACCTCCTTGGGTTGTGCGAGATAACTCTCCGGTTTGTCAGCCCAATGCAGTAATGCGGACTCAAACAGTACGGGTAGTGCCAGTTCATGGGCGTTGGTGGTGATGTGCGGATGCTGTGAATCAGAGAAAGTGCAAGGCGTATAATCCATGGAGCCTATGACATTGCGTGTAAATGGCAGAGTGGCATTGTGGGCAGCGGCCTTGTTTGTCAATACGGGTAGATTGTTATACCACTCTGCACCATATACGGCTTCTACCGACATGAGGTTAGGATAGGTCCGTTGCCAACCGCGTGGTATTGTGGCTCCGTGGAAATTGACGAGCAGATGGTGTTTTGCTGCGCACTCCAACAGGTCTATGCAATACTCCATTGTCTTTTGCCTGTCACCGGAGAAGAAGTCGATCTTTACTCCGGACACTCCTGCCTGCTCTAACCATGCGAACTCTTTCTCCCTGTTTTCTGGGGTGTTAAGACGCTCGTGAGGTCCCGGAGCCCCTGCATTCTTCTTCCATGCAGTAGAGGAGTTGTACCACAGGATGACCTTTACATTCTTTGCCTTGGCATATTCCAACGCATCTTCCACAGTTCCGCCATTGCCCATCTCGTCCCATTCTGCATCAATGAGAACATAAGGCAGGTTCAAAGTGACGGCCATATCAATATATTGCTTTACAATTTTGAAATCCCTTGACCCATGATTGTAAGCCCAATATATCCATGACACACCCCCCGGCTTAATCCAAGACGTGTCTTTAAGCCGGCAAGGCGCACTGACGTCTGTGACGAGTGTTGATTCTATAACGTCCCTTTTGTCGCCAATGACGATTACCCTCCACGGCGAAGTCCATTGTCCGTTGACACCGTTGGTGTTATCA
>CAZPNC010000075.1:0-8925 GCA_964587945.1 uncultured Prevotella sp. | reverse complement strand
TTGTTGCTGGCAGACGGCGGCAGTGCCACGGTGGATGGGCTGGATGTGGTGAAGGATTATAGGGCAATCCGTAGGTGCATAGGTTATATGCCCGGTAGATTTTCGCTATATCCCGACCTCTCTGTGGAAGAGAATCTGGAGTTCTTTGCCACTATATTCAACACTACTATAAGCGAGAATTACCATCTTGTGGAAGACATATATCGTCAGATAGAACCTTTCAAGAAACGGAAAGCCTGCAAGCTGTCTGGTGGAATGAAGCAGAAACTGGCATTATGTTGTGCCCTTATCCATGCTCCAAGGGTGTTGTTCCTTGATGAACCCACCACTGGCGTTGACCCGGTGTCGCGTATGGAGTTCTGGAACATGCTGAAGAAACTGAAGAAACAGTATGGCATAACCGTAATCGTGTCCACACCTTACATGGACGAGGCAATGCTGTGCGACCGCATAGCCCTGATACAAAACGGAGAATTTATGTGCATTGATACTCCGCAAGGTATCATTTCCTCTTATATTGACACGCTGTGGGCAGTGCGTAGTGACGATATGCACCGTCTGCTTGGAGACCTTCGGGACAATAAGGATGTTAAGACAGTATTCTCGTTCGGTGAGACTTTTCATGTTACTGTAAAGGAAACAGCACAGCAACAGGCCATGGCAGACTATCTGAAGGGTAGGGGACATGGTGGTGTAAGCGTGCAACAGATTAGGGCAACGATAGAAGATTGCTTCATGTCGCTGATGAAAAAGAAAGGAGATGTATAGCAGATGACAGATAAGTACGTTATAGAAGCGGAGGGACTTACCAAACAGTTCGGTGACTTTATTGCAACAAACCACATCACTTTCAAGGTGAGAGAGGGCGAGATATTCGGCTTCTTCGGTGCTAATGGCGCAGGAAAGACCACTGCCATGCGTATGTTGTGCGGGTTGAGCCGTCCTTCTGCAGGCAAGGCATCGGTAGCAGGGTACGACGTTTACTGTCAGGCGGAGGAGGTAAAGAAGAATATCGGCTATATGAGTCAGAAGTTCTCGCTTTATGATGACCTGACGGTTTATGAGAATCTTCGGCTCTTCGGCGGCATTTATGGCATGACAGACAGGGCCATTCGCGATAAGGCGACCTTGATTCTTGCTGAACTTGGTTTCACTTCGGAACGCAATGCCAGAGTATCTTCTTTGCCTTTGGGGTGGAAACAGAAACTTGCGTTTTCGTTAAGTATATTCCATAATCCTAAGATTGTGTTCCTTGATGAGCCTACGGGAGGTGTAGACCCGGTGACGCGAAGACAGTTCTGGGAGATGATATACGGTGCGGCAGACCGTGGGATAACCGTGTTTGTTACCACACACTATATGGATGAGGCAGAATATTGTGACCGTGTCAGTATAATGGTGGACGGAAAGATAGAGGCACTCGATACGCCAGCGGAACTGAAACGCACGTTTGGCGTGACGACTATGTATGATGTGTTCATGAAACTGGCCAGAAAGGCACAGAGAACATGAATGTGGTTGCGCTGCACTTGGTTATGGGTTGTGGGTTATCGGGCTTTTAATAATTGGACAATATCGCAACCTATCACCCTAAAGACCCCCAACCAATAACCCATAACCCCCAACCAATAAATCATGAAACAGTTTGGTTCTTTCGTAAGAAAAGAGTTTATGCACATCTCGCGTGACCGCCGGACGATGCTGATATTGCTCGTTATGCCCGTTGTGATGATTATACTATTCGGTTTTGCCATAACGACGGAGGTGAAAGATTCCCGTGTTGCCATCCTCGACTATTCCAAAGACGAGGTCACGACGCTCATCCGTGAACATATAGCAAGCAACAAATACTTTACCATTGTGGACGATGTGAAGGACGCTTCTACCGTGAACAGCCTGTTTTTGGAAGGCAAAGTGGATATGGTGATAGCCTTCAATGACCATTTCGCGGAGAAGATAACCCACTCTGGAGGTGCCGAGGTGCAGATACTTACGGACGGTTCAGAGCCTAATCAGGCTTCCGTAAGGACAGAATATGCCCAACAGGTACTGGCAGGCTTTGTGCAAGGGTATGCCGAACAGCATGGAGTAAAGCCGCAGATGAATATAATACCTGTCACGAGAATGCTGTATAACCCGCAGAGTAAGAGCGAATACAACTTTGTTCCGGGTGTGATAGGTATGATACTTATACTTATCTGCGCCATGATGACGAGCATTGCCATTGTGAAAGAAAAGGAAATGGGTACAATGGAGATATTGCTCGCATCGCCATTGTCTCCGATAGTCATAGTGTTGGCAAAGCTTGTACCGTATTTTGTTATATCATGTGCCAACCTTGCCACCATACTTATATTGTCAGTGTTTCTGCTTCATATCCCGATAGCGGGCAGTCTTGTGGGGCTTGTGGCTATAACGCTGCTTTATATCGTTGTGGCTCTGTTGTTAGGATTGTTCATCTCCACCGTGGCCAACAGCCAGTTGGCGGCAATGCTGCTGTCTTTGCTGCTCATTGTGCCGACGGTATATCTGTCCGGCCTTGCCTTTCCTATCGAGAGTATGCCCGTTGCGTTGCAGCGGGTGTCCTGCATTGTGCCGGCAAGATGGTATGTTGAGGTAGCACGCAGGCTGATGATACAGGGCGCGCCTATGATATACGTTATGAAGGAGACATTGATTCTCGGCGGAATGGCATTGGTATTGCTTGTCATTTCGTGGAGAATGTTCAAGACAAGGTTATAGATTATAGATTATGGTTATAAGGTATCTTCTTGAAAAAGAATTTAAGCAGATGATGCGTAACGCCATCCTGCCCGTGGTATTCGTACTGCTTCCTATCGGCATGATAACCGTCATGCCGCGTACTGCCACGCAGGAGGTGAAGGACTTGAAAATCATTGTCGTTGACAATGACCGCAGTTCGTGGTCGGAACGGCTGACGCATAAGATGTCTGCATCGCATTATTTCACACTCACTGCCACCGCTTCGTCATATAATAAGGCCCTGCACAGCATGGAAGCAGGCAGGGCGGATTTCATAATAGAGATAGAGCCAGACTTTGAACGTAATCTGATACGTGAGGGAAATAGCCATATCATGATTTCCGCCAATGCCGTCAATGGTGTAAAAGCGGGGCTTGGCAGTTCGTATCTTGCCCAGATTATAGCCGGTTACTCCGCAGAATTGCGGGAAGAGAATGGCTATTCTTCTGGAAACACCACGTTGCAGGGTTTTGATGTGGTGCCACGCTATCTGTTTAACGGTACCCTTGACTACCGGGCTTTCATGGTTCCGGCATTGATGGCAATGCTGCTGATTCTCACAATGGGCTTCCTTCCGGCCTTGAACATTGTAGGCGAGAAGGAAAAGGGAACCATTGAACAGATGAATGTGACGCCGGTCGGAAGATTTGAATTCATACTTTCCAAACTTATACCATACTGGTGCGTAGGACTTGTACTCCTTGCATACGCCATGTTGCTTGCCTTCTTGGTATACGGGCAGGTACCAGCCGGCAATATTGCGGTGATATTCCTGTTCGCCTCACTCTTTATCCTTGTGGTGTCAAGTCTTGGTCTTATTGTCTCCAACTATTCAGACACCACCCAGCAGGCAGCACTGGTTATGTTTTTCTTCCTCGTAATCTTCATACTTATGAGTGGACTGCTGACCCCTATTGCCGGAATGCCATCGTGGGCAAAGGCGATAACGACGGTGAATCCGTTGAGATATTTCATTGAAGTGATGCGTGCGCTATACCTAAAGGGCAGTTCCCTGACCGACCTTCTGCCGCATTTCTTCGCATTGGCAACCTATGCCGTGGTGACATGGAGCCTGGCTATATGGAGTTACAGAAAGAACAATTAGATTCATAAGGTCCTTTTGTGGCGGCAACAAGCCTCTTATCCGAAGAAAAGATATGCCACGGATATTGCGGCGACAACGCCGAACAGGTCAGCAAGAAGTCCGCAGGCAACGGCATGACGTGTCTTACGTATGCCGACACTACCGAAATAGACGGCCAGTATGTAGAAAGTGGTATCGGTAGAACCTTGGAAAATGCAACTCAAACGTCCTATAAAGGAGTCTGCACCGTAAGTGGTCATGGCATCAACCATCATGCCTCGCGCTCCGCTTCCGGAAAGAGGTTTCATCAATGCTGTTGGCAATGCTCCCACAAAGTCTGTGTTCATGCCGCATGATGCTACACACCATTTTACTCCTTCTATAATGGCATCCATAGCACCGGATGTCCGGAATACGCCGATACCTACAAGAATGGCCACAAGGTAAGGTATGATACGGACGGCAGTGCTGAAGCCTTCCTTCGCTCCCTCTATGAAAGCCTCATATACATTCACCTTCTTATATATGCCGGCACCGATGAAACCGACGATAATCGTCATCAGAAGTACGTTGGCGATGCTTGTACTCGCGGTGTTCATTGTCTCTTTGTCCATCTGTGAGAAACCCCAGATGAGGGCACATACTGCCGCTATCATGCCGCCAAGTGTCAGCAGCATGACCTTGTTCAGAAGGTTTATCCGTTGGTAAAGACTTGTGAAGATTATGCCTGCAAGTGTTGCGAAGAATGTGGCTATGAGGATAGGAATGAATATATCCGTTGGTTGTGCGGCACCCATCTGCGCCCTGTATACCATGATGCTTACCGGGATGATTGTCAATCCTGATGTGTTCAGCACCAGAAACATTATCATCGGGTTGGTGGCGGTGACGTTTCTGTCTGCCACCCGTGCCTCTACATCGGGCAGTGCAGCATTCTTCGCTTTCCATTCGTTGTTACGTTCCTCGTTAATCTGCTGCATTTGTTCCATCGCCTTCAGTCCCAATGGAGTGGCGGCATTGTCAAGTCCCAGCATATTTGCGGCGATATTCATGAAGATACTGCCTGTAACGGGATGCCCTTTGGGTATGTCAGGGAATAGTTTGCTGAACACCGGCGACAGTATCCGTGCTATGACGTTGACCACGCCGCCCTTTTCGCCAATCTTCATTATACCGAGCCAAAGCGATAATACGCCGGTAAGACCGAGTGAAATCTCGAAAGCCGTCTTGGCCGAGTCGAACGTTGAGTTCATCATTGCAGGGAAAACCTCTGCGTCGCCCATGAATATAAGGCGGAACAAGCCTATCACAAATGCGATAAGGAAAAAGGAAACGAAAATGTAGTTTAGAACCATAGGTCTATAAAAATGAAAAGAATAAAAGATGATTGGGTGAAAATAAAACTGTGTCTTATAAGTGTGACATGGTGAGATAGTAAATGGTAAAGGTAATGTTTTATGTTTTCATCGTCTCACCTTTTAGATATTCATAGCCGAATCTGCACCGTAGGCAATTCTTGTGGTCGCAGTATTCCTTCTTCAACTGTATCAGAGCCTGTGACCCTCCGGCGTCGTTAACCTCCAGACCACATTCTGCCCACATACGTACAATGTTGTTGTTCTCGGCCTTCAGCAATTCCAACAGATTGTAGGCACGTTCACACAAATGTTCCTTGGCATGGTGCATGCCATAGGCAAAGATTGTCGGCACGGCGGTATTGATGACCAACAGTTCCAGTTTTGCTCCCTTTATACCATATAATTCGCCTATTGCCTTGATGTCATTGCAGGCAAGGAGCTCGCTTAGGCCGGTGCGGTGTTCGTAATACATCTTTGCAAGTTGCAGCAGTCTGATATGCGGGAAGTTCTGAGGGCGGGTGCGAAGGTATCGCCATTGTGTAGCATTCATGGGCTCAAGATTAAACTTACGTTGCAGATATTCATACTCTTTACGGTATTTATCATCTGCTTTCTCCAACAGCCCAGCCTGCCCTAAGAACATTGTCTCAATCTGAAACAGGTCATCTCTGTGATGAGCCACCGCTTTCATCGGCATCACTTTTGCCCATGTGTCGAATGCTTCGCCATTGATTCCGAAACCGTAGTTGCGGGCAAGAGTAGCGAAATACCCATCTTCCCATGACCCTCCCATAGCCTTCACACGTTCCACCATCGCTGTTGTCTTTTGCTCCAGCCGCTCCGTTTGCAGTGCGCTAAGCCATGAATGTGTCTTCAGTGACGGCAGTGATGGTATTATCTTGTAGCATGGAGGGTATCTGTCTGTGTGCAGCAGTTCCTTGAAATTCTTTTTAAGGCAGTCTGGTACAGGTATGACAATAGCGGGGAGCGTTTTCCCCTGTGACGTTTCCACGTCCATGTCCGCCTCTTCCACCACGTGCAGTATTACATTATCATAGGCCGCATTTGTGTCATGGTGGTGGCGATACCAGTCGCTTGCCTTTGTGTGCAACTCCACGTTGCCCACCCATAGCATCCCTTCCATCTTTATCTTGGCATTGAAGAAGTCCGGTCCGGCATCGCTACGGTTGTACAGTCCGGGGTCAATCACCTCCACCTCACGTCCGTCCGTGGTGTGCAGTGCGGCCATAGGCAGCATTCTATGCTTCCATGTGTAGTGTAGCAGCTTCTCCATCCTGTTCCTCGCGTTCTCTTATCTTGCGTTGGTATTTGCTCTCTTTGGCCGGTTTCTCATTCCTTCTACCTTTCAAGTCAGCCTTCGTGGCATAGTCTTCTTCGTCTGTGCATCCGCTGACAATGATAACGAACTCGCCCCTCGGCTCCGTGTTTATGAAATGCTCCATCACCTCTTTCGCCGTGCCTCGCACGCTCTCTTCATACACTTTGGATATTTCGCGGCATGCACTGACCCTTCTTTCCTCTCCGAAGAATTCGCAAAACTGTTCCAATGTCTTCACTACTCTGCGTGGAGATTCATAGAATATCATTGTGCGTGGCTCCTTGGTCAGTTCCTCAAGGCGTGTCTGTCTGCCCTTCTTCTGTGGCAGGAAGCCTTCAAAGCAGAATTTGTCGCATGGCAGTCCGCTGCTTACCAGTGCCGGAACAAATGCCGTTGCCCCCGGTAGCGTCAACACTTCAATTCCCGCTGCTATCGCATCTCTGACAAGATAGAATCCGGGGTCACTGATGCCCGGTGTGCCGGCATCGGTTATCAGACACACATTCTCGCCACCCTTCAAATGTTCCACTATGGCTTTTGTTGTGCCATGTTCGTTGAATTTGTGGTGAGCCATAAGGTGTTTATCCTTGATGTCGAAATGTTTCAGCAATATTCCGCTTGTCCGTGTGTCCTCGCAGAGTATGAGGTCCGCTTCTTTCAACAGTCTTACTGCCCTGAAAGTCATGTCCTCCATATTGCCTACCGGTGTTGGAATGAGGTAAAGCATAGTCGTTTTGTTTGTTTGGTTTATATGTATTGTAGAGTTAAGGGAGTTAAGGGATATTGTGGAGTTAAGGGATATTGTGGAGTTAAGGGAGTTAAAGGAGTTAAAGTAGTTAAGGACAAATGTATGGATGGTTGTTAAACGATGAGAAGTATTTAAACGATGAGAAGTGTTTAGATGAAGAAAAGTATTTAAACGAGGAAAAGTATTGTCTTTAACTCCCTTAACTCCCTTAACTCCTTTAACTCCTTTAACTCCCTTAACTCCTTTAACTCCCTTAACTCCTTTAACTCCTTTAACTCCTTTAACTCCCTTAACTCCACAATATCCATTAACTCCCTTTCTCTTCCTCCTCCTTCGTCACATATTTCTTCCAGTATGCGATTATGATGGTTGTGGCGGGAAGAGCCATGATAAGCCCGATGAAACCTAACAAAGCACCCCACACAGATAGGGAGAGTAACAGTACGGCAGGGTTAAGCCCTAATTTATGCCCCATGATTTTTGGAGTCACAATGGCATCTATTATTATCTGTACAATACAGAATACCGCTACAGCCGAAGCCAATACCACCCAGTAATTCTGTCCGGTGTCTGCCGCCTTCATGGCAGCGAGAAAGGCAGTTGGAATCAATGCGAAAGTATGTAAGTATGGCACCATGTCCAATATCCCTATCAATATGCCCAGACCGATAGCCATAGGAAAACCTATTATGGTGAAACCTATGCAGAACAATATACCCATTGTCAAGGCAACAAGTCCTTGCCCGCGGATATAATTGTTCAGGGCATTCTCCACATCCTTCATTAGCTCCTTCCAAAAGGGGCGTGCCTTCTTCGGAAAAATCTTCACCCAATTCTCTGAAAGGTTCTCGTAGTCAAGGAGGATAAAGAACATATACAGCAGAGTGATGCACGATGCAATGATACTTATTATTATGCTCATGGTCTCTCCCAAAACGTTGAACAGCCGCGGAGCCGTCTCTTTCATTGTGGCGGAGAAATTGTCAGACCTGAGATATTTCTCAATCTCCGTACTGTTCTCGTTCAGCCACCACTGTATGGCTTCCGGAAAACTGCTGATATGCGTGGCATGGTGCAGGTATCGCGTGGCGAGGGTGGTGAATTTGCCGAACTGTTCTATCATCGGTGGAATTATCAGCCATAGCACTCCACCCAGAACCGTGATGCAGGCAATCATTGCCAGTACTATGCTCACGGCCCTGATTCTTACCTTCATACGGTATTGTATGAACTTTACCAGTGGATAAAGCAAGTAGGCGAAGAGCCATGCGACAAAGAAAGGCAACAGTACTGCACTGAGATAGTCCAATATAATGAAAGCTACCACGAAGCCTCCTGTCACCAACCCCCATCGGGCTATGCGGTCAAATGTTATGGGTCCTTCAATCATAATATCCTTGTTTTTGTGACAAAGGTACGAAATTCTTTCGTATTCCAATGCTTGTTAGTTAAAAAAATATAACACTACAACATCTTTTCACAATTCTTTTGCCGTCTCGAACTTTTTTAGTAATTTTGCACTCGCTTTCGAGAAGCAATGCTTCACGTAAGTCATAATCAAGGGTTGACCTGCTAGCTCAGTTGGTAGAGCATCACACTTTTAATGTGGGGGTCTTGGGTTCGAACCCCAAGC
>CAZPNC010000074.1:0-9156 GCA_964587945.1 uncultured Prevotella sp. | reverse complement strand
TCCCTCTGTCGTTTCCAACTTCACGAGTGGGCGGTCATATATTATCTCTTTCCTCATTTCGGGTGTGATATCCAATTGGCTGTTCATGATGGCGGTAGTGAAAGCACGCATGATGGATGTAGGATGTCCGTCATTGGTGAACGCTCCGAGTTTGTAGTCTTTAGGCCTGCATGTCGGTTCCCAATAGAATATGCCAAGGCAGTGCCCGTCAGTGGAGGTCTTGCATAGGCGTATAAGTTCTGACAGTTGTTCCCTGCCAGCCTCCATGACCCACGGTTCCTGATCGTTTACCTCAAAACCTGTCTCTACAATCATTACATCAGTACCATATTTCTTTACCAACGACTTTATGTTGCGCAGGCATTCGGCAAAGAGACGTGGTGCTGACGCTTCGTAGTTTCTTGCCCAATAAGGATAGAGTGACATGCCTATGATGTCCCACTTTGCGCCGTTATCGCGTAAGATATCAAGGTTCTTGTTGTACATGGAATTATTGTAGCCGTTGTCAAGATGTACTATCACCTTGGCATCCGGATATACCGTCTTTACCGCTTCATATCCGGCTTTGATGAATCCAGCGTATTGTTCAGGGTTCTTTTCTATGTGCCCCATGCTTTGCGTTATGGTAGTGTTGCCGTTTTCGTCCTTTTCCTCCCATCCTGTAGTAGCATTTGTTTTTACAGACCATAGCATTCCGTTGGATGTCTCATTGCCGACCTGCACCCATTTCACATTGATGCCGTTGTCCTTCAGGAGCGTCAGCACCTCTGTGGTGTGTGTGGCAACATCTGTAAGCATTTGTTTGTATTTGTGTTTAGCCCAGGCCTCCGGTATGTTTTGCTTGGCAGGGTCAGCCCACCAGTCGCTGTAATGGAAATCAATCATGATGTCCATTCCTAGTGCCTGTGCTCTTTTTGCCTTTGCTAGAACGTCCTCCTTGCTGCACCAGTTGCCGTGTTTCTCTGGGTTTACCCATACACGGAGCCGTACAGCCTTCAGTCCCATTTCTTTTATCAACTGGAATGCTTCACGTTCATCTCCCTTGTAATTATAGAGTTTCTCGCCTTTACTCTCCATTTCTGTAGCCCAACTGATGTCAGCACCGAGTGTGAAATCACCAGCGTACAGGGTGCAAGGGAGTAATGACAGAAATGCAGTGATGAGTAAAAGGATGCCGTTGTTCTTGTTGTTTGTTGTCACAGTCGTTATGCTTCTTATTGAAAAAGGTGGATTAGTAGCTGTCGTTATGCATATAACGAAGCGACTAAACCACCATGTTCTTGTTAGATACTCAGTTCATTGAGAACCTTGAATAATTTTTTATCGAGAGGCTTGTCTGAGCGTATTGCCTCGGAGAAAGGAATGTAGACCACTTCATTGTCCCGTACTCCTATCATGATGTTACGTTGTCCCTGCATTATTGCTTCTATTGCGCCAACACCTGTTCTGCTGGCAAGAATCCTATCGCGTGCAGTAGGGCTGCCTCCACGCTGGAGATGACCGAGGATTGATACTCGTACATCGTATCCAGGAAACTCGTTTTTTACACGGTCAGCATAATACATGGCACCACACTTCGGTGATTCTGAGACAATGACAATGCAGGACCTTTTTGATTTGCGTATGCCACGTTTCATGAATTCCGCAAGTTGGTCTTCATCGGTAGCCTCTTCCGGAATGATGGCCGCTTCGGCACCGCAGGCGATGGCAGAGTTCTGTGCGAGAAATCCGGCGTCACGTCCCATGACTTCTATGAAGAATATCCGCTCATGGCTTTGTGCGGTATCACGGATGCGGTCAACACATTCCATGATTGTATTCATTGTTGTGTCATACCCTATTGTTGCATCTGTTCCATACAGGTCGTTGTCTATAGTGCCAGGAAGCCCGATACAACATACATCGTATTCCTGTGCGAAAATCTTTGCACCTGTCAGGGAACCATTGCCGCCGATGATGACGAGTGCATCTATCTCTTCCTTTACAAGGTTCTCGTAGGCTTTCTGCCTACCCTCAGGAGTCATGAACTCCTTGGAACGGGCTGTCTTGAGAATCGTGCCGCCCTGGGTTATGATGCCGCTGACGTTTTCTGTGGTGAAAGTCCGTACATCGTCTTTTATAAGGCCGTCCCAACCACGGTAGATGCCCTTGATATTGAAACCGCTGTAAATGCCGGCACGTGTAACGGCACGTATGGCGGCATTCATCCCTGGAGCATCGCCTCCGGAGGTCAAGATACCTATAGTTTTAATCTTTTCCATAGCGAATAATGTTTTTGTTAAGTGAATTAATCTTTTTACTTTATATTTGTTATCCTTTATCACTTGTAAGTTGATGACACAGAAGGTCTGTGCAATGCTGTTAGCTTTGCAGTTGTATGCACAGCACAATGAATGCTATAATGCCAGCTGTGAGTGTAATTGGTGTTATGTGCTTGATGTACCATTTTAGTGAGACTCCTTGTCTTTGCATCATCACAACGCCGGCAATGGAGCCTATGCAAAATATGCTTCCACCGACAGTGGAGCCAAAAGACAGCATCTTCCAATATGCTCCGCCTATACCGTAATACATGTCAGTAGGTGAAACGTCATGTAGGGATACCATTGTCATGAAGGAAGCGAAATTGTCCAACACGGTGCTTGCAAGGGCTGTCAATACTCCTATTCCCCATACGTTGCCGACGAAGATGTCAATCTGCTGTGACAGCCAGGACATTGCTCCGGTCTCTGTGACTACGCCTAAAGCAAGAATTACACCTATTATATATAGTATCTCTTGTATGGTGTTGTATTGCATTATTTGAGGAATGTCATAGCGTAGGCCTCTTTCTACATTGAAAAGTTTTCTGTTGAACAGTTCATTGACAATCCATAGCAGGCTCAGTACACATAGCGCACCGAGGAATGGTGGCAGTTTCGTTATGTCATGAAACGTTGGGATGAACCACAATCCCCCTATGCCGACAAGGAACATAACCAATCGCTGCCACACGTTCAGCATGGTGTCATCACCACGGTAAGGCAGTGAAGAACGTTCTACCTCCACTGTCTCGGGCATTTTCATCGTCATGAATGCTGTCGGTAGAATCCATGCCAGTAGGCAAGGCAAAAACATGGACAGAGTATAGTCTGTGGCGGTGATGGCCCCTTTGTTCCATAGGACAAGACCTATTGGGTTACCTATTACTGTGAGAGCGCCACCGAAACTGACGGCTGTCAATACCATGGAGCCATATAGCATACGGTCTTTTGTATGTATAAGTATGGCGTTCGTCACTGTAAGCATTATGACGATAGTTGCTGTGTTGTCAAGATTGGCTGACATAAAGAAGGCTACTGCCGTTAGTTTCCATAGTAGCAACTTGCTGTTTTTGGTGCGTATCCAAATGGTGAGGAAATCAAAACACCCATTATTGTATAGGATATTGACAATATTCATTGTTGCCAGTAGGAAAAGCACTATTTCTGCAGCATGTCCTATATAAGGTAGAAAAATGTTTTGGGAAATGTACATCTTGACTGCGGTGCTGTTGGATGTGACACCATCAAGGAAAGACAGGTATTCTGCAGAATGCTGACTGGCAACGAAATCGGAACCGAAGCAGACATAGAGAACCCAGCCCACTGTGCAGGCAAAGACAGATACCGCGGCCTTATTGATGTTGGTCAGGCGTTCTGTTGCTATCAGGAATAAACTGATTATCAGAATCGTGACAATGGCGTATGTCATAACTGTTCGTTTTTGTGGATTTGCGGCTGAATAGTTTAGGATACTTTCAGCATCCTTTCGATTGCAAAATTAATCATTTTTTTCGATTACAACAAAAAAAGATGCAAAAAGATGATGGTACTTCTGAATTTATAACATCAAAAGGCTATATTTGAGTTAAATAAAATTAAAACAGAGGTTGCGAAGTGTCACATTCAAACATTGTTGAACATTTTGTATTAACTTTGCACTAAATTCAAGCGACACATGTTTCTTCTTCATATCTTTTCGAGGTTTCACACGATAGGAGAAACATTGCATTCTATACAACCTTCAGGTGTCATATTTGGGTGCAGGGTATATACTCTGGCTCCCCTTTTGGCTACCGAATTGAACTTTCTGGCCATGATGGATGGAAATAATTCCACTTTCCTATCAGTGGCTTAATGAAAAGGTTGTTTTTTTCAATCTATGTATTTTATATGATAAACGAAGAAGAACTGTTTCCTGCAGAAGAAAGTGCTGAGCCACAGAAAAAGAAACGTATGAGAATCACAAAGAAAGATACTTCTGACCATGTATATAGTGTAACCGGTCTGGAAGGAGGAAATCTTGAGAAGCCAAAACGTAAGCGTGGACGCCCTAGCAAGTTAGAGAAGGAAGCTATGATGCTCACTCAGAAGGTAGAAGCAGATGACGCCATGTCTTCTGTTAAGGATGTGTCCATAGATGAACCGAAAGACAACAACAATATAACAGAAAGTACAATGGGAGAATTCGCCAATATGCCAGAATCAGAGAAAGATTATGAGCATGAATCTGAAGTCACGGAAGCACTTGTATCCGCTAATGTGGTAGAAGATGACGAAGCTGGTACACTTAATGAACAACCGAAGAAAAAACGTTATCGTAAGACCAAGGAAGAAATAATTGCTGCTGCTGCTGCAAGGGCGGAAGCTTTGGCACAAACAAACCAGATGAAGGCTACACAGACAGGAAATTTCGCTGAAGAAAGTACTGAAACTGTAGGCAATGATGCTGGTTGCATTCCGGAGGCTGCATTTGCAAATGCTGATAACTTCAGCGGTGAGGATGCCCAAATGCAGCAGGGGCTTCTTCAGCAATTGCAAAGTAAGGTAAACCAGCATAAGGAGGATAACTGTGAAGCAGGTGTATGGAAGGGTGATCCTGGTGACGGTACTGATTTTATAATTGTCAACGATTTGCCGGTGGAGGATAATGGGGTGATACCGTATTATGATATGCTTGACAATCCACAAATAGCCCCTGCACCGGTATTGGACTATCAGGTACAGGAAACAGCATCGGCAGAACAGGCACAGTTTGAATTTTCTGGTATCATAGAGGCGAACGGACTGCTTGAAATCATGCCTGATGGTTATGGATTTCTGCGTTCAAGCGATTACAACTATCTCTCTTCTCCGGATGACGTACATCTCACAATGCAGCAGATAAGGCAGTATGCACTTAAGATGGGCGATGTCGTTGAATGCCGTGTGAGACCGCCACGTAATGGTGAGAAGTATTTCACCATGAGTAGTTTAGAAAAGGTAAACGGGCGTAGTCCTGGAGATATAAGGGACAGAATTTCTTTTGAAAACCTTACACCTCTTTTTCCTGATGAGAAATTCAATCTTTGCGGTTCCCCTGCAGCCACTAACTTGTCAACACGTATTGTAGACCTTTTCTCGCCAATAGGCAAAGGCCAGCGTTCGCTTATTGTTGCGCAGCCAAAGACTGGTAAGACTATCCTTATGAAGGACATTGCCAATGCCATTGCTGCCAATCATCCTGAGGCTTATATCATGATGTTGCTCATAGACGAACGCCCGGAGGAAGTGACTGATATGGCACGTACGGTCAATGCTGAAGTCATAGCATCGACTTTTGATGAACCGGCTGACCGTCATGTGAAGATTGCGGGACTTGTATTGGAAAAAGCCAAACGTTTAGTGGAGTGTGGACACGATGTCGTAATATTCCTTGATTCTATAACTCGTCTTGCACGTGCCTACAATACAGTAGCACCGGCAAGCGGTAAGGTCCTTACCGGAGGTGTGGATGCAAATGCGCTACAGAAACCGAAACGCTTTTTCGGTGCGGCGCGCAATATTGAAGGAGGCGGTTCGTTGACTATTATCGCTACTGCACTGACGGATACCGGATCAAAGATGGATGAGGTGATATTCGAGGAGTTTAAGGGTACAGGTAACTCGGAATTGCAATTGGACAGACAACTTGCCAATAAGCGTATATTCCCTGCTGTAAACCTTGTAGCATCGAGTACTCGTCGTGATGATTTGCTGCTTGATGAGAAAACCATAAACAGAATGTGGATATTACGCAAGCATATTGGTGACATGAATGCCATAGAGGCTATGAATGACATTCACAATCTGTTATTGCATACGCGAGATAATGATGAGTTCCTCCTTGCGATGAACAGGTAATTGCACATTTGTGTGGTAATATATGCAGAAAACGACAGTGGCAGACTTAAAATATGTAAAAAAGAAAAGTCCCTGTTGGATATGTAAGCATAATTTGCTAACTTTGCACATGGTCAGTGAGTGTGCGGTAATGATGCTGCATGAATAAATCTGAACCATAATGTGAATATGTCAATAACCAAAACAAGGCAAATACTCATAGATGTAGCGAGGCAACTGTTTGCGAAAAACGGTGTGGAACGTACGACGATGAACGATATTGCACAGGCTTCAGGCAAGGGGAGGCGTACGCTATATACCTATTTCAGCCGTAAGGAAGATATCTATGCAGCCGTGATAGAGTCGGAATTGGAAAGGCTTTCTGATCGTTTGGATGAGGTGGCGGCAATGAAGATGCGTCCACAGGAGAAGATAATAGAACTTATCTATACTCATCTTAGTCAGATACGTGAGACTGTTGTGAGAAACGGTAATTTGCGTGCTGAATTCTTTCGCAACATCTGGACAGTGGAAAAAGTCCGTAAGCAATTTGATGCAGATGAAATAGCTCTGTTCAGGAAAGTCTATACGGAGGGGAAAGCTGAAGGTGAGTTTGATATTGAGAATATAGAAATGGTGGCAGACATAACTTATTATTGCATAAAGGGGCTTGAAGTGCCATATATATATGGTAGGTTAGGTAGAGGAATGACAGAAGATAAAAGTCGTCCGCTTGTGGCAAAAGTCGTATATGGCGCACTCCGCAAGGCTGGATTGTAATAATAAAAACAATAAAAAACAATTAAGTATAAAACAATTCGAAATGGGATTATTGTCAGGTAAGACAGCCCTGGTTACAGGTGCTGCACGTGGTATAGGTAAAGCCGTTGCCATGAAGTTTGCAGAGGAAGGTGCTAATATAGCTTTCACTGATCTTGTACTAAATGAAGAAATGGCCGCAGGCCTTGAATCTACACGTCAGGAGATAGAAGCACTTGGTGTGAAGTGTAATGCTTATGCCGGTAATGCGGCGGATTTTGCGGAGACTGAAGCTGTTGTGGCAAAGATAAAAGCTGATTTCGGTACTATAGACGTGTTGGTAAATAATGCTGGCATCACAAAGGATGGACTTATGCTACGTATGTCAGAGGCTCAGTGGGATGCTGTTCTAAGTGTTAATCTTAAATCCGCGTTCAACTTTATTCATGCTTGTGCCCCGATTATGCTCCGGCAGCGTGGTGGCTCTATAATAAACATGTCAAGTGTCGTAGGTGTACATGGTAATGCCGGTCAGTGTAACTATTCTGCTTCAAAGGCTGGTATGATAGGCCTTGCAAAGTCTATTGCACAGGAACTTGGACCAAAGGGCGTTCGTGCTAATGCTGTGGCACCTGGTTTTATTGAGACAGCCATGACAGCACAGCTGCCGGAAGATGTAAGGAAAGAATGGATGAAGAAGATTCCTCTTCGTCGTGGTGGACAAGTGGCAGATATTGCCAATGTCTGCTTGTTCCTTGCTTCTGATATGTCAAGTTATGTTTCAGGGCAAGTGATACAGATAGATGGTGGTATGAATATGTAAGGAGTCGGATGACTGTTCTATATGAAGATAACCACATTATTGTGGTCAACAAGCAAAGTGGGGAAATCGTGCAGGGAGATAAAACTGGCGATATCCCCCTTTCTGATATTGTTAAAGATTGGATCAAGGAAAAATACCAAAAGCCGGGTAATGTGTTTCTTGGAGTTGTACATCGTTTGGATCGCCCTGTGTTTGGCGTGGTCATTTTCGCACGTACGTCAAAGGCTTTGACGCGGCTTAATGAAATGTTCCGCACAGCCGATGTTCATAAAACTTATTGGGCGATAACACAGAGCAGACCCGCCAAAACGGAAGATACATTGACACATTGGCTTGTGCGCAATGAAAAACAGAATAAGTCGTATGCCTATGATATGGAGAAACCGGGTTCAAAGAAGGCAGTGTTGCATTATAAGGTGCTTGCAGCCAGTGACCATTACAATCTTATAGAGGTAAACCTTATGACTGGACGGCATCACCAGATACGTTGTCAGTTGGCAAAAATCGGATGCCCGATAAAAGGGGACCTGAAATATGGTGCGAAACGCAGTAATCCTGACGGCAGTATATCATTGTTGGCACGGATCGTTGAATTTCTTCACCCTGTTTCAAAAGAACGGATAACTGTTGAGGCTCCCTTGCCACCGGATAATCTGTGGCAGAGTTTTTCTGTGATTTCCTGATTTTGTTGATAGCTTTTTTGTTTATCCGTTAGGATTAAGGTGGCTCTGTTCAACATTAGAGTGAATTATAGTTGAATAGTGGCCCTTAGCTACAAGTTGTATTGATAGTTTTATGTTGCCATTGATGTCAGTAGGCTATGGACTATGTGGATATTTCCGTGTCTATTATGAATAGTGTGGGGGAGAAACAATAACCCGAATTCACACTATTCGTTATAGACAAAATTGTCTTCAGGTATGATTTTTATTTTACTGCATGAATTGTTTCCTTCCTGATTCACTTGAATTTGCACTGGAATACGTTCCTGTAATTCTTCCACATGAGATCTTATACCAACATGGCGGCCTGCTTTAATATGCAGTGACCGCAACGTGTTAATGGCATTTTGGAGAGGTACGCCACTAAGCGTACCGAATCCTTCATCAATGAAGAGGGTGTCCACAGACAATGTCTGACCTATGTCGCTTAGAGCTAATGCCAAAGACAGGGAAACGAGAAAACTTTCCCCTCCTGAGATTGTACTGGCTGCACGAGAGACGAAACCTTGGTAAGCATCTTCAATAGATATAATAAAAGTACCAGGAGTAACTTGCAGAGTATAACGGTCGGTTAATGTCTTTATGTAGCTGTTAGCCGAGTGAATAAGGCTTGTCAGAACATAACTTTGGGATTTTAGGTTGTGTAAATAGAACTGTGTCAAGACTTTTATCCTTTATCTTTTTACCTCAT
>CAZPNC010000073.1:0-9455 GCA_964587945.1 uncultured Prevotella sp. | reverse complement strand
CTGTCCACTACCGGTACCAAGAAGTTCGTACTTAATATTGAAATCAGGAGTGATACGATAAGTCTGGTCTTTCTTCCATGACAGTTCGGAGTAGGCTACAGGATTGCCAAGTGAACGTATAGAGCGCAACTCGTAAGAGGAATAGTTACCAGTGTAAGGAGTGTTTCCGTTAAGTGTGCCCTGAGGATTCATTATATAGAATTCACTGGTATTATTACCACTGCCATCCTGTTTGTAAATACTCATGTTAGGCGCCAACTGCTGTGCTTTTCCGAGCAGGCCTGCATAATTCTGCAGGTTGTCAGTATAGGTAAGTGCAAAGTTGGTAGAGAAACGTATACGGTCAGACACATTGTAATCCAACACAAGACGCGTAGACAAACGGTCAAGTTTCTGCTGTATGATAGAACCTGTCTGATGGTCATAACCACCGGAAATACGGAACTGCGCCTTCTGTCCACCACCAGATATATTCAGGTTATATGAACTCTGTGCACCAAACTTTGTTACGGCATCAACCCAGTCAGTATTGTTGTTCCAGTTCTCATAGTCAGCCCATGACTTGTCATAGTTTATCTCACGTATGTTTGACGTAGCAGTGTTTGACTGGTTAGGATTGTAGTATTCCTCCTTCATCAACATAGTATAATCATCACCGTTTAGCAAATCGTAACCCTTAGGCTGCCAGTTACCAGTAAACTTGTAAGAGAAGTTCACACGTGGTTTACCACGAGAGCCACGCTTGGTGGTAATCATGATGACACCGTTGGCACCCTTTGAACCCCACACTGCAGTAGCGGCAGCATCCTTCAATACATCAATCTTCGCAATATCCTCCACATTGACAGAAAGGAGGGAAGCATACTGCTCCTCATTGGCATTGGTGAAATCGAAAGTCTCATCCGGATTATCGAAAATCTTATCGTCCACTACTATGAGTGGTTCTGCGTTACCATTAATAGTTGTGACACCACGCAGACGCATTGTTGTACCAGCACCCAGGTTACCAGAGTTGGCAACAATGTCCAAACCGGCAATCTCACCTTGCAATGCCTCATCGGCAGAAGTGAACGCCATACCCTCAACCTCTGAGAGGTTGAATGTCTGCTGTGACACGGTCACCTCCTTCTTCGGTATGTTAAGGCCACCGGAACTTGTACGGCGGCCACGAACAGTCACCTCATTAAGAGTGGTTTTCTCATCCTCCAGTTTTATAGAGAATGTAGTTGTTTCACCTATAGTAATAACCTTGGTCTTGCTACCAACATAAGAGATAACAAGTTTGTTTTTCGGGCTTTTTACCTCCATAGAGAAGTTACCCATCATATCAGTCTGTACAGCACTTACGATACGGTTATTAGCATCCCGTTCCGTAACGTTGGCCATCATGATAGGCCCCATGGAGTCTTCTACCGTACCTGATATGACCCTACTCTGTGCCATGCCGATATGGGCTATGATACAGAAGAGGAGTGTCAGTATGACTTTTGTTTTTGACATAATATTTAGTCTTTATAGTTATTGGCCATTTGAAGAAGTTGCTTGTAGTTTTTGGCGGCAGCCTGCTTGGCAGCGGCAGTCTTCCATTTAGAGTCATAGCGTCCATCTTTGTTAAAACAAAGAGGTTCATCTATCTCATGAACAACAGCAAAAGAAGACACAGCAATAGACTTCGCACTTGTCCTGTTCTGGTCGAACTCATAGTCACGAGTCATTTTGTTGACGAACTTCGTTGAACTGTTAGCATCAATGATAACAGTTTTACCAGAGTAATCCTTCACTGATAGTTTACCATTGGTACTTGACGTAACAAGATTTACAGGAATACCGAGGTCAGAAGAATAGAGAGACTGATATGTCGCCTGTGGTACAGAGTTATCAGCAAATACAGAATTGTTCTGGAAATGGTACCTTACGAATGCACGCAATGCAATGAGCTTATTAAGAACCTCAGCCTTAGCCTCTGTAATCTCATCCTCTGCATATTCACCTTCTTCCGCATCCCTATATTTCTCATATACGGCCAGGATCTGTTCATAAGTAGGCAGTCCCTTATCGTATGCCGTCTTCATTGCAGTATTATCCGGAGCATAGAAAGTATAGTTATATCCATTGAAGAAATTGACATTCATATCAAGAGCCTTGCTACTCTTATCAGAGAAAACAATATATCTCTGCTGCGGTGCCGTACCCACTTCTGCAGTACCGGCAATACCAGCCCATTCAAGTAGTTCCGTATCATCAAACACCGCACATAGGTCAAGGAAAGATTCAAAGCGGTCTTTGTTTTTATTTAGCAAAGCATTTACACTTGTAATGGCAGGCTGTATGAGATTATCAAGACGGAAAGCCCAACCGTTCTTTTCTTTCCAACCCTTCTCTATCTTTGCAGGAGTAGCATTATTGTCAATCTGCGCTCCACCGGCTACAGTACCCGTGTACTCGCCATTAACATCCCTGAAGCCAGTGATGCGTATTGCACCTCCATGCTTTGTAAGGTAATAATTATTTTTAATACCATCTTCTCCCTCATCCAGGACCACAGTGTTGTAGTTAAGCATATCAAATACCTGTGAAGCATAGTCAGAGCCAGTACCACTACTATTAACAACATTCGTCACAGTGCTGGTTACAGAAGGGTCTATGACACCTGTCTCCTTATTATATGGGTGTATCTTGACACCATAATAAGTCTGAGTTCTTTCTGTACCCGGTATAACCTCTACATGAGAGTAGAACTCAAGAGCGCGCGGATTCTGTGAACCAAGAGAGATAGGGTCAATATAGCAATTCTTCATTGCGTCATCTGAAGGGATAAAATAAAGGTAGTTAGCCTTCATCGCCATCAGGTAATAGTACATATCGGCTCCAAAAATAGAAGAAGTTGCCCCAGAAGTCTTATCCTTTGAGAAATAACCCATTATGGACAAGTCAGGATATATGAGTGCAGGACCGATGACGGACTGATATTCGTCAGGAGCAATCATCGTCTTCATCTTGTATATCACACCGTTGTTTGCAACGATGACATCATACTTACCATCCGTAATCTGTATATCGCTCTTTGTCAATCCCATGAAGTCACCAGACCCCTGCTGCGTGATAGTACCAAACTTGCTCGGAACGGAAGCGATGAACGAATTAAGCATCAGGTTATTCACAAAACTTGTCAATACGCCATTACCCCTATTGAAAAGGTCATCAAGATTCTCCGGCAGGTTAGCCTCCGTATTTGCGTGCGTACCATATAAGTCTATGAAATATGCGCCACCGCCACCAGGAAGGAAATAATCCTTTATGGCCTTGTCGGTAGGCACAAGCATAGCACCGATATCAGCAAGACTCAAAGCAGCATTGGTAGAAGAATAATACTGATTCCATCCCGGATCCCACAAAAGTCGTTTCTCTGCCGGCACCAATGTACCTGTCGGGTCTGTAACGTTTGCAGCCCCGCCTTGTGAACGGCCACCAGTGAAATAACGCACCTGGAAAACAGAGTCTATTGTTGCAAATCCGTTCTGCAACGCCCAAGCATTGTAATTGTTGGTAGTTGTAGCATCAAAATACGGTGCACAGTGATAGTCAAGAATGCGTGAGAATAGTTTAGTGTTATCTTCAGTACGCAACACCTGTGCAAGGTTTCCCGGAGGTACAATAACATCGTTCACCTGATGCACATATCCATTGGTACAGGTCACATCCTGATTTACAATCTTCTTCTGGAAGATGTAGGCTGTATCAGAATTATTCACTGATACGCCGGTCTTTTCACCACGAAGAATACCGAAGTCGCAATCAGCACCAGTTGTAGAGATGTTGTTTGCAAGCATCTGCTCACGTGTAAAGTGAACCATCATAGGCTTGGTAGCATCATATACCACACTGATACCCTTACTGCGATAACCATCCCAGTAAGTGTTATTCTGCGGCATCATGCCACCATTGAAAATGGTGGTAATAGAGTCTGTAACAGAGATATTTGTCTCATGTTTCAAAGCCACACCACGACTGACATTGTTGTCATCCGCCTTTACATTAGACAACATACCAGCAAGCATGGCATTGTCAAGCATAGACGAATAAAGCAGTTGCTTCTTCATAGCAACTGTCAACTGCCCATACTCTGATACGCCATACGTATTCTTAGCAAAGAATCTGGCAAACGCATCATCATTGGCCGGAAAGATAGTTTTACTACCTGTTCGTGAAAGAACCTCGCTGTAACCCAAGTCGTCAACTAACTTCAGATAGTTGTTAAACGTACCTGAAAGGTGGGTACCACCGCGAAGCTCCTCATAGATACTCTCACCGAGCCATTCAGGCTTCGAGCCTTCGGGCACAAGTTCATCCTTTTGACAGGAAGTCACCATGCCCAGGCATACGAGGGAGGCACATAAAATGAGTTTTTTCATAAAGATTGATATAGTTAGTTATTTTATTATTTGCTCACAGTCAGCCACTTACAATATTAAAAATGATCAACTGGCACAGTCATCCCCATTGGACGCCATCTTTTAATCTGCAAAATAACAAAAAAAAAATGAAATGTGCAACTTTTTAACATAATATTTTCATGTTTTTATAACAAGATTTTATTCTAATAATGAAATTGTACGCTAATCCATATATGCGTATACCGTTTTTAACATTAATACAGACCTATACACTATCATTTCCTTTATACAAATCGGGAACAATAAATCGGGAACAACAAATCGGGAACAACAAATCGGCCAACGCCAATTAATAGAACCCACATAAAACGAGAAAAGGCTCATCCGCCATGAAAACGAATGAGCCTTTTTAATTATATTATATTACTTACCTTAGAGCCATATTACTTAACGAACTTGGCTCCATTGGTAATGTAAATCTGACCCTTTGCAGGAGCAGCAATCTTCTGACCGGCAATGTTGTAGATAGCATTCTCGTTCTGAGAAGCGTTCTCAACAGCGTCAACGCCCTTAGCATCTGTAGGTTCAGCAGCAATGTTGTTAACCTCGAGGTTATCGAACCAGCAGCGGCGGTCTGCATTGTTATAATCAGAAGCAATCATAAACTTAGCAGGAGCAGCCTTTGTCTGCATCGGAATTTCAGCCGTTGTATAAGTACCCTTTGCGCCTGTCATTACACAATACATAACCTTTGCACCGTAATCGAAAACCAAATCAAAAGATGTCTTGTTGCTTGCTGCAGCGATAGCTGCATTAGAAGCAGAAGAAGAACCTACTGAGGTAATCTTACCGTGTTCAATATTCCATGGATTATAATTTGCAGTGCCATTATATCTACAGATATAGAGACCACAAAGTGTATCACCAGCCTCAGTCATCACATAGAAGCCAGCATTTTTGCCTGAAAGGCTACCAAAATAATAGTCGAACTTGACGTTGACAATATCAGATCCCTTTACAGGTACACCTGTGAAATCTACTGTAGCCTTGGAGTTACCAACACGGAGCATGCCGAGAGAGTCTGCATTGTTATAACCAAGAAGATAACTGGTAGATCCTGTAATATCAGAGAACTTCATAGTTCCCTTGTTACCTGCAACCGTGTAATATGCATCAGCATCATCCGTTGCTTCATGAGTAACAAATGCAGCAGGAGCTTCCTGAGTACCGAAATCAATATCAACAACATTTGTCAGAGATATAGCATTCTTGAACTCTACAACCAGTGCTTCAAGGGCAGCCTTCTCATCTACGAGTGCAAGAGAGTCCTCCGAAGAGAAAGCAGCAACAAGTTTCGTATCATACATTGCCTGAGCCTCTACAATCTTAGCAGTGAGGTCAGCCATCTTTGTAGAGCTACCATATATGCGCATATCCCTTGTTGCTGTAGCAGCAGCAATAGCAGCAGGCATACTTGTAAGCGGAACATTTTTAGCAACAAACGGTGTAATGTAGTCATTATTGATATAACGTACACCATAAGTCATAATGGTATCAGCAAGAACTTCTGCATTGTCCAGCTTATCCAAAATTTCTCCCTGTGTCATAGCAGCCCATCCATCATAACGGTTCTGTGCTTCTGTCGTACCAATCTGCAGGTCCTCCTTGCCCCAAGGCAAATCCTTCTGGTCGGCAGAGAGATAGGCGTTTGCGACATCAATACGTCCCTTGAGTGCATCAAGCTGAACACTAACAGCTTCAAGATATGCCTTCTGTTCCGGTGTCAGTTCACCATCCTCAAGAAGTTTGTATAGTACAGGAGAGTAGAAAGCCACATCAAAGCCATCCGTAGGTGCCATACTCGTATTACAACGGATACCAAGTGTAAGCGTCGTGTTGTCTTCAGTAACATCATACTTGTAAACATAGTCGTTTGTCACTGAAGGGTCAAGCCGGAACACATCCGTTGTATCACCATTAAAGAATATTTGTGTATCAGCACAATCCTTTGCATAAGAACGAGCCCAACGGTTCTTGTTCAAAGTCATCATGCCACCATCACCGGATACGCCAAAGAAGTAAGTACCCTTATCAAGCGTAGTAGTAAGTGTAGCAATATTATCCCAATTACCAGAAGAACCACGCATCCATTGGATATTCATCGGTGATCCTACTGCGGTAGCCTTATGACACCAACGGTCTGTACTCCAAGACCAAGGAGCCTTGCCTTTGTAGTCGGAACTAAGTTTATTCCATTTTGTTGTCCAATAATACCAATTTGAGGAATTGTTGCCCGTAGAAGCAGATCCATCCTTTGTAGGAATGTAGTCAATATAGTTGCCAAAGTTCAAAGATATAAACTCTGTCCACATACCCTCCATGTTCTCCATAAGAGATTCCATATCGGTGGCTGCCACATTCTTGTCGATACCATCCTGTACAGCATCCATAGCATCTTTCAAGTCTCCATACATTTCCCTTTCTGTCATATTGACAGAATCAAGATACTTCTTGATGTATGCAAGACGACGGTCCGCTATACGGCTATCATACACTTTATCAGCACGATGACATTCCACGTCGGCAATTTCGAGTCCTTCATTAAGACCACGGAAATCAATCATAATGAAACCCTCAGCCGGTGCATCGACAGCGAAAGACACCTCAGTAAAGCCCTCATTAGTGAAACTGAAGCCATGTCCACCATTCACGCCACCCTCACCAAATGAGAGAGTTGTATTGTTGGTGCCCCCCGCCGTAGCAAGTGCTCCATCAGTGTTATAGTAAACATTCATGTAGTTTGTGTTGGCACCGCTAAGGTCAATGTCAGAGAATCCTGCGGATGTACCCATAACACGGAATGTAACGACATAAGTACCACCCTGCGTAATGGCAACCTGCTGCTTCATACCAGCCGTAAGGGCCGTCTGTCCAGCAAGAACCTTCTGTGTATTTGACCCATTAGGGCCACCTGTGGCCATGGTAAATGTCGCAGTAAGAGGAGCAGTAACATCATCTGTAGCGAGCCAACCGTCAGTACCGGTATCACCCAACTTGAAGTCTCCGTTGGTAACAAGATTAGCACCAGCAACCTGATACTTGGCAGTCTTGGTGTAAACATAATCATCGACATTGTAGGCATTCGCCCCCAAAGTGATGACAGTCAGCAAAGAAGCCGAAAGTAATTTTGCAATCATAGTTTAAAATGATTAAAACGCCAATTTACTCCATTAATTTGGCATAAGTTAGAGAATAGAATAGTATAATCAAGAAACCGCATGGAGCCATTACTGCAACGTACATACGTTATAGAAATCCAGTTTCCTTTTTTTTCATAAAATGTTTATTGAATTTTATAGTTAGATATAGTTATTGCTGCAAAGTTATGTATTTTTTTTGTATCTTGCAAATTTTTGCGGTTTTTTTTCTCACTTAAGTTGTTTTTGCATTCTATTTTTTACCCGATATTACATATTCAAGCCCACAGACTGGTGGCATCCGGCAGTTAACGAGGGCATAACAGCACAAGTCGAATCTGCCAGTCCCACCAATCTGCGGGCTCAAAAATACACGAAATAATATCAGTACAGAAGCGGATTTACTTCACCACCACTGTGACATTGTCTGTAGTTGTACCGGAAACGAAGCGTACGACAAAGGTACCGGCAACACCAGACACCTTCCGTACATCAGCGCGCATAGTCGCCTTCGTTGTCGTGATACGACCAATGACATTGCCATCGAGCGTCACAACATCCGCTACGAGGACAGCATTTGACGGAACGCCAGCAATAGATGACCCAGGATCATTAATGATTGCAAGTACGCCAGTAGCGGCATAGAGTGCAGAGTCATCCCATTTCATTCCACTTGGAAGTTCCGGCAGAGAAAGGGTAATGTTGGTACTGTTACATCCCATTATCTTTGAAGCCGTCCAAAGTGTGAATACATCGCCGACAGCCGGAGTGTACGCATCGGCAAAACGTACCTTCACAATAGCACCCGTCTGGAACAACAGATAATTGTCACACTCAAACTTAGAATAATTCGTTTTGCCTGCAATCTTGAAATCAAATATACCACCGTTGCCAATGGTATTGGTACCTGCACCACACCTGACGGTTGTAGGTACATCAGAAGAACCTGTTACAGAGAATGTACCGCCGCTAAGAGCCTTCACAGCATAGAAGCGTGAATTTGTACCATAAATCTTGCCTGTGCCGGTAGCAGTAGTAAGGAAACTTCCATTACAGAGAGTTGTTCCGGAAGATGTGCCTGTGAAACGAAGTGCACCGGATTCGACCGTGACTGCCTGGCTGATACGTCCAGCTGTTGTAGAGGTGACACGCAGTTCGCAGCCCTCCTGGCCTCTATATACGACCGGACTGTTGATATAGCAATATGGTGTCATACTATTAGTATAGTTCTCACCTATTACATATATACCAGTTCCGCTAAGCGTACCGTTTGCCGACGATGAAGCCTTAAGGCATTTGATCGCCACCTTGTTGCCATTATTCTTGAACTCATAGCCGGAAGGCACATTGAGTGTAGCATAAGGCAGTCCATAACCATTATACCAATCAAAAGAAGGATCATAAGAACCACGTTTGGTGGATTTGACAACAATCTCACCTTCAAATCCACTCCAGTCTCCCTTGAGATAATTACGTATACCGCCGGCAACAACAGTGAATGTACCTGCGCCTGTGAGCGTGCCGTTGTAATTGCATCGCGGGTCGAGGGTTATCGTCCCTGTCTTGCCACTCTCCACTATAAAATTGGCATTGTTTGAAGTATAACTGCCCTCATTATTAGCGTCGGCAAGGCTGCCGCCGGTAAATTCAACTATTGACGGCAGTCCTATAACATAACTACTGTTCTCCTTTGTATTGACCGTTCCTGACTGTATGATAAGCCTGCCATAGGAATTGGTCGTCGGCAGAGTAAGCGTGCCGCTGCCAATCTTGGTCAGCACAGAGCCAGTACCGTTCGTGCCCACAATAGCCTCCGACTGTGTCAGCGTCAATCCGCTTGGAATGTTTATCTTGCCCTCGCCAA
>CAZPNC010000072.1:0-9471 GCA_964587945.1 uncultured Prevotella sp. | reverse complement strand
TAAAAAAACACAGCACCATTGAGGGTGGCAGCACCATTACATTGGATGGCGTCGTGACCACAATGGGAAGCAGTGACATGGGATGGTCAACAGGTACACCTTCCGAAATGGTCAACAATGGTACTGTTGACGAGAGTACCGGCAAACACTCTGAAACATGCGGCATCACAACTTTTGACATGAGCAGCACCTTGCCAGAGCACGGAGCTTTCTTAAAGATTATACCGTCTAAGGATGGAACTATCAGCATAACAGAGACAGAGGCAAGTACTGCTGGTAAAATAACTTTTGTAACAGTTGAAGATGGCACTATTACAAACGTAAACTCAGTCTCCAACAGTGGTAATAAGAACGAAATTACACGTTCTTATAACATATCAAATGGCAAGGTATATTATTTCTTCCAATGTGCCAGTAAGACGAAAATCACAGGTAGTAGAAATACCATCATAACAATAGCCTTTGCAGAAGCTGTAGCGGTAAGCCCACAAGATATCAGTACCTACACCGCATGGAATTTTATTGAAGAGCCTGATACATGGAAAAGCAATACGATTGCAGGGGTACATGAAAGCCTTGCATTAACAGGTTCTGCAAGTTTTGACAGTACAAATGGCCGTTACCAAATAGCAGCAGGCACAAATGCCACTTTATCTTTCAACGCCACAAGTACCGGTTACATTGTGACAAACGGTAAAAGTAGCGTGGCAGGCAAAGGTATCAAGCTGACAATAGATGGAACTGAACAAGAAATACTAAAAGATTATTCAGGAATGGTGTATTCACGCAAGATAACCTTTGCAGAAGGGGACGCAGCAAAAACTATAGCAATAGGCGCATATAGTGACAGACGAGCCGACATTTTCTCCATAGCATGGATTCCGGAGGGGAGTGACCAAGACAATGCTACAAAGTCTGTGGCATTGGACAGTAAAGGCTATGCCACTTATTACCCGTGTTACGCGGTGAAAGTGCCAACAGGTGTGAAGGCATACTATATAACAGAAGCAAATACGACAGCGGGCGAGATAACATTTACAGAAGTTACCGACATTATTCCGGCAAACACGGCAGTACTGCTTGTAGGACAAGCAGATGATACGGTGTCTTTTGACCCGACGGATGACATTGAGACAGGGTCTGAAAGTTCTGCTATCAGTTATAACAATGCAGCTGGAGGAAAAGGCGTGACAATTTTGCATTATGCTTACAAAGCCGATGGCATAGAGTTGCCGGGGGCGACAGGAACAGAGGATTATTATGCATACAAGAAGGGGACAGGAACATTCGCAAAAGTTACTGCCGACCTTGTTTTCCCTTATGGACGTGCTTATTTCACTGCAACAAAATCTACAAGCAATGCCAAGGGGATTGCACTGACCTTGAACTCTGAAACTACTGGTGCTAATAGTGTTAGGGTACAACAGACTGATACAGACAACGCATGGTACACTTTACAGGGAGTGCGCATAGAACATCCGATAAAGGGCATTTCTATTCAAAATGGCAAAAAAATAATAAAGTAATAAACAACTAAGAATTATCTATCTTATGAAAAAGAAAATGTATGTATCATCGATATTACACGTAGTGAAGTTCAAGACTTGCAATCACATTCTGGCAGGCTCCGCTGGTAATATCAATAATGTTGTTATAGATGGAAGTGATGAAATAACAGAAGTTAACCAAGTCGGTGCTAAGAAAAACAAAGTGTTTTGGGATACATGGGAAGAAGAATAGTAGACAACGTGCTATATCACAACACTATATTTGGATTTTTTTAGTGTAATTCAAGAATGTCATAATACAAGAGGGTGTGTCAAAAGGTTAGATTGGCATGCCCTCATCTTTTTCACAGTCAAATTTATATAGTGGAAATCAGGTAGCCGGATTAAATGCTGTTGCATAATCCGGCTATATCGTTTTTCATTTACAGATACAAAAAAAACTCTTTTTTATTTCTTTGAGTAAAAAAATTATAGTACCTTTGTGGCAAATACAACAAAAAAATACACAAACTAAATACTATAAAACATGAAAATTCTTTTGACGGGCGGTGCAGGCTATATCGGTTCTCATACCGCCATTGAACTTAACAGAGCAGGACATGAAGTCATTGTTGTTGATAACCTCGTAAACTCCAAGGAAGAAGCAATGCGCCGAGTAGAGAAAATCATTGGTAAAGTTGTGCCTTTCTATAAAGCGGACGTAAGAGACCACGAGGCTATAGACGAGATTTTCAAAGAGAACAAGATTGATGCAGTAATACATTTTGCAGGACTGAAGGCTGTTGGCGAGTCTGTTGCAAAACCTTTAGAATACTATGAGAACAATATGAACGCAACGTTCGTACTACTTGATGTGATGAGAAGGAACAATTGCAAAAACATAATATTCTCTTCTTCTGCCACAGTTTATGGCGATCCTGCCATCATACCTATAACGGAAGAATGTCCAAAGGGAAAATGCACAAACCCTTATGGACAGACGAAATCTATGCTTGAAGAGGTTATGATAGATCTACAGAAGGCTGATAAAGAATGGAACATTGTGCTGCTACGCTACTTCAATCCTATCGGTGCTCATAAGAGTGGTCTTATAGGTGAGAACCCTAATGGCATCCCTAACAACCTTATGCCATATATTACACAGACAGCCATAGGGTTACGTAAGGAACTTGGAGTATTCGGTAATGATTACGACACGCCTGACGGAACTGGTGTGCGCGACTATATACATGTATGCGACCTTGCCACAGGTCACGTGGCCGCTCTAAAGGCAATAGAGAAGAAAGCAGGACTTGCAATATATAACCTCGGTACAGGACACGGTTACTCTGTGCTTGACGTGGTCAAGGCTTTTGAGAAAGCAAATGGACTGAAAGTACCATATGTTATAAAACCACGCCGTCCGGGAGATATCGCCACTTGTTACTGCAACCCAGCAAAGGCAAAAGCAGAATTAGGATGGGAAGCACAATTCGGTATTGAGGACATGTGCCGTGACTCATGGAACTTCCAAAAGAACAACCCTAACGGATACGAATAAGCAATGCAAACAGGATTGCGACATACAAGTACTCTCGTTGTAGAAGAGCAACATCTTGCTTGTAACATCGGCAGCGGTGACTTACGTGTATTAGGCACACCGATGATGATGGCCCTAATGGAGAATGCCGCCATGATGGCAGTTAAAGAAGAACTGGAAGACGGACAAAGTACTGTGGGAGGGTTTATCTCCGCATCGCACCTAAAGCCAACAGGTTTAGGGCACACTGTTACGGCAACAGCCGAACTCACCAATATTGAAGGTAAGAAGTTAAAATTCAAAGTTTCTGCTTCTGATGATAATGGTGTAATAGGCGAAGGTGAACATATCCGATTCATAATTGACATCGAGAAATTCGTGAAGAAAGTCTGATGGCTTCTTCATACTAAAAAAGCCAAGTTACTAGAATTCTCTGGTACCTTGACTTTTTTAGTATGATTTGACTATTATGCAGTCTTTAATGGTTTTATAACTCTATTGCGTTTCCTTGCTGAGGATATATAAAACACAAAACATCATGGCATGTACACAAGAATTCATTGGTTTTATTGCTCATCAACTGTCTGACGTTGGCACTGTCCAATGCAGAAAGATGTTCGGTGATTGGTGTATCTACATAAATGAAAAACCGGCTATACTTGCATGTGACAACATTACATATATAAGGAAAAGTCCAATTATAGATGGTATGATGGAGGATGCAGAATGCGGGTATCCATACGATGGTGCAAAAGAGCACTACATACTTGATCTTGGCCATAAAGAAAGGGCAGAAGAGATTATCAAGACCCTTCTGCCGACTTTAAAATATCCCCAAAAGAAAAAAAATAACATTTAGCATCTCAAACATTGTATTCAAAAGACAAAGTGGAAATATATAAACGAAATTATTTTTTTATGAGAGCATTCTAATATCGTAGGCAAATGGCACAATATTGACGTTTATAAACAAAAACAAGGTCTATAATTTGCCCATATCAAAATTTCTTGATACCTTTGCAAACGCAAAATGCAAATGTTATGTAACATACATAATAGTACAAATATATCTGGAGAGGTGGCGGAATTGGTAGACGCGCTACTTTGAGGGGGTAGTGTCAATTGTGACGTGGGAGTTCGAGTCTCCTCCTCTTCACTTATTTTTGAATACGAACGCGGAAATAGCTCAGTTGGTAGAGCACAACCTTGCCAAGGTTGGGGTCGCGGGTCCGAGTCCCGTTTTCCGCTCAAAACAATAGAGATGATGACAGTCTCTATTTCTTAAAGCTTAATTTGTATAGATTTATGTTATTTTCGCTTTAAGAAGAATCACATCACATTTTTAATTAGTAACTTTGTATCAGGAAACAGATATTCCTATACAGGATACAGTAAAGCATCATTAACTGGTCTTTTCGCTAAATAAGATAAGGATTAATTTATCCACTTAGATTATCCAATGAGAGGACATATTATAAATTGATACTGTTATGAAAGAGACTATTAAAAACATCATCACTCGCAGAAGTGTAAAAATGTATCAGGATCGTGAAGTCAAACAAGAACTGATAGAAGAAATAGTGAAAGCCGGAACCTATGCTCCAACTGGGCGTAACAGCCAGTCGCCAATCATAATAGCGGTAACAAACAAATCCCTACGTGACAGGTTAAGCAACCTAAATCTCAAAATCATTCGCAGCAAACATCTAACAACCAGTTCAGGAGAAGCGGATCCTTTTTATGGCGCTCCGGTGGTATTGGTAGTACTTGCAAAAAAAATTGTGCCTACACGGGTATATGATGGTTCTCTCGTAATGGAGAATATGATGCTGGCAGCTCACTCCCTAGGGCTTGGCTCATGCTGGATTCATAGAGCGAAAGAAATGTTTGAGACGGAAGAAGGGAAACAAATTCTTTATAATCTTGGTATAACAGATGAATACGAAGGTATCGGCAACTGCATTATTGGGTATGCCACAGAGGATGCTTTAAAACCTCAAAAACCAAGAAAAGACAATTACATAGTATGGGCAAAATAACAATATGATTGATTGGTCATTTTGTAATTCTAAGTAGTTGTTTAGTATTACTGTTGTTTGGTTGTTTAGTTGTTTCCACTGATAATCAAAGACTTCAATATAAGAATATTATAAAACTAATTTTGTCCACTTACTTATCATAATAAGCAACTTTCCGAATTTAGTTTTATAACGCAGTTTTATAGAATCACCTCAGGGCACAAACGCTGTACTATGCACAGATAACGTAATCTGATAACAACATATCCCCCAAAAAGATTACTATGGATTACCATACCAATTACAACTTAAACACTATGTTGAAAATATTTTTTTCTATCTTATTTCTATGCTCATGGTATATGAACAGCTATGCACAGCAGCAAAAGGTACTTAACTTCTATGCTGAAATTACAGATATGACACCTTTGAGTTATCCGTCAACACATACATTGACGGATTTCTTCTTTGAAATAAAAAATGACTCCGCATTTATTTACCTTCCATACATAGGACAAGTGTATAGTCCTACATTTTCCCAAGACGGACTGTCCTTTGATGAACCTTACAGAAATATGGATGTAAAACGTACAAAGAAAAATAATGGAACGGAAATGACTTTCTCTTTAAAGCATGACATTGTAGATTATAAATTCCTACTTACAGCTTACGATGACAACACTATACGCATTCGCATGATTCCAAGCAATGCACAAAGTTGTGATTATTATGGAGAATGGAAATCAAATTACAAAGAACAATATAAGAAATAATATGAAACGTTATTTATCAATATTATTTTTTGCCATGGTATCTATTTGTTCTACTACGGCACAGACTTCACTGCAGCAAAGCATTCTTTTCTCATCCGACTCCATCTATATACAGGAATCACAAGAAGGAACACTACAACTGATAGTTGAATACATAAATAAACATCCAAATGAAACTATAATTATTGGTGGATTTACATCCCTAAACACTCCCAAGGACAAGGTTAACGATATCTGCACACAAAGAGCAGAACTGGTGAAAGAAAAACTTATAAAAGTGTACAACATTGACCCCAAACACCTTATTGCCATTGGTGTCGGCATTAGTACAAAATATGAAGAAACCACATACAATGAAGTCGTATCTTTCTTCAAAAAATAAAATTCTTCATTTCAATATAAAACCACACACATTGACAAATACAGTTTATAACCAACATTGAGAGAGGGAAAAATATTGGTATACAATTTCTTAGCAATTTTTAATTTGTCAAACAAATAACAAACTATCAATAGAGTAATAACACATGAACAGTAACTAATCTAGCTACCCTCTAACCACCCAATAAATCTTTCTGGTTTGTCATTCATTATCAATTTCTCAGGAAACTCCGTCGCCGCTAATAATGGATATATATTATCATAGTTAGCTATATCAAATTGTATATGTGCGTCACTACCAAGGATAACGGGTACTTCATGTTTTTTACAAAGACGTAGGATTTCCATATTATTGGGAATAGCCTTCGCCAACTTTCCTCGGCAAGGCTTCAAACTTGAATTGTTTATCTCCAACAATGTCTTTGATTCTTTTGCTGCAAGCACTATTGGTTCAAATAATAAATCAGCAGTGCCATCACCTGGATGACTGATAATATTAGTCCATGGATTACGTATGGCATTAATCATACCTTTCGTATTATCCTCAATCGTTCCACCTTTCCAACATACAGAATGAATACCAGCAATACGGATGTCAAGCAGACTAAAATACCCTTCATCATCATCCAAACACCCGTCAGTATTAAGAATATTAAGTTCTGCCCCTAGCAGTAATCTCATATTTCCCCACTGTCTTGGCACCACATGAAGATTACGGAAATAGAGAAAAGAGCAAGTTCCGGGTATCGCTGGTGCATGTTCCGTAATGCCAAATACCTCCAATCCCTTATTCTTTGCTGTCTCTACCATCTCCATCAACGTACTGAATGCATGACCTGATACAATCGTATGAGTATGTACATCAAGCAATATTTTCATCGAAAAATTTACTAATCCACATTATATACTATCATAAAATGAATGTGGATTAGTTTTATTTCCACTATTCTCCATTCACATACTACAACTGTACAAATTCATCATCTGCATCTGTATCATAATATTTTTTATGATATATAGGAACCTCATTAATTGCAGACGAAGAAAGGTTTAATATAGAAAACTTAACCGGATGACACTGAAATTCAGGTCGTATATATTTCTTTTTCATTTGTTTATATTTCTTTTCGACTCCACAAAACATTGTGTCGTCATAATTATAACTATTTCAATTTATTAGTTTTTTTCAAAAGATAATGGTCAAGTACCACAATGGCTGCCATTGCCTCCACTATAGGTACAGCTCTTGGAAGTACACATGGGTCATGTCGTCCATTAACTTTCAAGGTTGTAGGTCTACCTTCTATATCTATTGTATTCTGCGCACATAACTGTGTTGCAACAGGCTTGAACGCTACACGGAAATAAATATCTTCTCCGTTCGAAATGCCTCCTTGTATACCGCCACTATTATTTGTCAACACTCCTGCACTATGTTTACCTTCTGCATTGACAGCAACACCATGACTATCTCTTTTTGCCGTCGTATCAAAAAGGTCATTCTGCTGTGAACCTCTAAGTGTCAAGCCATTAAACCCCAATCCATACTCAAAGCCTTTAACTGCATTAATGGATAACATTGCTGCACCTAAAGTTTGATGTAACTTATCGAATTCAGGTTCACCAAGTCCAATAGGACATCCCTTTATTACACAGGTAACAGTTCCTCCAATTGTATCACCATCATCCTTCACGACACGTATAAGTTCCTCCATTTGCTTTGCCTTTTCCAAATCCGGACAACGCACAGGATTCATATCAATCAAAGAAAGGTCATATGCATGATAGTCAGATGTTAATGCGATATTACCAACCTGTGAGGTATAAGCCTGTATACTCACACCGAGTTGTTGCAAAGCAAGTTTTGCCATAGCTCCAGCGACACAACGTCCAATAGTTATCCGAGCAGAAGAACGCCCTCCCCCACGATAATCTCTTATACCATATTTCTGCTGATATGTAAAATCGGCATGAGAAGGTCTGTAAACAGATTTGATATTCTCATAATCATGAGAATATTGATTCGTATTATGCACAAGGAAACCAATCGGACATCCCGTTGTTTTACCTTCAAAAATACCAGAAAGAAATTCTACCTCATCGGCTTCTTTACGGCTTGTAGTAATGGAACTTTGACCAGGCCTACGACGCATCATCTCGGCCTGAATGAAATCCATATTTACAGATATGCCTGCAGGCATTCCGTCAATGACTCCACCTATGCCTATACCATGGCTTTCTCCAAAAGTTGTAATCGTGAAGATTTTGCCAAATGTATTCATAGAGATTCTATTTACTTATTATTATAATAACATTATAAATTCACATCTCAGGAATACGACTCCTTGCATCCTTTGTCACAGTTATCTCCGTCACAATCGCCACTACAGTTACCACTGCAACTACCACAACCTCCATGACAACCACCTCCAGAAAGACTATTAACAATAGATTGTATTTCCTCATTTGAAGCTTCGCGGCATTCAATGACTTTACCAACAAAATTGAGGTCACAACCAGCCAATGGATGATTAAGATCAACACGTACTTTATCATTAGAAATGGCAAGTACCTGTCCCATAAAACGATTTCCATCCTCATTTTGTAAAGGGATTATGGCATCTACAAAGATATTTTTATCATCAAATTTACCATTTATTACAAAAATATCTTTATCAATATCTATTATTCTCTCTTCAAAATGTTCTCCGTATGCTTCATCCTTAAGCAAAGTAAAATCAAAAGACTGCCCCTCTTCAAGAGTCTCCATTTTCTTTTCAAATCCAGGAATAGTCGTACCAAACCCAGAAATGAACACAAAAGGTTCGCTTACAGGAGCCTCTTCCTCTAAACTACGTTTCCCATCAAGAACCGTATACAGTTTATATGCTATCGCGTAATATTTGTTCATCTTAACAATTAAAATTATTTTGCAAAGGTACGAAAAAAAAATGGCTTTTACAAATTTTTCCTTACATATATTACAAGGAACATATCAACAACCAATATCATACATTCATTTATAATTTCAAATCAATCATAGAATATCATAGACGATATATGATTCAGCCAGACCTTCGACAAGTTACAGAGGCTGGCCAGCGAATAAAAACATATCAAATAACAATGGTGCATTATACCCCTACATGACAATTCACATGATGACACAGAATACAAATAACGGCACATTATGATTATGTCACATAATGATTACGGTACATTATGGCACAAAAAAGAGGTTCCCGGAAGCATTATCACTTCCGGGAACCTCA
>CAZPNC010000071.1:0-9926 GCA_964587945.1 uncultured Prevotella sp. | reverse complement strand
AGGTGCGCGAAATAAAGCAGTCGTTCCGGCTGTTAATGAACGGCGTAACGGCCCAGTCCATGCGCGACAAGGGTGTGGACTACCACTTGAACTGGGGGGCATCATTAACCCACCTGCGCGAAATGGCAGCAGGATACAAACCTGACCATGTCCTGGCACAAGAACTATGGAAAGAGAACATAAGAGAATGTAAGATTATTGCCACGATGCTTATGCCCGTAGACTCTTTCAACTATGACCTCGCCATGCTATGGATTGAACAGACAAAGACACAAGAGATAGCAGAAATTGCCACAATGAATCTATATCAGCATCTGCCGTATGCGACGGAGATGGCATTGCTGCTTATATCCAAACCGGAAACGATGGCACAGCTACACGGCTTCACCATACTCTCGCGGCTGTTTGCCAACAAGAATCTGCCGGACGATATACGGGACATAAACGAGTTCATAGACCAGGCTCGTGCAGCCTTACTTAGCAACGACATCTCCGTAAAGCACAGTGCGTGGAACGCTTTATCTCATTTTGCCGATATTGATGAATTGTGTCATATGGCAGCAAAAAACGCATTAAAGTCAACTAAAATGGATGATTGGTTGTGATTTATTTGCACATTTAGATTTTTTTTGGTAATTTTGCCACGTTCTAACAACTTCGCCCTGGCCATCTCAACAGGGATACATAGGAAGGGAAACGACAAAAACATAAATGAGATAAACAACAAAAAAAGACAATAATACGATGCTTACACTGAAACTCATCACAGAAGAGAAAGACAGGGTTATAAAAGGACTCGAGAAAAAGTGCTTCAAAGGTGCTGAAGAGGCTATAGAAAATGTCCTGGAAGTAGACAGAAAACGCCGTGAGGCACAACAGAAACTCGATGCAAACCTTGCTGCACAGAAGAAAGCTGCAGCAGAAATCGGCAAACTGATGAAGTCCGGTGACAAGGCTGCCGCAGAACAAGCAAAAGCTACTGTGACAGAAATGAAGGAACAAAGCAAGGAACTGGACGACGTGAAGGCTACGGCAGAAAAGGAACTTGTGACATTGTTGTGCCAGATACCGAACATTCCATACGAGGAAGTGCCAGAGGGTTCATGTGCAGAGGACAATCATGTGGTGAAGAGTAACCAGAAAGAGTGTGACGGAACAGACACCGTTGGCACATGGACGGCTAACCCCAAAAACAGTAAAGCGAAAGTTCCACACTGGGAACTGGCCAAGAAATATAACCTCATAGACTTTGACCTCGGCGTAAAGATTACCGGAGCGGGATTCCCTGTTTATATAGGTAAAGGCGCAAGACTGCAGCGCGCACTCATAAACTTCTTCCTTGACGAGGCACGTGCTTCCGGATATACGGAGATAATGCCACCGACAGTCGTCAACCAGGCTTCAGGTTATGGCACAGGACAGTTGCCAGACAAGGAGGGACAGATGTATCACTGTGAGGTGGACGACCTCTATCTCATACCGACAGCGGAAGTACCGGTGACGAACATTTACCGTGACGTTATCCTTGACGAGAAGGATTTGCCTGTAAAGAACTGTGCCTACACACAGTGTTTCCGACGTGAGGCCGGCAGTTATGGCAAAGATGTGCGTGGTCTGAACCGCCTGCATGAGTTTTCTAAGATTGAGCTCGTACGCATAGACAAGCCTGAACATTCCAAAGATTCACACAAGGAGATGCTTGCACACGTTGAGGGACTGCTGAAGAAACTGGAACTGCCTTACCGCATTCTGTTGCTTTGCGGTGGAGACCAGTCTTTCACCTCTGCCATCTGTTATGACTTTGAGGTATATTCTGAGGCACAGGGACGCTGGCTTGAGGTTTCATCCGTATCCAATTTCGATACTTATCAGGCCAACAGGCTGAAATGTCGCTACCGCAATGCGGAAACAAAGAAGACGGAACTTTGCCACACTCTCAACGGATCAGCACTCGCCCTGCCGCGTATCGTTGCCGCAATTCTGGAAAACAACCAGACACCAGAAGGTATTATTGTACCAAAGGCACTCGTTCCATATATGGGATGCGAGATGATAGACTAAAAAGAAACAAACTTAACAACCGATAATATGTATAGAATTGTTACTAAGAAACAATTTTCAGAAAAAGTATTCCTATTTGAGATAGAAGCGCCGCTGATTGCGAAGAGTCGTAAACCCGGTAACTTTATCATAGTACGCGTAGACAAGCACAGTGAGCGGATGCCTCTCACCATTGCCGATGCTGATGTAAAACGTGGCACAATAACCCTCGTAATACAGGAAGTAGGGCTGTCATCTACCAAGTTATGCAGAAAACAAGAAGGTGACGATGTTGCTGACATAGTAGGCCCACTCGGCAATCCTACACATATAGAGAAGTTCGGAACTGTTGTTTGCGCCTGTGGTGGTGTAGGTGCAGCACCGATGCTGCCTATAGTCCGCGGTCTGAAAGCTGCAGGCAACCGTGTACTGACAGTTGTTGCCGGACGCACGGCTGAACTGGTTATATTGGAAGACGAATTACGTGCTTCTTCTGACGAACTCATTATAATGACTGATGACGGTTCAAAGGGAGAAAAAGGTGTTGTTACAGTGGGTATAGAAAAATTCTGCCAACAGGAACATGTAGACAAGGCTTTTGCCATTGGCCCCCCGATAATGATGAAGTTCTCTTGCCTCACAACGCAGAAATACAACATACCGACCGACGTTTCACTCAACACTATCATGGTGGATGGTACAGGTATGTGCGGCGCCTGCCGTCTGAGTATCGGCGGAAAGACAAAATTCGTTTGTATTGACGGTCCTGAATTTGACGGTACACTCGTAGATTGGGATGAGATGTTCAAACGTATGGGGACTTTCAAGAATGCAGAAAAAGAGGAAATGGAACGCTTTGCGGAACATTGCTACATAGAAAATGATGCAGACAAGAAGGAATCTACCGAAGTAACTATGGAAACGACACCAGTGGATGACTCCATTGATACACTTACAGACCGTAAGGCTTCATGGCGCGAAGAACTGCGCAAATCAATGAAGGCGAAGGAACGTACTGCCATCAAGCGTGTTTCCATGCCGGAACTTGACCCGGTATATCGTGCCACGACCCGTCTGGAAGAGGTTAACAAAGGCCTTACCAAAGAAATGGCTATGACAGAAGCGAAGCGTTGTCTTGACTGTGCTAACCCTTCATGTGTAGAGGGATGCCCGGTAAACATCAACATTCCTTCATTCATCAAGAACATTGAGCGTGGCCAGTTCCTTGCAGCAGCAAAGGTATTGAAGAACACTTCTGCTCTTCCTGCTGTCTGCGGACGTGTTTGCCCACAGGAGAAACAGTGCGAAAGCAAGTGCATACACCTCAAGATGAACGAGCCGGCCGTTGCCATCGGCTACTTGGAGCGCTTCGCTGCCGACTATGAGCGTCAGTCTGGAAATATTTCACTGCCTGAAATAGCACCATCCAACAATATCAAGATTGCAGTAGTAGGCTCAGGACCTGCAGGACTTTCTTTCGCCGGTGACATGGTAAAGAGAGGCTATAATGTCTATGTGTTTGAAGCTTTGCACGAAATCGGAGGTGTGTTGAAATACGGTATCCCCGAATTCCGTCTGCCGAATGCCATCGTTGATGTAGAGATTGAGAACCTACGCAAGATGGGTGTGCATTTCCAAACGGACGTTATCATAGGCAAATCCATTTCCGTTGACGAACTGGAAGCACTGGGATTCAAGGGTATCTTCATCGCTTCAGGTGCCGGATTGCCTAATTTCATGAATATTCCTGGAGAAAACCTCATCAACATCATGTCTTCCAATGAATACCTGACACGTGTAAACCTTATGGATGCAGCCAACCCTAAGACTGACACACCATTGAATCTGGGCAAGAACGTTCTCGTTGTAGGTGGTGGCAACACCGCTATGGACTCTTGCCGCACGGCAAAACGTCTTGGCGCAAATGTAACATTGGTTTATCGCCGTTCTGAAGCAGAAATGCCGGCACGTCTTGAAGAAGTGAAGCACGCTAAGGAAGAGGGTATCAACTTCTTCACACTTCACAACCCAGCAGAATATATTGGCGATGACAAAGGTGCTGTGGCAAAGGCTGTACTTGAGGTAATGGAACTTGGAGAACCTGACGCTTCCGGCAGACGTTCACCACAACCTACCGGAGAAAAGGTGACACTCGATGTTGACCAGGTCATTGTTGCAGTAGGTGTTTCACCTAATCCGCTTGTACCGAAATCAATAAAGGGTATAGAACTGGGCAGGAAAAACACCATAGCTGTTGGCGAAGATATGCAGTCAAGCCGCAAGTTGCTATATGCCGGCGGTGACATTGTACGTGGTGGTGCCACAGTCATACTAGCTATGGGTGACGGTCGTCGCGCTGCTGCCAATATGCATGAACAACTTTCCAAATAAGGTACAGAGAAATAGTTGGGGCGTTTGATTGTTTGGCAATCATGAACATTGAAACGCCAAAACGAATGCTACTACTTATATGAATGGAATATATACCATTTTACTGCTCATACTAAGCAATGTCTTTATGACATTTGCCTGGTATGGGCATCTGAAATTACAACAGAGCGGAATATCTTCCCATTGGCCTCTAATGGGAGTAATAGTATTCTCTTGGACTATAGCCTTCTTTGAGTATTGTTGCCAGGTACCGGCTAACCGCATTGGGTTCATAGACAATGGTGGGCCTTTCAACCTTGTGCAATTAAAGGTTATACAAGAATGTATCAGCCTTATAGTATTTGTCATCATGGCCAATATGATGTTTCAAGGACAGCACTTACAGTGGAACCATGCCGCTGCATTCTTGTTGCTCATTGCCGCAGTGTATCTGGTTTTTATGAAATAGAACAATGAAACATTTTGCAGAATCAGAACTTATCATCAATGGGGATGGAAGTGCATTTCATCTACATTTAACGCCGGAGCATCTTGCCGACAGAGTAATTCTTGTTGGTGATCCGGACAGAGTCAGCACCATTGCGACTTATCTTGACACTTTAGAGTGCGAGGTTCAGTCACGTGAGTTTCATACTGTTACAGGAACATATAAAGGGAAACGTATAACGGTTCAGAGTACTGGCATAGGATGTGATAATATTGACATCGTGATGACAGAACTTGATGCCCTTGCAAATATTGATTTTAATACACGGACAGAAAAGGATTCACATCGCCAACTTACAATTGTACGTATCGGCACGTGTGGAGGTCTGCAACCGGAAACTCCCATCGGAACATTTATTGCGTCTGTAAAATCTATCGGTTTTGATGGACTTCTGAACTATTATGCCGGACGGGATGAATTCTGTGACCTTGATCTTGAAGAGGCTTTCAAAAAACACATGAATTGGTCTCCACTTAAAGGTGCGCCATACGTTGCCACAGCATCCCCTGGCTTGATAGACCAAATAGCGGGCAATGACATGGTACGTGGAATAACGATTGCATGTGGCGGTTTCTATGGTCCTCAAGGCAGGCAGATACGTATTCCCATCCAAGATCCGGAACAGAATGCAAAGGTGGAAACATTCAGATATACACTACCCGATTCTACTGTCGCTTACAAACAGGGCACAGAACTGAAAGTATGTAATTTTGAAATGGAATCGTCTGCACTTGCCGGATTATCTGCGCTATTGGGACACCGTGCAATGACTTGTTGTATGGTTATTGCCAACCGGTATGACAGGAAAATGAATACAGAATACAAAAACAAGATAGAAGATCTTATACGAATCGTTCTTGAAAGAATTTAACAGTCCTATGTCTACCATCTGTGCCCCCGCTACATCACTTGGAGGAGCTATAGCCATAATCAGGATTAGTGGTCCTGATACTCTTCCTATAATAAACAAGGTATTCACCAAAGATATACTGTCCGCCCCCGGCAACACTGTACATTACGGACAAATCGTGAAGAAAAACACGGGAGAATACATAGATGAGGTACTTGTTACACTTTTCCGTTCTCCACACTCTTACACTGGCGAGGACAGTGTAGAAATTTCCTGCCATGCATCACAATACATAGTCCAGCGGATATGTACTATACTAAACACAGAAGGATGCGAACCTGCCGCCGCAGGAGAATTCACGAAACGTGCTTTTCTGAACGGAAAAATGGATTTATCACAAGCAGAGGCCGTTGCTGACCTTATCGCTTCACAGAACCGCACATCACACGACATTGCTCTAAGCCAATTAAAAGGCAGTTTTTCCAGTGAACTTGCAAAACTGAGAGAGCAACTACTAAGACTCACATCACTTCTCGAATTGGAATTGGATTTCTCTGATCATGAAGAACTGGAATTTGCTGACCGTACAGAACTGAAGAACCTTACTGACACTATTGATAAACGGATCACTACCCTTGCCCACTCTTTTGAAATAGGACAGGCTATAAAAAACGGTATTCCTGTAGCCATAATAGGAAAAACCAACGTAGGGAAAAGTACTCTGCTGAACAGACTACTGCATGAAGACAAAGCCATCGTGAGTGAAATTCATGGTACTACGCGTGATGTGATAGAAGATACTACTACCATTGGTGGACTTACTTTCCGTTTTATTGACACCGCCGGCATACGCAAAACCGATGATAAGGTTGAACGCCTTGGCATAGAACGAACATACCAAAAACTACATGAAGCACGTATAATCCTATGGGTCATTGACACAATTCCATCCAATGAGGAAATAAAGGAGATAGAATCACTTACTGAAGACAAAGCCCTTATAATAGTACATAATAAGGTTGACAATCAAAATGACAGACCTTTTTCTCTCACCTCTCAATCTCCGCTAGTCAGTATCTCAGCCAAATATGGCACCAACATAGCCGCTTTAGAATCTGCCATCCTCACCACAACTGGTATATCTGAAATCCACACTGGAGATGTCATCATAACTAATACACGCCATTATACAGCTCTTTGCCACGCCCATACCGACATTGTTCACGTATCCAAAGCCCTTGCAATGAACCTCAGCGGAGACCTTATAGCAGAAGACCTTCGTGCTACCCTCTCCGACCTCGCTGCCATCACTGGAGGACAAATATCAAGTCAAGAGACTCTTAATAATATATTCGCAAATTTCTGTATTGGTAAGTAATTGACTATCAGTAACTTAGACCGTTTAGCTGTAACTATTAATAACCTCCTCATTTTGAGGGGGTTTTCTTTTTAACACTTACCAGTTGATATTTGTTGGTATCAATTATTCCATATACTTTTGGCCCAAATTTCATTCCTGTCCCTCAAAAACGAGCAACAGCTGATACAAATTTGTAAGAGATGATACAACGTGAGACGCTGTGAGAATCACAACTCTACGCCACTCGTCTATTATGGGTACAATCGTGAGACGCTGTGAGACGCTATGAGACGCTATGAGACAAAAGTGTAGACTTAAATAGATACCTCATATGAACATCATCAAGCATTGTAAGTGTTGTGGAGTTCAGTTCGTTGCGCATAGAATGGCAACGCTGTACTGTTCCAAAGCATGCAACGCAAAGGCAACAAGAGTTCGTAAAAAAAAGAACCTTGAGAAAGAGTATCAAGAGCTCCAGAATGACATAGAACTGTCACAGGAGACAACTGCTGCTCCTGCCGAATTTCTAAGCCCTGCTCAAGCAGCAATACTGCTTGGGGTTAGTCGTGCTACCATATATAGGTATGCACTTGCCGGGACTATCAAAGCTGTTCAATTTAGAGGTTTGACTATTATTAGAAAGTCCGATATCGAGAAGGCTTTTGACAATGCTCCTGATTATAAGAAACGTCCATCGTTTAGCAAGAAGAAAGAAGATTCAGAATACTACACTACCAGTGAAATCTCAGAGAAATATCATATTAGGCGCAAGGCTATTTTAGCTCGTTGTGAACGTTTCAACATTCCTAAGGTCTATGAAGGACGTAATACCTTCTTTAAGAAGGCTTACGTTGATGCTCATTTTGCTGAGTTGATTGAAGAAATCGACTTGGCCAACTATTACACCACCCAGCAGATCATGGAGAAATTCAATATGTCGAAGCCCAATGTCCTTACCTTCGTCTATAGGAATAACATCCCTCGCATTAATCGTGGAAAATTGGTTTATTACTCTAAAGTCCATATCGACAATTATAAGCGAAAAGGTGAAGATGTAGATGCCAACTGGTACAGTTACGATGAAATAAAAGAAAAGTACGGTCTTAGCATGGACCAAATAAGTTATCATATACGTCATGAGAATATAAAGACGGAGAAGCGTGGAAAGTTCACCATGATATTCAGATCTGAGTTTGATGAGATTGTAATTAAAGGAAAGTTCGCAAACGTAGAACGAGACCCTGAGACAGGAAGGTTCAATTTTGAGAACAAGCCAAAACTTATCCCCCGAACCAAAACTGATAAAGCCAAAGTTCCAGATACACCTGATGGGTATTTTTCAACAGAAGACATAAGTAAGAAATACTCCATAAACGTCAGACATGTGCAGAAAATAACCAGAGAAGCAAGAATCCCCAAAATATCATTGGGAGGATTCAACTTCTTTGAGATACCAAGTGCCCTTGCTCTTTTTGGGGCTACACAGCTTCAAGATGGAGTAAAAGAATGGATTACTCCAGAGGAAATGGAAAAACAATATGACATGACCCCAGTAGCCCGGCGTTCATTCACCCATCGACACAACATACCTTCAAAAGTAGAGTTCGGTAAGATATTCTATTCAAAGACGCACATAGACAAGGTGAAGCATTTGGACTTCAAAGGTAAGGAGAACTACTATTCAGTTCAAGAAGTAATGGATAAATACGGTTTGAGCAAAGATATGGTATTCTACTACTCTAACAAGAAGAAAGTTACAAAAGCAAGATGTGGTCAGCAAGTATATCTGCTAAAATCAGAAATCGACCAATTTATGGTTGAAAGAGCCACTAAAGACGAAATGCCACCACTTAATGAGACTTAATTGTAAAATGATTTCCTTGCGTGATAGTCAGTATAGTATCATTTCGGACTTTTGCACCCTAAAATAATAATTCATAAACAAAATATTATGCAGTATTGTAAGACAGTAACACTTAGACAACGACCGAGGCGCAACGGCACGCTATCTCTGTTTCTTGAGTTTTATCCGGGATACAGAGACCCAAAGACGATGGAATTGATTCGTCGTCGTTCGTTAGGCATTTATATTTATGCCGAACCTAAAGACCAGCTCCAAAAAGACTACAATGCCACTATGTTGGAAAAGGCCGAAGCTATCAGATGCAATATCTTTACTGAGATTATAAATGAAAAATATAATTTCTTTAGTAAAGGTCGTACTAAAGAAAGCTTCTTAGATTACTTTGATGATTTATCAAAAACAAAGCACGCTAAATGGCTTTCGTCATATAAGCACTTCGAGAAATTTTCTCATGGCAAATGTAGTTTTGATGAATTAAGTGTTGAATTCTGCCGAAAATTCATGGAATACCTCATGGATGCGAAAAGCTTATCCACAGGCAAACCACTTAATCGCAATTCTGCTGCCGATTATTGGATAATCTTCAGGAACGCACTCAATCTTGCTTATAGAGATAGACGCATCAATGAAAAGATTGTCGATTTCTTGGATTATATAAAGTGGGTTCCAACAGTAAAGGAAAGTTTGACCATTGAAGAAGTGCGAAGTCTTTATCACACACCATGCCCCATCCCCATAATGAAGAAAGCCGTTATTTTCTCTTGTCTTACAGGATTAAGGCGAAGCGATATCATCAATCTAAGATGGGAGAATGTTAGAAAATACGCTGATGGTGGCAGATACATACAATTCATCTGTCAGAAAACGAATGTACAAACCACGGTACCTATAAGTGATGAAGCTTATCAGTTAATTCTACCTGAAACAAATTATA
>CAZPNC010000070.1:0-10264 GCA_964587945.1 uncultured Prevotella sp. | reverse complement strand
GTACGATTACATCGTGAAAAGGCCACAATTGTTTTTCCCATGAAACTATAGCAAAAGACAATGTTGTTGTATGAAGCAAAGACGGCAACCGTAAGCCCTTGCCACAGTGCTCTGATGAGGGCTTTCTCTTGATGGAAAAGATGAATTAACTCTGCTGCGGTTGTCGGCCCTTGGTATGGTGATAATGCAGGCAGGGCACAGTCTGTAAATGTATGTCCGTTGTTCTTACTCTATATGAAATATATGATTACGAGGAAAGTCAGTCCCCATGCCGCCACGATTAACTGTGTGAAGCGGTCGTGGAGCATCACTTTTGTAGGGTCACCGCTCTTCTCGTCCACCACGGCAAGCTGTATGTAGCGTAGCAGTCCGAGGATGACGTAACCGCTGGTGAGATATATGTATGGTGTCCCGAAACTTGTTATGACATCAGGCGAGACCGTGTACATTATGTAGCACACCAACATTACACTGCCGGTGATGGTGATTGCCTGGTTGATGAAGGTAATGTTGTAGCGCGACGTGTTCTGTCGTGGCGCCTCACCTGTCTTCATCATGCGCAGCACGTCATCCCTGCGTTTGGCGAAAGAAAGGAAAAGGGTCAGCAGAAATGTCATCATGACCAGCCAATGGCTTAGCATAATGTCTGTTGCGGTGCCGCCTGCGAGGATACGCAGTACGAAACCGAAGGCTATGATGCATACATCAATGATGGCATATTGTTTCAGCCGCCAGCAGTAAGCCATGTTGAGAAACCAGTATCCTATGATAACTCCCATTGTGGCGATAGGGTTGCAGTTGAGGAATGTTAGCGTCGCCATGCTCAGTGCTATCATTGCAAACATCATTATGTAAGCCGCTGTCATGCTGACCGCACCTGAAGCCACAGGGCGTTTGCACTTTACGGGATGCCGGCGGTCCGCCTCTACGTCGATGACATCATTAAAACAGTATATGCTTGATGCGGCGAAAGAGAAGGCGAAGAACACTATGATGGTATTGGCCAGCAGGTCCGGTTCCATCAGACGGTGGCCAAAGAACAATGGAAGGAACACGAAAACGTTCTTTATCCATTGGTGGGGGCGGATAACTTTTAAGATGTCTTTCATTTGTTATGGTTGTCTGTTGTTTGTGAATTTCATCTTCTCTATCGTAATCTTGAAGATGGCGGCGAGCATCAGTGTCGTTACTATGTAAAGAACGAGACCGTCCATTATGTCGCCACCTCTGCTTATTGGGATGAATATCTTTCGGGTTATGGGGTGGCACACAAATACAGCCGCAGACAAGATGCCGAGCCAGTCAAATGCTTTCGACAAGAACGAGGGGAGCAGTTTGACAAATGCCACGTTGAGGGTTATGATGAAGGCTGGGACCCATAGCCATGTCTGGAACCCAAGTGACAGTATCACTGTGGCCGACAGGGAAACTACGAATATGAAAAGATAATGGTTGAAGGTGAAATCGGGCAGGGAGGGGGTCCGTGCAAGCATAATGCCTATGCCGAACGGCAGTACTCCGCCGATGAAATTGTACCGTATCCTGTTTATAAACTCTCCTTCCGGGGCATCAAAACATAAAGCCTGCACCAGCCAGCATATTGCTATAATGGTTAACAGAACCTTGTTGCTCTTGTTGTATATTGCTATGCGGTACAGTAAGTATAACTGCATCATTAGTCCGAAGAACCAGTATGGACCGGGCCAGATGATGTCGTCGGGGTTGGGGAATATGTTGATGGTCATGGTTATTTGCGCTATGATGTCGCCCCATGTCCAGTGATGTCGCCCGGGGGTAATCCAGTCTACCATAGCAAAGACGGTAAAGCCGAGCATCATCATAGGGAATAATTTCATGAAATGCTTCTTTGCGAACTGCCATACATTATAGAATGTCGTGCCGGAGAATGCTTTCGTAGGGGCATTCTCATATTTCTGCACCAGTCCATAGCCGCTAAGGAAAAGGAATACAGGCACGCCATAGTGGCCGAAAAAAGAGAATAGCTGCAATGGCAAGTCCCAGGAAGGGGACAGCAGGCACTCCATCATGCGGTCAATGTCCTTTTGGTGAAACTGGTATTCGTTCTCTTTCACCATCGGGTTAAGCCAGTGCAGGTAGTTGTGCATGAAAATTCCGAGTATGGCAATGCCGCGCAGTACAGAACATTCTGTTCTGCTTAGCAGGGATTTGCCTGATATCATGTTGTTTGTTGGCATTTCGTTTTTTATAACTTGTCGTAGTCAGTTGTATTTTTCAGTATTCTTTTGCGCTTGGCATCATACTGTGGGGAAAGCAAGTCGTACTTTGGCTTGTAGTAACGGCAGTGTATTCCGGCCAGTCCCATGAGTAAATGCGACATGGCATCCGTCATATAAGGCTTTTTTCTTGCGCTCTTTATAGCCTTTGCCACATCCTGATGGTTGCGGGCATACTGCGGAGTGCAGTATATCCACATGGGTATTCGGAACTCCTCGTCGGCAAGACGCTTGGTGATGTCGGCATTGTGCATACGTCCGAAAAAATGCCGTGCACCTTTGTCGAATACCTCTTCGCCATGATCGGAAATGTAAATAATGACAGCGTCCTGTTTCTTGAAACGCTCGATAATCTGGTTTACGACAGAGTCGTTGTACCAGATGGCGTTGTCATAGTCTGCCATTATCTTCAGCTTTTTGCTTGTAAGGTCGGTATCTTCGGGGTAGTCGCCTTCTTGCCATTTCTTCTTCGACTTAGGACAGCGTATGCGGTAACTTACGTGTTGTCCCATAAGGTGGAATATTGTCAGTTGAGGCTTGTCGCAATGCGCCCTCATTGAGTCAGGCAGTTCATGTTCGTAGTCGCTCAGCAGTCCCTCGTCGAATACGTGAAGTCGGTCGTTTCTCACGTCAAACTGCACTTTGCTCATGTCGGCATCGTTTATGAAGAAGCCGCCGCTGAAGTCATATACCGCCTCTTTTGCCTGCGGAAGAAACTGGTTGGTGAAGAAGTTTACCTGATAACCGGCTTTTCTGAATATCTGGCAGAACAGCGGATAGTCGCACCAGTCTTTCTCATCGCCGACGCAATATGTGGTCATAAGATGCTTGAACACGAAGCTCGTAAGGTTCCATGGCGATACCACATCGTCAAACCTTGTCAGTCTGCGACTCTTCAGCAGCCTTGCCTGGTTCGGCATGTTTGGCTTGTCGTAACCATAAATCTGTGCGTGCCGTTTGTTGAAACTTTCGCCAATGATTAGTATGATGTTAGGGCTTTTTACATCGCATGAATCAACAACGACGTTCTTTGTGGTCTCTTTCAGTCTCACCAGTTGTTTGGCGATTAGTTCGTTGCTGTATATGGAGAACGCAAGTCGCATTGCCGGTTGGTACATTTCTGCGTGGGGAGTGATGGCAAGGTCGTGTTCCACTTCGCCTATTGTGTTTCTGGTCATGATGTTATGATACATCATTTTGTTTTCAAAACTCGTGATGCCGGCCCATGTAAGCATTGCTATGACAGGAACAGAGCCTGCTACGTGCCATAATGCTTTCCTGCTTTTGGATTGTGGCATATACCATTTTAAGTGGAATCGCGTACTCGCGGTCCTTTTCCAGAATAGTGCGCAGGCAATATGGAGTAGTCCTATCAATAGAAACCAGCCTACGTCGCTTATTATAATGTCTGCGCTTAGATAACTTGAAAAGAACTCTCCGGCCTCGTTGCTGTTCGTTTCGCCCATTAGCAACAGCATGGAAGGGTTCAGCGTGGAACCGAATTTTACCCAGCAGAAGGTGTCTGTGATATACAGTGGATAGGCTATTGCATATATAATGACTTTTGCTGTCGTCCGTAGTGGGATGTGATATTTGCCTGTCTGTAATGTCTTTGGCAAAAGATATAGCAGGGCACATATTATATATATGTCAAGAAACAGCTCCAAAGGAGCGTTTTCATACATGTGCGCGTCCTTGTAGTCCGGTACGGTCACTATGCTGCTCACAATACCGAGAAGGTAAAGGAACAGGAATGTTCTGCAAAATATAGGTCTGGATAATAATGGCATGGTGCTATTTTTGTTTTGTCAGCGACTTCAATATGCCTCTGCATCCCTCGATGCAGTCCCTGTATGTCGCATTGAAGTCGCCTGTATACCATGGGTCGGCAACGTCTCCCGGACGGTTTGTGTAGTCCATGAGTTTATGTATTTTACCATCCGGGTCACCGCCATACATGCGTTCCATGTTGCGGATGTTGTTGCTGTCCATGCCTATCAGCAGGTCGTAGTCGGCATAATCATGGTGTGTCAACTGTCGTGCTGTCTTTCCGTTGCAGGAAATGTCGTGTTCGGCCAGCTTCCTGCGTGCCGGAGGATAGACGCTGTTGCCCAGTTCTTCTGTGCTGGTGGCTGCGGAAGCAATATGGAATTGTTCCGATAACCGGGCTTCCGTAATCATTTCCTTCATAATGAATTCAGCCATAGGACTGCGGCAGATGTTGCCATGACAAACAAACAGAATTCTCTTCATGCCTGCAAAGTTACAAAGATAATTTCGATTTTAAGAAAAAGAACGGCAAAAATTTGGCCATTACACTAAAAATGTGTACTTTTGCAACAAGCATATAGATAGCAAGCAAACCCTGTTATATTATGGATTTAGGTAAAATATCACGTTATAGAGGTGAGCTTATGGGCTTCGCCATAATCATCGTGATGCTTTTTCATGTCAGCACACCACGGACAGACGCTTTCTATGGATTGCGTCGTATGGGTAATATGGGCGTGGATATATTCTTCTTCCTGTCAGGAATAGGGCTATGGTATTCGTGGATAAAGCGGCAAGCGTGGAAGAGGTTTTATGTTAACCGTGCTTTGAGGATATATCCGGCATGGCTTGTCATTGCCGGTTATTTCTATATCAGCCGTTTCAATCCTGTCAAACCGTCGTACCCGTTGCCTTTTGGTGGGGTAGGTGATGCGTCTGTGAATAGCTATATTGACCTGTTTGGCGATGTGATGTGCAACTGGGATTTCTGGCTTCATGATGAATTGACCTTCTGGTATGTACCTGCAACAATGATGTTGTACCTCTTCGCTCCGCCATATATGGAACTTTTACGTCGTCATTCTGTGTACCGTTGGCTTGTGGTGCTGCCGATTATGTGGTGCATAATAGTGCAGTATGTCACTCCTGTGCATCAGGCGGTGGGGCATATCGAGATATTCTGGAGCCGCGTACCGATATTTTTTCTTGGCATAAACTGTGCGGAGATGGTTCGGAAGAAGACCGTAGTGGACAAGCAGGCATGGTGGATGGTCGTCTGCTTCTTCGCTGTCAGCCTGTGGGCATGTGTATGGCTTGAGCAGATGAGGCATGGACGGTTCCCTCTTTATGTTGAACGTATGCTGTATATTGTTCTCGCTATCACTACAGTTCTTATGATGACAGAGGCTTTTGACAGAATGAAGAATCTTACGTTCTGCCGTTTTTCCATAAATAGGATATTCGCTTGGGTCGGTGCTATTTCATTGGAGATATACCTTGTTCATGTGGAGTTCATTCTAAAGCCGTTGGAAAGGCAACATCTTGGCTATTGGCCTACGTTCTTGCTTACCCTCGCTGCCTCGCTGCCTGTGGCATGGATAATAAGCAAGTGTTGCGCATATATAATAAATAAGGTGAGAACCTGAATGGTAAAACCAATAAACTGTAAAATAAACAACATGATAAGAATAGGATTAGGATATGATGTCCACAAGTTAGTTGAAGGCAGAGACCTATGGCTCGGTGGCATAAAGATTGCCCACACCCATGGACTCCTTGGCCATAGTGACGCTGATGTGCTTATCCATGCTATCTGTGATGCACTCCTCGGTGCTGCAAATATGCGGGATATAGGTTATCATTTTCCTGATACCGCAGCGGAGACCGATGGCATAGACTCTAAGATTCTGCTGCGCAAGACCGTTGCCCTCATTGCCACTAAAGGCTATTCTGTCGGCAATATTGACTGTACAGTGTGCGCAGAGCAACCGAAAATCAACCCTCATGTTGAAGCTATGCGTCAGTGTCTTGCCGATGTGATGCAGACTGATTGCGATAATGTTTCCATAAAGGCGACAACAACAGAGGCTCTTGGCTTTACAGGCCGCAAGGAAGGTATTGCTGCCTATGCGGTAGCCTTGATAGAAAAATAGAATGATAAAATAATTCCCGACTTAAAAATAACAAGAAAATGATAGACTACATTATTGCGAATCTGTGGATTCTGTGGCTCATAGTGAGTTTCGTCTGCCTGATAATAGAGCTAAGCAGTGGCGATTTCTATTTCGTCTGTTTCTCATTTGGCGCACTGGTTGCTCTAATTACCGCTGCTGTCGGCCTGCCGTTCTGGGGGCAAGTGCTTGTATGGGCAGTAGCTTCTGTACTCTGCATCCTCTTTGTCCGCCCGCCGTTGGTGAGGAAACTCCATGATGGAACGCAGGAACGGAAGAGTAATGCCGATGCCCTCATAGGCAAGCATGGCAAGGTTGTAGAGGCCATCCCTGCAGGAGGTAGTGGCTACGTCAAGATAGATGGTGATGAATGGCGTTCTGTTTCTGATGCAACAGCCGGCATCCCTGTTGGTACTGATGTCATTGTAGTGTCAAGAGACAGCATTATATTGAAGGTCACTCCTGAAAAATAAAGGTGCCGATACAATAATATATTTATATTCTTCTAAAATACTCAATCCGTAAAACCAAACAATCATGGAATTTGTAACAATCCTTCTTGTTGTCATCATAGTGCTGGCAGCAATCATCTTGAAAAAGACTATCGTGATTATTCCGCAGTCTGAAACGAAAATCATAGAACGTCTTGGGCGCTATTACAAGACACTTGAACCTGGAATAAATATCATTATTCCTTTTATAGACCATGCCAAGGCGCTGGTGGCAATGTCACGTGGACGTTATGTGTATACGGACAAGATAGACCTCCGCGAGCAGGTCTATGATTTCGACCGCCAGAACGTCATCACCAAAGATAACATCCAAATGGAAATAAACGCATTGCTGTATTTCCAAGTCGTAGATCCTTTTAAGGCTGTATATGAAATAAACAACCTTCCCAACGCCATAGAGAAACTGACGCAGACCACTCTCCGTAATATCATTGGCGAGATGGAACTTGATCAGACTCTTACCTCTCGTGATACTATCAACACTAAACTCCGCGCTGTGCTGGATGATGCTACAAACAAGTGGGGCATAAAGGTAAACCGTGTAGAACTGCAGGACATCATTCCGCCTACAACCGTATTGCAGGCAATGGAGAAACAGATGCAGGCGGAACGTAACAAACGTGCTACCATCCTGACATCCGAGGGAGACAAGCAGGCTATCATCCTTCAGTCAGAGGCTGATCAGAAAGCTGCAATCAACCGTGCGGAGGCTGCAAAACAGCAGACTGTACTTCATGCCGAAGGTGAAGCGGAAGCAAGGATACGTAGGGCTGAGGCAGAAGCTATTGCCATTAACAAGATAACGGAAGCCGTTGGGAAGAGTACCAACCCGGCAAGTTATCTACTTGCCCAAAAATACATACAGGCATTGCAGGATATTGCTGCAGGAGACAAGACAAAGACAGTCTACCTGCCATACGAAGCTACCAATCTGCTTGGCTCAATAGGTGGTATAAAGGAATTGTTCAAACAATAGAATAACAAGAATAATGTGTGTCAGAAAAGGGAAAATGACAGAATTCTTCCGTAGGTTCCTGTCAGTTCCCCTTTTCTGACTGTCTTATCATGAACCATGCCAGAATGCAGTACTGGTATGATGTAGTGGTATTTTGGGAAATTACCGTGTTGAAAACCTTAATACGGTAATGCTTTCCGTAAATTGATACCAATGTGTATAGAGGGGCATATTTACAGAAAATATAAATGTATAACAATAACTGATATTATGAAAAAAACTACTCTTCTTCTTTTTCTCATAGTCCTGCCATTGGCTATGTTTTCCAAAAAGACAGCTAAGCCGGCACTCTCAGACCGTGAATACTGGGTACAACAGGCATGGCGCATGGCGGAACCTGTACTCGAACCAATGTCGCGTGGCGCACTTTCTGCGGAGATGCAGATAGAGGTCAGCCCTTCTTTTGACCGTCGCGATAGGCGTGTTACCTATATGGAGTGCTTTGGCCGCCTCATGGCAGGCATATCACCGTGGCTTGCCTTGCCCGATGATGATACGGCTGAAGGCAAGCAGCGCCGGCAGTTGAAGGAATGGGCGTTGAAAAGTTACGCCCAGGCGGTGGACCCACAGTCTAAGGATTATCTCCTGTGGCGCAAGGAGGGCCAGCCTCTTGTGGATGCCGCATACATAGCAGAGAGCCTTATCCGTGGTTTTGATGCGTTGTGGATACCGTTGGACTCTGTGACAAAGGGACGGTATATAGACGAGTTCACACGCCTTCGCCGCATAGAGCCACCTTACACCAACTGGCTTCTCTTCTCGTCAACAATAGAAAGTTTCCTTGCCAAGGCAGGAGCATCATACGATCAGTACCGTGTCAACAGTGCTGTGCGTAAGGTTGAGGAATGGTATGTAGGTGACGGATGGTACAGTGACGGGCAGGGAACCTTTGCCTTTGACTATTATTCCAGTTACGTCTTCCACCCCATGTACCTTGAAACCCTTGCTGCCATGCGTGACAGACGTGCTTATGGATGGCGCATCAACTACAAGGACTATTATGACCGTGCCTTGAAGCGTTGCCAGAAGTTCAGCATCATACTTGAACGTTTCATCTCTCCAGAAGGCACATTCCCTGTAATCGGCCGGAGTATACCGTATCGTCTTGCCGCAATGCAACCATTGTCGCTTATGGCATGGTATCAGACATTGCCCAAGGACCTTTCCAACGGTCAGGTGCGTGCGGCCCTTACCAAGGTTATGCACCGTATGTGGGATGCACCGGGAAACTACAACGAGAAAGGTTACCTTACAATAGGCTTCTGCGGTCGGCAGCCCGATGTGGCCGATTGGTATACCAACAACGGTTCATTGTATATCACTTCGGAAGTCCTTCTTCCTCTTGGCCTTCCGGCTGGACATGATTTCTGGACCACCCCTTCACTCCCTTGGACACAGGTAAAGGCATGGGGTGGACAGCCTTTCCCTAAAGATCATATTTGGGAATAACCCTTTCGTACAACCGTATCCTATGGAAACGCATATTTTTCCGTAGGATACGGTTGTGCTTTTTTATCAGGATGACAAAATGAAAAACAACACTATTAACAGCACCCTTATTGCGCACGCTTCAATGTTTATGGCTTGCGTTTTCTGGGGTTTGATGGCACCTTTGGGAAAAGACGCCATGACACACGGCATAGATGGTATCGGGATGGTATCGTTCCGCGTGCTGGGCGGAACCTGTCTCTTTTGGATAACATCACTTTTTGTAAAGCATGAGCATGTGCCGCTTCGTGATAAGCTGCGCTTTGCGGGCGCAGGGCTCTTGGGTCTTGTATTCAACCAGTGCTGTTTCACTATCGGTCTCAGCATCACTTCTCCCATCAATGCTTCCATTGTCACCACATCCATGCCTATTTTCGCTATGGTACTCTCTGCCATAATTCTCGGTGAACCCCTTACAGGGAAGAAGGCTGGTGGTGTCCTTATAGGCTGTAGTGGCGCTTTGATACTTATTCTTACCAGCGCCAGTGCCGTATCTGACAAGGTTGGAGATATTCGCGGTGACCTCTTATGTCTGACTGCACAGTTTTCTTTTGCACTCTATCTTGCCATTTTCAATCCACTCATCAAGCGTTATTCGGTCTTTACCGTCAACAAATGGATGTTCCTTTGGGCATCAATCTTCATCTTTCCGTTCACAGCTCCCCATGTGGCGGCGATAGAGTGGGCTACCGTTCCTGTCACTACAATGTGGGAAATTGGCTATGTGGTATTCTTCGCGACATATTTCAGCTACATACTTACGATGATAGGCCAGCGCACGCTCCGTCCGACAGTCGTAAGTGTCTATAACTATGTCCAGCCCATTGTCGCCGTTTCTGTCAGTGTCATTCTCGGCATCAGCATCATGCAGTGGAGTCAAGGCGTAGCCGTCATGTTGGTGTTCAGCGGAGTGTGGCTCGTTACCAAGTCACGAGCCAAGGGAGATACCCGAAAATAGATGTTGCTGTTATATTTTTCCTTTTGACTTGTGCAGGACCGGTATCTTTCCTTGTTCGACCATTATCAATTTAAAAATAACAGTATTATGCAAAA
>CAZPNC010000069.1:0-10499 GCA_964587945.1 uncultured Prevotella sp. | reverse complement strand
TTAACGTCAACAATACCCTTCATTTCCCCAAAAAACTAATAGGAATTTACTCTTATTTGTATTATGCGAGCAACAAGAGCACATCGGCATCGGCTGATTCTACGTACAGCACTACGCTGACAAACCGTAACGAAGCGATAGGAATGACGCGCAGAAAGTACATCTCTACGAGCCAGAGCGCATGGTGGGCATACAAGTTTGACTCCGGAGATTACCTGCAACTCTCCGTCAGTGGCAGTTACGACAACACCAGTCCTAATGACAATTACAACAATATCAAGACGTATTATGCCTCCACCGGCACCACGGAGGTGCGCAACAGGTTCATGGATGCCCGCTCGATGAGCTACGGGTATAATGTGAACGTGGATTATTCATTCCAATTTCCCAATAGCTGGATGTTGGCATTGTCGCCCCGCTATTCACAAAATTACATCAGCAACCATAATGACAGATATAACCTTGAGCGTCTTCCAGAATCCGATTATGATGCCATCGGGTGGTTGCCATCGTTGCGTGAGGACATGATGACGGCGTATGACACGGACAACAGCCGCTCTTATACAACGATGAAGCGCAGGTATCAAGGTGCGGTATATATCCAAAGATACACCAAAGACATGTCTTTCTATGTCACACTGCCTTACTCGCACCGCACGGAGACTATGAATTACATGGGCAATGCGCTTGACACCATAGCGCGAAGGTCGTGGAACGAATTTGCGCCAAGTGTGAATTTCCGTACCAGAGGGACGACACAGCGCCCCGTAAAGTTCAGTTATTCCACCAGAATCACGCCGCCGTCGTTTGCGAGCCTTATGCCGTTGCGTGACACTTCCAACCCGTTGTCGATAAGCATCAGTAACCCCGACCTCAAGAATATGGTGACGCACAGCATGGACGGACGCATAACGTTCAAGAACGACTCCCTTGCCAGCAGCATATATGTAGGCTTTGAGACAGGGATAGTGCGGAACGCCATAGGTAACCGCACCGTTTATGATGCGTCGACAGGTACCTATACCCGTATGAGTGACAATGTGAACGGCAACTGGAATGCCTTTGTCAACAGCGGATGGCAGCGTCCGCTGGATGCGGACAGACGTTTCCGCATGGACCTTTACGGCAAGGCGGAGTATGAAAGAAGTGTGGATTTCGCAACCGTCACATCGTCTTCAAGCAGCAATGACGGCGGAACCGTGACAGAATCACCAATCTCCAAGGTTGACAATGTGAACCTTATAGCATCCGCAAAGTTCACTTACAAGTTGGGGGATTTCTCTGCCGGTGTCAATGGCAAGATAACATCACGCCACACAAGGGGCGAACTTGACATAGTGAGGTCCGTTGATGCCAATGATATGCAGTATGGAGCGAACGCCACATACACCGTTCCCACTTTGCGGATTACCATTGCCACCGACCTGACAATGTATTCGCGCCGCGGCTATGAGAGTGATATGATGAACACTGACGAACTTGTATGGAACGCACAACTGTCGCGTTCGTTCTTCAAGGGGGCCTTGACAGCCAAGGTGCAGGCGTATGATTTGCTGCAACAACTGAACTCACGGCGTTATAATGTCAATGCGCAGGGACGTACGGAGACGTGGTATAACTACATACCGAGGTACGTAATGTTCAGTCTTGCCTATAAATTCACGAAGAAACCGAAGAAAAGTTAGAAAACCGAGAACCAGAAGTTAAAAATTGAAAGTTATGGTTGCGGGACGTAGTGTTGATGCCTTTTCCTGAATGGACGGGTAAAACAGGTAGTCAGTAACCGGTTGTTTATGACATCATCCGACTTTGAACATATCGCCACCGACCTGCGTCCATGCCTTGTCAGCATAGGACGGGATTTCTTCGGTGACCCAGACAAGGCGGAAGATGTGGCTCAGGAGGTGCTGATGAGACTGTGGGTGATGAGGGAAAGGATAGACCCAACGGTTCCGGTGCGGCATCTTGCCGTCAGAATGGCAAAGAATGTATGCGTCAGTATGTGGCGGCACGACCGCCATACCGTTAATGACGTGGATGTGGACAGCAGCAGAGGCAAAGCCGTTGAGGATACGTCAGACATAGAATACAGCGACAATGCACTGCTGCTGCGTCACGTCATGAGCAGGCTTCCGGCAGGAGAACGACGCCTTATGAGGCTGAGAAATGAAGAAGATATGGATATTCAGCAGATAACGGCGGTGACGGGACTGAATCCACGCTCCGTAAGCGTGATGCTAAGCAGAGCAAGACACAAGATTATGGAATTGTTAAAGAAAGGAGGTCACTTATGAGTGATATTGATATTTTGATGCAACGTTACCTTGACGGTGGCACATCGTTGCAGGAAGAACGTCATCTGGCGGAACTGATAGAGCGTAATCCCGATGCCACTGCAGCGGAAAAGGCTGTCGCTGCGATGCTCCGGGGGCGGAGACACGATGAAGCCGAGATTGAGCAATGGCTCGATGAGGACGATACCGCTTTGTATGACAGTATAATAGCACAGCGCAAGTCTCACGGAAATATTGCGAAATGGGCGGTGGCAGCATCTGTTGCCATTGTACTATGCCTCTCTTCGTGGCTGTTCTTTACGCAGGAAAGCGGTGACAGTGCCCCGATAGCGAAGCAGGTACAGCCAGTACGCACGATGACACCGGCGCAGATGGCAAGGGAAACGCCTAAGAGACCGGCCGGTTCCACCCCTGTTGTGCGGCAGACCGTGGCTGCAAAATCTGCAAGAACCGCCCGTGTGGCTGTTGCAGAGAACCACGAAAAGACGGCAACAGACGATTTTCAGAATGCCGTTGCGGCAATAGAGGCGCGGCTGGATAAAGTCGTTGACAGCGTGTCGCAGGCACAGGCAGAGCAGGTTATAGCCGCTGATGCGCACCTTTCACGCCTCGCCTATGATACGAGAAACAGCATACACCCGGCAAAATACAATTAGTCTATGAACAGAATTTTACTTTTTGTTGTGGCGGTCACCGCTACATTGTACTGCAGCGCACGGCCGAAAGTCGGGCGTGAGGCATTGGATAAGGAGATAGAACTGTTCCGCTCGTCAAAGGAACTAAAGCAGATAACAGAGCATAACGGACAGGGCATCTATGTGTATTACTTCAAATACACCTGTAAGGGTAGCGAGATAGCCGAGCCGTCGTTCCGTCCGCCGATGCTGAAACGGCTGGAAACGGCTTTCGATGACAATGGCGTGACAGCCTTGTCACGTTATTCCCACCGCTCCACTGACGGTACTTCGCCCATGAAAGCCCTTGTATTCTCGTGGCCTAACACCTACCGTAACAGCGTGTCTTTTTACTTTAGCCTTAACGATACCATGGACTATCGCTTCGTGACGTATAGCCATCCCGACACCGTCCGTGCCTGTTATGCCCTGGTATGGAGCGAAACGCGCTTCAATGACCATGCCGGGACACCGTACAGGTGCTTTGACGGCTACATAATGACGCTCACGGGGAACCACTGGGATTATGACACATCGTTGTATAAATACTTCTATGCCGATGATCCAAGGCTTCGTAATGCCGGCCGTGACGCGTCTGATGCACATTCGGAAGAACTTGATTATGCCATGCTGACGGCGAAAATGGATGAACTGGACAAGCTGTTCAATGAGGCGAAGCACACCGATAACGTGCAGAAGATGAACGCCGCGTGCTACACTGCGGGGAAACTGCTGCGAAATTATAACGGTAAAATCACGCCGCAGCAGGGTGCCCAACTCGGCAGTGTGCTGCAACAGTGGAACAAATCATGCGGCAACTCTATTGTAGACTTTCGTATTTTCGAGGTGATGGGAATGTTGTCACAGAAAATAGAAAATGTAGGCAGCGACAAAGTTGATAGCAGTATTACTACGACTTCATCGGGCTTCTTTACCGATAACCTGCAGAAAAACTCCGATAGGCGTGATTTTTACAGGCATTTCTCTTACAATAGCTCTGACATGGGTGAGGCTTATCCGTGGGAACTGACAGGTACATGCTCCGAAAACAGCCGATTCGTGTGCGTTAATTCCCGGCCTCTTGTCGATAAAGAGTATCTGCGCAAGGTGGAAAACGGCAACTTCTGTTTCACGCAAAGGCTGCAACGCGGGCAGTTCGTGGCCGTAAATGACGATTGGGGCAAGCGGACATGGTGGATAATCAATGACTCGTTGCCCGTGAAACTCAACATGATTGACGGCACTGTGGAAGGCTCTGACCTGAACAAACGCTTCGTATCCTACCAGCGGCGCATCCGCAACATGGCGAAAGATATACAGAAATACGCCATACTTATGGACGGTTCGATGGACATCGTTGACGAAGCCGGCTACAACAGTGTTGTGGACTCGGTGCGGAAAATACAGTATGAGGCGATAAACGACAACAAGGACAACATAATCCCTGCCTTCTACATCTCTGAACTATGTACGGAGATGCCGCCAGAGATGCTTGACAGTGTGATGCGGCACGGTCTGGCATATTCTGACCATGTTGCGATGCAGCCGGCATGGGCGTTCTATGAGGGACAGAAAAAACGTCTGCCGGGGCAGGACTACCACGACGTGGAGTTGCAGGACATTGACGGCAAGACGCACAGACTCAGCGAATATGTTGGCAAAGGCAACTATGTGCTGTTGCATTTCTGGGCAACATGGGGCAACGACAGCCGCAGGGAGCTGAAGATTATCAAGCAGATAGTGAATGACAACAAGGACAAGCCCCTCACGGTCATAGGCATATCGCTCAACAAGAACGGCAAGGACTGGAAGGACTATGTCACGGCACGTAAAATGAAATGGACGCAACTGTCAAACGTAGATGACTTTGACAGTCCGATAGCGAGAGCGTATGGTGTTGTCACCATGCCAATGACCGTCCTTATTTCGCCAGAAGGAAAGATAGTGGCGCAGGGAATGCGCAACGAGGAAATATTGCAGGCGTTAGGACGTGGCTTTTAATCGAGAATAAGACTTCGGACTGCTTCCTTCTTGACATTAGCCAACTAAAACGATAAAAACGGGACAGTGTTACACATTTTAACCTAAAGTGTGACGCTATCTCGTTTATTTTTAGTACCTTTGCACCCGAATTAAAGATTTTTATAATTGAAAACATTTGCAGAACTTGGCGTTAACGAAGAGATTTGTCGCGCCATTGAAGAGTTGGGATTTGAGCATCCAATGCCAGTGCAGGAAGCAGTAATCCCATTGTTGGCACCACGTAAGGCTGTTACAGTAATGGAAACACCAGCCACAGAAGTGCCTTTTGAAGACCAGGAGGAGGCCCTGGAAGAAGCGGAGACAACACCGCAGATTAGTGAAGAAATGGAGTCGTCTGACGTGAAACAGTCAGAAGAATCCGAAATTAAAGAAACAAAGCAGCCAGAGGTAACAGACATTATAGCCTTGGCGCAGACGGGTACAGGCAAGACGGCTGCCTTTGGCCTACCATTGTTGCAGATGGTTGACCCGAAAAGCCGTAACACACAAGCAGTAGTATTGTCGCCTACACGTGAGCTCTGTCTCCAGATAGCCGATGACTTGCGTGATTTCTCAAAGTACATCAAGGGCATCAACATTGTTGCCGTGTATGGAGGAACGAGTATTATGGACCAGATTCGTGCCCTGAAGCACGGCGCGCAGATTGTCGTTGCCACTCCGGGACGTCTCATTGACCTCATGGAAAGAGGCAAGGCGAAACTTGAAAACGTGGAGCATATCGTGCTTGACGAGGCCGACGAGATGCTGAACATGGGTTTCTCTGACAGTATCAGCCGTATTTTTGAGGCTATGCCGGAAAACAGGCAGACCCTTCTTTTCTCTGCTACTATGAGCCGTGAGGTTGAGAAAGTGGCCAAGAGTTACTTGAAGAACTATCAGGAAGTGGTGGTCGGTTCACGCAATGAGGGCGCAGAACACATCAACCACGTCTATTATATGGTCAATGCAAAGGACAAATATCTTGCCCTGAAGCGTATTGTTGACTATAATCCCCGTATTTTCGGTATCATCTTCTGTCGTACCAAGGTAGAGACACAGGATATTGCGGACAAACTTATAAAGGACGGATACAACGCTGAGGCATTGCACGGCGACCTTTCGCAACAGCAGCGTGACCTCACCATGCAGAAGTTCCGCCAGCATCTCACACAGTTGCTTGTGGCTACTGATGTGGCTGCACGCGGACTGGACGTTGATGACCTTACACACGTCATCAACTATTCTATGCCTGATGATACTGAGTCATATACTCACCGTTCCGGACGTACCGGCCGCGCAGGCAAAAAAGGTACATCCATTGCCATCATCCACTCACGTGAGCGTCATAAGATACGTGAAGTTGAGCGTACTATCGGCAAGCAGTTCGTTGTGGGCAAGTTGCCTGAACCGCAGGAAATATGCCAGAAACAACTCTTCCGCGCCATTGACGAGATAGAGAAGACGGACATAGTTGACGAGCAGATAGAGCCGTTCATGGATGAGATACGCCGTCATTTCGAGTTCGTTGACAAGGAAGAAATCCTTAAGAAACTCGTAAGTCGTGAATTTGGACGTTTCCTTCGCTACTATGCCAATGCCCCGGTAATAGAAGAACCTACCGCTCAGAGTGGACGCGAACGTGGCAGAGGTGACGATAACCGTGGTGGCGGACGTGGTGGAAAGAGACCGTTCCGCGAAGGCACTCAGGCCGGTTTCGTGAAACTATCCATAAATCTCGGCAAGAACGATGGCTTCTATCCAGGCGAGGCGATGCAGTTCATCAACCGTAATACACACGGTTCACGTCAGGAAGTGGGTCATATAGACCTGCAGTCAAATTGCTGTAATGTAGAGGTTCCGGAGCGTGACGCAAGCAGACTTGTCAAGGCTCTTGACGGACAGTTCTACCATAACACCAAGGTCAAGTGCGATATCTCAACCGGAGGGGGTGACTCCTCAGGCAGAGGTGGCCGCCGTGGCGGCAGAGATGGAGGACGTGGCGGAAGAGACAGCGGACGTGGTGGCTGGAAAGGCAACGACGGCGGTTGGAAAGGTAACGGAGGTCGCGGTGCAGGACGCCGTGGCGAAGGTCGTAATAATCGTAATGATGAACGTCCGAACACTTTCAATGACCGCAAAGCCCTCTTCGATATGATGTCAGAAATAGAGGAAGGCTCTGCAAGAAGAAAAGGAAAGAAAAAGTAATTGTACACTGCGTACACTGTGCGCAGAATGCAGTTCTTTGATAAAAATATAAGAGTTAAAAAATAAAGGTTGTGATTACTGCTGGTTTGTTTATGCCGTTTTGCTGATGAATGGTTTATAAATCTACCTTCATGTAATCGCAACTTTTGGTTTTTTAACTCTTAATCATTCAATCAACGCCCTTTTGATTTAGTCCAAAAGATTGTAAATGGTTTTACATACAACATATTTCGGTCCTGTGGGATGGTACTACGCACTTGTCGGTGGTACTGAAGTAGCGATATGCAACAGTGAGAACTATCGTAAGCAGACGGAGCGAAACCGTTGCCGCATAGCCACTGCCAACGGCGTGCAACTGCTAACTGTGCCGGTTACTCTGCCATCTTCTGCGCAGGGGGGAAAGTGCCCTATACGCGAGGTGCGTATCAGTGACCATGGTAATTGGCGGCATCTGCACTGGCAGGCGTTGCAGGCAGCATACGGCATGTCTCCTTTCTTTGACTATTATGCTGACGATTTACGGCCGTTTTTTGAGAAGAAATGGGACTATCTCTTTGATTACAACATGGAGATAACCGCTACCATGCTTCGTCTCCTTGGCTTTTCTGATGTGGTTGGGGTCACTTCCGCTCCGGTTACAGTGCCGTGCGACGTTCTAAATGATAGTGGAATAAGATATTATCAGACCTTTCAGCGTCGCCATGGTTTCCTTCCCGATATGTCAGTCCTTGACCTGTTGTGCAACGAAGGGCCAGAAGGGGTGTTGAAAATAAAAAGTCCAGGAAGCAAGGACTGAAACTTGTGACTGCTGAACGGAGTATTGTTTGTCCTGCCACCGCATTGTGTGTGCAGCGTCAGTACTCCTGTTTCTTTTTTGTGTTTTTGTTCCGGCAATGATTATTTGTGCATGAAAGCAGAGGGCATAGGTGACGTTATTTCCATAAAACGTTCTATAAAATGCGGATATTTCACCTTAATAGTCGAATTTTCTCAATTCTTGCATAGTATTGCTATTGGTGTTATGAAAGAAAAAACGTAATTTTGCATCCGGAACTCAGAAGAAAAAGGAAATGAACAAACTAAAGACAATCCTTGTAGCCGTAGGCATGGTGTTCATTACTCTGCCTGTCGGTGCGCAGATTACGTTGGACGACTGTCAGCGGATGGCTGTGGAGAACTATCCATTGCTGAAGAAGTATGACCTCATCAAGGTGTCTACGGACTACACTTTAAGTAACCTTGACAAGGGATATCTGCCGCAACTCGCCATGAACGGGCAGGCTACCTATCAGAGTGATGTGATGGCTCTGCCGGAAATGTTGCGCAACATGATGACACAGTATGGTTATGACACAAAAGGACTGACAAAAGACCAATATAAGGTGTCTCTTGATGTTAACCAGATTGTTTATGACGGTGGCGTTATACGTTCAGGCAAGGAGGTGGCAAAGGCCGAAGGGGAAGTCCGTAATAGGCAGACTGATGTGGATATGTATGCTCTGCGTGACAGAATCAATAATCTTTATTTCGGTATTCTCCTTGCAGAGGACAGGTTACAGCTTAATGAGGATATGCAGACCTTGTTGCTTGACAACTGCCGCAAACTGGAGGCTATGCTGAAAGGAGGCATTGCGATGCAGGCGGATGTTGACGTTGTGAGGGCCGAATATCTCAATGCACGACAGCAGCACACGGAAATGACCTCGGCAAAAGATACATATCGCAGTATGCTTGAGATATTCATAGGCAGAAAAATAGAAGGGAAACTGACCAAGCCACAACCCGCTATGCCCGTAGATGATGAGGTGCTGAGACCGGAGATGAGGCTGTTTGATGCACAGATAAACCAGATGAAGGCACGTTTGGGGCAGATTGACGCATCATTGCGCCCTACGCTGCATCTGTTTGCACAGGGATACTATGGTTATCCCAGTTATAATATGTTTGAAGATATGTTCAGCCACGACTGGACGCTTAATGGCATGGTGGGAGTAAGGCTTAACTGGAACATAGGCCGGTTGTATACGCACAGAAACGAGAAGCGGAAACTCGACGCTTCCATGCAAGAGGTGGAGAATATGCGTGAGGTGTTCTTGTTCTCTAACCGTCTTCAGCAGACGGAAGGACGCATGACGGTGGAGAAATACAGGCGGATGATACAGGAGGACAATGAGATAATGACACTGCGTACATCTGTACGCAAGGCGCAGGAGGCCAAACTGGAACATGGTATAGTAAGTGTCAATGACCTTTTGCAGGAGATTACCCGCGAGAATAAGGCGGGGTTAGAGCATTCCATTCATGAGATAGAGATGCTGAAGAGTATGTATGAACTGAAGAATACGTTGAACCAATAAAAACAAAGGGAGTCATGAAAGCTTATAAACTATTCTATGCTACGGCCTTGGCACTGCTGGCTGCCTGCTCAAAGGGAGATGCAGACTATGACGCTTCGGGCGTGTTTGAGACGACAGAGGTAATCGTTTCTGCCAAAGGAACGGGTGAGATACAGTCCTTTACCATTGAAGAAGGGCAGGAAGTGAAGCCTGGTGAGGTGCTGGGGTGTATTGACACGTTGCAGCTTTCGTTGAAAAAGCGACAGTTGTCCGCTACAATGTCGGCCACGGACAGCAAGCGTCTCAATGAGAGCAGGCAGGTATCATCAATACGTCAGCAGATAACCAACCTGCAACGGGAAAAGAAACGTTTCGTGGAACTGCTGGCAGCGCATGCGGCAACGGCAAAACAGGTGGACGATATAAACTATCAGATAGAAGTGTTGCAGCAGCAACTTGCTGCAACACAGGAACAGATAGGCAGCAATAACAGCAGTCTTGGAAAGCAGAGTGCGGGCATCGGCGCACAGATGGCGCAGATAGAGGACCAGATAAGAAATGCTGTCATTACCAGTCCGATAAAGGGTGTTGTCCTGACGAAGTATGCTGAGACGGGTGAATATGCCGTACTGGGGCGTGCCTTGTTCAAAGTCTCTGACGTATCGTGTATGAAACTGCGTGCATATATTACCGCTGACCAGCTTACTACATTGAAAATAGGACAGAAGGTAAAGGTGTTCGCTGACCAGGGCAAGGAAGACCGTAAGGCGTATGATGGCGTTGTAGCGTGGATTTCCGACAAGGCGGAGTTCACTCCGAAGACAATACAGACGCGGGATGAGCGTGCCAACCTTGTGTATGCTGTAAAGGTAGAGGTCAAGAACGACGGTCTGATAAAGCGGGGAATGTATGGTGGTGTTTAGTTGTGGAGGCCAGATGAAAGCCCCCGTTTGATTTCGATGCAAAAA
>CAZPNC010000068.1:5297-11047 GCA_964587945.1 uncultured Prevotella sp. | reverse complement strand
ATATTATAAGCCAGCATCGGCGGCACGGCATTGCCAATAACCTTGTATGCTCCAGACGGACTGACAGCGTAGCGCCTGCTCCCTTTGCGATAGAACACGAACTTATAGTCTGGCGGAAAAGTCTGAATCAGCGCACATTCCCTCGGTGTAAGCCGTCTTTCAAGCAAGCCTTTCTTCTGTTCAGACAGATTTCGCCCACCATGTTCAGGGGACAATCTTCGGAATTCAATATTACCATGGTGTTCGGAACGTATTGTCGGGCCAAGGCCATTGATGTTTATTTCTGTCTGTCCTTGACTGCCATTGCCCATGTATTTCGCACGGGAGTAATTCTGCTGCGACAAGTCGTGTGAGTTTTCTGGCTCCGGCAAGTCTTTAAGAACATCATAACAAGTAACAGGTTCGGGCAGTCCTTTCATGTGGACATTGTAGTTATGTGTCGGTTTGGGATATGGATTATATGCAGCCGGTATTGTCTCTTGCTCCAAGGCACAAAGTGCCTTCGGTCGTAGGGCAGAGCGTTTAATGCCAATAAAAATCACACGTTCGCGCGTTTCCGGCACTCCATAGTTGCCAGCGTGCAACACTTGGGGGTCAAGAACGATGTAATCATTCCCATGCGCCGTAGAGAAGTCGTGTTGAATGATGTTCTTCACATCCCCAAGACTGACGAGTCCCTTTACATTCTCCGCAATGAACATCTTGGGTTGAACTATTTCTATGACCTCTTTCATCCACATATACAGTTTTCCGCGTGTTTCCTCCGTGGGTTCTTCATGTGATTTTTGTCCCCATTGTGAGATACAGAAGAGTCAAATCCCTTTCTTTTTCCAGCCACGCTGAAGTCCTGACAGGGAAACCCACCAGTCACGACATCAATGTTTGGCGGAAACACGCCACCATTCTGCCGGTGTATTTTAACAAGGTCAACAATGCTTGTCAAATGGAAAATTTCGGGATTCACATCATAACGGGACATATACTTGCACCATGCAGTCCGGGCATCTTCAAGTATGTCACAGGCAAACACCGTGCGGAAACGGTTTTTGTTTAGCAACACCCAGTCAGGGTTGATTGCATTATGCACCCAATCTGGATTTACAGCGGATTTCTTATGGCAAATGAAGCCGCCCTCAAGTCCCAAGTCCATACCACCGCATCCGGAAAACAACGACAATATCCGCAGTGTCCCATTCTCGTTACGCTCCATATTCCCATCGTTGAAGAACATCTCCAACTGTGGTTCTGCAACAAGGTCAGAATTTTGTTCCATTTCTATTTCTGCATATTCCATCATTGTATTTGCCATTATATTGTGACTTTGTTGTTTTAGCGTGATAAATTTTCTTGTTGCAAAGTTACAAAATCTTTTTCAAAAATATACGATTTTAAGTTGTGTTTGTATGAAAACTTCAGAATAATCACAAAGAAGGCGAAACGTGTTTCCCTTTTATGTATCAGAAAATTCCCACCATTTATTTTGCAATGTCAATTCTTTTCACTAACTTTGCCGATGGATTGGATGTATGGTTGTGGGTGTTTGGTTATTGGTTTTGGGTCTGTCGGGCTCTCTGATTATGCCATATCACCCAACCCAAAAGACCCACAACCGACAACCACACACCAAAAACCAACAAGAAAGTCCCAACAACCAACAATGACAAAAATCGGCTACGACGCAAAAAGATATTTCCATAACCAGACAGGTCTTGGCAACTACAGCCGCACACTGGTGCAGGCCGTGAAGGAGCAACGTCCCGACATGGAGGCCATACTGTACGACAGCAAGAGTTTCGAGCGCACTTTCCTTCTCGGCAGAAAGGCCGCCAAAGAGGGTTGCAGCCTGTTCCACGGACTGTCCAACGAACTGCCGCATGACATTGTCAAGGCCGGAATACCTTCCATCGTGACCATGCACGACGTGGCATGGCGCACATTCCCCGACATGTACACTCTCTTCGACCGCAAAATCTACGACATGAAATACGGATGGTCCGCACGCAACGCCACACACGTGGTGTGCATCAGCCAGTCCACCAAACGTGACGTGATGCACTTCTACGGCATACCCGAAGAGCGCATATCCGTCATCTACCAACCGGTGCAGAAGGTTTTCTACACACCGATGGACGAAGACGAGGCGGCAAGAATATGCAGCAAGACCCTGCCCTATACCCAAGGACGCAACTTCATACTCACCGTTGGCTCCATAAACAGTCGCAAGAACCTTCTCGGCATGGTGAAGGCACTTAAAGGACTGCCACCTGAGGAGCGGCCATTGTTCATCGTTGTCGGCAACGGCAGGGAGTACCGTGCCAAGGTGGAGAAATATATTGAAGACCACGGACTGCGCAACAGCATCCGCATAGAGACAGGAATACATGACGCCGTGACCTTACAGGCACTCTACAGACGTGCCAAATGCCTGTTATACCCATCATTTTACGAAGGGTTCGGACTGCCGGTAGTAGAGGCATCTCTGCAGAAATGCCCCGTCATAACGAGCAATGTATCTTCCCTGCCCGAAGCGGCAGGACCGGCAGCGATACAGGTTGACCCGACGGCCGTGAGCCAGATAACGAACTCTCTGCGCCGGTTGCTTGCATCTCCCGACGAATGCAGCAATCGTGGCGAAGAGGCATACCGATACTGCATGGACCGCTTTACACCAGAGGTACTGACCGGCCAGATGCTGGATTTGTATGACTCGCTGACGCAGGTCTGACAGCACATAATGTAAAAGGGCCCTGATTACATTGCAAAAGGGGCACTATTACGATGTAATCAGGGCACTATTGCAATGTAATCAAGGCACAATTGCAGAACGGCAGTAGGCCCATCGTCAACTAACATGAATATCAGCAACTTAGAGCCATACAACATCACAAGGAAACCATATTCAGAATCTTACGACTAACTAACATACAAATTTTATGAAAAAGACTTTACTGACCCTCGGCCTCGCCGCAGCGACCCTGATGCCGGCGCATGCAGTCCAGGTGAAAGAATCACTCAACCGCGCACCTGTGGCGGTATCTACAAAGACAGGTATCCTCGTTTCATGGCGTTCGCTTACATCCGATGCGGCCGGCACCACGTTCAACGTCTACCGTGACGGCACGGAGGTTGTCAAAGGACTGGCGACAAAGACCAATTTCCTTGACAAGACGGGCAAGGCGGGAGCGAAATACAAGGTGGAGACAGTAGTGAACGGTTCGGTAACGGAGACTTCCGAGACCACCGCATGGGACAATATGTTCACCACAATAAAGGTAAACCGTCCTGCAGCGCAGGTTGCAGCCAACGGCACCACCGGCCGTTACAGACCGGATGACATGAGTGTCGGCGACCTTGACGGAGACGGAAACTACGAACTTGTACTGAAATGGATGCCTGACAACCAGCAGGATAACGGTTACAACGGCTACACCTCGCCCTGCATCATTGATGCCTACCGCATGGACGGCACACAACTGTGGCGCGTAAACCTGGGGCTTAACATACGTTCCGGCAACCACTACACACAGTTCCTCGTGTATGATTTCGACGGCGACGGAAAGGCTGAGATGATATGCAAGACCGCTCCCGGTTCCAAAGACGGCAACGGCGAATATGTATCAAAGGCCGGTACCGACGCTAACGTGACGGGTGTGGACAACAGCAAGGCCTATGTCAACTCAAACGGACGTATCAGTGGGGGCGAAGAGTTCCTCACAGTGTTCAACGGAATGACAGGGGCGGCAATGCACACCATATACTATTCCCCAAGCCGTTCTGCCACAGACTTCGCCACAGAAGCCACGACATACAACACAAGCGCATGGAATGACAACAATTTCAACCGAGGAAACCGCCACAATGCGGCCGTTGCCTACCTTGACGGCACGGGCAAACTGCCGTCTGCAATCATGCAACGCGGCTACTATACACGATGCTATCTGTGGGCTGTTGACTGGAACGGCACATCCCTTTCCACCCGATGGCTGCACAAGGGCATAAGTTCCAGCACATGGATGGCGGTGGATGCCACAGGGGCCACACTGACATGGGGCTCCGGAAGTTCCAGTTACGGACAGGGCGTACACGGCATCAGCGTGGGCGACGTGAACGGTGACGGCTTCGACGAGATTGTGACAGGCAGTGCAACGATAGGTCATGACGGCTCCCTGCTATGCTCAACGGGCAAAGGCCACGGCGATGCCATACATCTGGCAGACCTGTGTCCAGACCGCGAAGGACTGGAAATAATGATGCCTCATGAGGAAAGTCCTTACGGATATGACGTACACGACGCTACAACCGGTGAGCTGATAGTCAGTGCCACAAGTACGGGCGACAACGGCCGCGGACTGGCTGCGGACTTCATTCCTGCCAACCGCGGACATGAGTTCTGGTCAAGTGCCGACAACAGCATACACTCTTGCTCCACAGGGACAGCGCAACTGGGCAGCAAACCAGACACTAACTTCCGCATATACTGGACAGGCGACCCTTACGACCAGACATTTGACGGACGTTATGACAGTGACACACAGGCATGTTCTCCACGCATACGCTCCTATAACACGGCAAAAGGCAGCATCGCCACATTCCAGGAATTTGCAGCATACGGCAGTCCTTCCACATGCAACACTACCAAGGCGACACCATGTTTGCAGGCGGACATACTGGGAGACTGGCGCGAAGAGATTATAATGTACCAACATGAGGATGACTATTCTGCCGACCAATGCACGCTGATGGTTTTCTCCACACCGGAGGAAACGGCCTACAAGGTGCCGTGTCTGATGGAAGACCACCTCTACCGCATGGGCATAGCATGGCAGAACTCATCTTATAACCAGCCGCCGCACATCGGTTTCAACCTTCCGGACTACCTCGGTATAAACGGTGCAACATACACCACACAGACAGCAAACAATGCTCCTGCCGCCCCTGTGGTTGAAGACCCGTCAGACCCGGGAGCGGAAAGCACCGAGACACTGGGCACTCCGTCTGAAGACAAGGGCACTGTTAGCGGAATATGCTACACGGGTGGTGCAAACCAGGAACTGACAGCATCCGTAACCAACGGTTATCTGAAGATGCGTACAGGCAACAATGGCAACACCATGACATTCTCCGTCAACAAGGGTTACACCATCACTGGCATCAAGGTGGAGGCTTACAGCAACAACACCTCAACCACTGCCGACCGTTCCATCACACTGACCGGCATCTGCATTGACGGTTCAGAGGAGTCTGTACTGGAGAATTCCGTTGTGTTCCCAGGCGGAACAAAGGGCAAGACTCCAGTCACGGCAGCGGCAAGCGGTTTCAATGCCGCAAGCAGCGTAGTGCTGAAGTTCGATAACTCGCTGATTACCACGAGCGATGTGGATGCAAGCGGCAAGAACAAGCAGATTTTCGGTATCATCACATTTACCTACAAGCAGGCCACCGGTGTTCATAGCGTGCAGGAAAGCGGACTGACGAAGGATAGCAATGCCGCGATATACGACTTGTCCGGCAGAAAGGTCAGCACACCGACGAAGGGCTTATACATCATAAACAAGAAGAAATACGTCTTTTAGGATTTATAAATCTGGCGGTTCGATGATTAAACCATCAACTCTACCAAACAACCCGCTCGGCACGCAGTGACGCTTGCCTAAGCAAGAAACAACCACATAACTAAACAACAAAACAACTAAATCACCAAACAACTATCATGATCACTACAACCACACCAACAATTGAGGGACACACCA
>CAZPNC010000068.1:0-5197 GCA_964587945.1 uncultured Prevotella sp. | reverse complement strand
CACCAAACAACTATCATGATCACTACAACCACACCAACAATTGAGGGACACACCATACGTGAATACAAAGGTGTCGTAACCGGAGAGACCATCATCGGCGCTAACTTCGTAAAGGATTTCTTTGCCGGAATACGCGATGTAATAGGAGGAAGAAGCGGAAGTTACGAAAAAGTGCTGATGGAGGCACGTGACACTTCCATGGAAGAACTGCAACAGCGCGCTGCAAGACTGGGAGCAAATGCCGTTGTCGGCATAGACCTTGACTACGAAACGATTGGCTCCAACGGCTCAATGCTGATGGTGGCCGCAAGCGGTACGGCTGTGGTAATCGACTGAAAATGACGCATGAGGCGCACAGATGTGCGCCTCATGCGTATAATGATACAACAAAGAATGACATGAAAAGACTACTGACAATAGCATCTCTCGCCGTTTGTATAGGTGCATCGGCACAGACTTTCAGCCACTTCACGACAACAGAAAACGCCAATTGGCAGCAAAGCAGACAGAAACTGGCTGTAAAGCCTGTGCAGAAACCATTACTGTCCGTAACAGGCGATGAAGAAGGACACGTATTCAAGGCTTGGGGCACTTGCTTCAACGAACTGGATTTGGATGCCATCAGCCTGCTCGGAGAAAAGGAACAGCAAGAGGTGATGCGCAGATTGTTTGCCCCTGACGGCGATTTGCGCTTCACACGCGGCAGACTGACGATGAATGCGAATGATTATAGCAGGGAATGGTACTCATGTGACACCGTGGCAGGAGATTTCCAACTGCGCTATTTCAATATCGGGCACGACAAAAAGAATGTCATACGCCTCATTCACATGGCACAACGCTACCAGCCAGGCCTCACTTTCTGGATGTCGCCATGGAGTCCTCCGGCATGGATGAAGATAAACAACGATTACCCCGTGGTGTCAAGCCGCTTCAACAAGCAGCAGAAAGAGAAGGATTACCTGCTCTATGAGGGCACAGGAGGAGAGACTGACGAAAACGAAGTGAAGATGGCGGGGACACAGCAAGGCAGATTTCCAAAGCGACTTGCGGCACAGAACTATATGATTCAGGATGCACGCTATCTGCAATCATACGCTGACATGTTCTGCAGGTTCATTGATTTGTATGCAAAGGAGAATATACCCATAGACATGGTGATGTACCAGAATGAGGCTTATTCGTACACGCCATATCCCGGATGTGCATGGACGGCAGACGGAACGGTGCGCTTTAACCGTGATTTCCTCGTACCGACACTGAAGGAGAAGCACCCGGAGGTGAAGACTTACATAGGGACGTTCAACACTAACCGTCTGGATTATGTGGAGAAGATTATCGACGGACTGACGAACTGCGTAACCGGCGTGGGACTGCAGTGGGAAGGACGTGAAAACATCAAGGCACTGAGGGAACGTTATCCGGACATGCACTTCATCTCATCGGAGAGTGAATGCGGCAACGGTTCAATGGACTGGCGTGCCGGAGAACATACTTTCCACTTGCTCTGCGACTATATAGGCAACGGATGCGATGAGTATTTCATCTGGAACTTCATCCTATGTGACAATGGGGTCAGTTCATGGGGATGGACACAGAACGCACTTGTGCAGGTGGACTCTAAGACAAAGAAGCACCGCTACACACCGGAATTTTTTGCGGTGAAGCATTTTGCCAACGTCATACCGGCAGGAAGCCGTATGGTTGCTTATGCCAGCAGAACGGAAACAGACGGACAACCTGTGATTGCCTTTGTACGACCGGATGGCAAACGTGTCATCATCACCGGCAACATGGGCGACAAGCCACGTACATCCACAGTGCAGATTGGCAGAAAATTCCTCAACATAACTCTACCGCCCCATTCCTTCCATACCTTCGTGGAGAAGTAGGGAGGTGTTTAGTTGTTTGGTTGTTTAGTCATTTGGTTGTTTAGTTGTGTGGTTGCTTGGTGAATTTCACACCCGGACAAGCGTCATGGTGTGCCGAGCAAACTAATGGCAATTATGATTTAAATCAGCCAATACAGCAAAGCGCCGTAGGTGCGACAGAATGAAGGATAGGGCGTAAGCCCTATCTACAATGGGTATCATTACAATAATGACAGCGCCGTAGGTGCGGCATATTTTCATATAAGCAAGTAAAGACAATTTGTTTTTACAATAATCTTTTATTGGGATTATTGATTATCAGTGACGCTTGCCTAAGCAAGAAAGAACCAAACCACTACCAAAGTATCATCAACGATATGAAACTATATCGCACCTACGGCGCTCATCGGAATGGCAACTCAAATAGGTAGGGCTCACGCCCTACCCTATGCTATGCCGCACCTACGGCGCTTTACTACGAAGTAATTGTTTATTTACCCAAACAAACATCATGGTGTGGCGAGCAAGTTAATGGCACTGATGATTTAAAGCAGCCAATACAGCAAAGCGCCGTAGGTGCGACAGAATGAAGGATAGGGCGTAAGCCCTATCTACAATGGGTATCATTAAAATAATGACAGCGCCGTAGGTGCGGCATATTTCCATATAAGCAAATGAAGAGCTGGTTTGCTTCAAAAGGGGCTTATCCGTGAACATACATCTTACCAATGGTAGAAGGACAGAAAAAAACTGCTGTAGCTCAGGTATTCCGTAACGAGAAGGGGTTAGAGATTATCAGCGGTGATGTAAAAGACCATAAAGGTGAACAATGCTGAGAAAATCTCACTGATGGCATGGTTGGAGGGGTATCGTGACAGTAAGTCTAAGACGATTCAGAGTAGCCGTCATATTAGAAAGACGAGGTTACCGATTATCATCCCGAACTGGCGTATTATAAAATAAGATGATGGCTTACCTATCAATAAAACAAGTAAGCATAAAAAAAACGCTGGATGTCTTATGACATCCAGCGTTTGTATTATTGGTTGGGATACTCGGACTCGAACCAAGAATGGCAGGACCAGAATCTGCAGTGTTACCATTACACCATATCCCAATGATTTTATGCAAGAAATACAGTCAAGAATAACCGTTATCTTCTTTGCGAGTGCAAAATTACTACATTTATTTGAAACTGCAAAATTTTTACCACGTTTTTTTAAGGAAATCATTACAGAAAGATATTTTTGGCATATCAAGACAGTTTTTCCATGACTGCCTCGTGCCATTATGGCACTTTTGGCATACAGACATACATCCATTTTTCTATGGCACAGGCATTGCAGTAAAAGGGTTGTCGGTTTTTAGGGCTTAAAGGATAAAATCCTACACCCTACGCCGCAATCCTGATGCTTATATATAAATAAGGAGTAAGGATGAGAGAAAATATAACAGAATAATAACAAATAAAAAGAAATAAGACAATGGGAAAGATTATCGGTATCGATCTCGGTACAACAAATTCATGCGTTGCAGTTTTTGAGGGCAACGAACCAGTGGTAATAGCAAACTCTGAGGGTAAGCGCACCACTCCATCCGTAATAGGTTTTGTGAAAGACGGCGAGCGTAAGGTTGGTGACCCGGCCAGACGTCAGGCTATAACGAACCCACAGAATACGGTATACTCAATAAAGCGTTTCATGGGTGAGACCTACGAACAGTGTTCTAAAGAGGCAACACGCGTTCCTTACACAGTGGTTAACGAAAACGGTTTCCCACGTGTGGACATTGACGGACGCAAATATACTCCACAGGAGATTTCTGCCATGGTGCTGCAGAAGATGAAGAAGACTGCAGAGGATTATCTCGGACAAGAGGTAACGGATGCTGTCATAACAGTACCGGCATACTTCTCTGACTCACAGCGTCAGGCTACGAAGGAAGCAGGGCAGATTGCCGGCCTCAACGTGCAGCGTATCGTAAACGAGCCGACAGCAGCAGCATTGGCTTACGGTGTAGACAAGGCCAACAAGGATATGAAGATAGCAGTATTCGACCTCGGTGGCGGTACGTTTGATATTTCTATTCTGGAGTTCGGTGGCGGCGTGTTCGAGGTATTGTCAACAAACGGTGACACACACCTTGGCGGTGACGACTTTGACCAGGTTATCATTGATTGGTTGGCAAGCGGCTTCAAGGCTGACGAAGGCATTGACCTTACAAAAGACCCGATGGCTATGCAGAGACTGAAAGAGGCTGCAGAGAAAGCAAAGATAGAGTTGTCAAGCTCTACTTCTACAGAAATAAACCTGCCTTACATTTCAGCCGAAGGCGGAGTGCCTAAGCACCTTGTCAAGACTCTCACACGCTCACAGTTCGAGCAGTTGGCACACGGCCTTATACAGGCTTGTCTTGTACCTTGTCAGAACGCAATGCGTGACGCAAGCCTACAGTCATCAGACATTGACGAGGTCATCCTCGTAGGTGGCTCCAGCCGTATCCCTGCCGTACAGACACTGGTAAAGAACTACTTTGGCAAAGACCCTTCAAAGGGTGTAAACCCTGACGAAGTTGTTGCAGTTGGTGCTTCCATACAGGGTGCCATCCTCAACAAGGAGTCTGGCGTTGGAGACATTGTGCTTCTTGACGTGACACCGCTGACACTTGGTATCGAGACAATGGGTGGAGTGATGACTAAACTTATTGATTCAAACTCAACCATACCATGCAAAAAGTCTGAGACTTTCTCTACCGCAGTGGACAACCAGACGGCTGTAACCATACATGTGCTCCAGGGTGAGCGTCCTATGGCTGCACAGAACAAGTCCATCGGACAGTTCAACCTTGAAGGAATAGCACCGGCACGTCGTGGCGTACCACAGATTGAAGTGATATTCGACATTGATGCCAACGGTATTCTCAATGTTTCTGCCAAGGACAAGGCTACAGGCAAGGAGCAGAAGATTCGCATCGAGGCTTCTTCCGGACTGTCTGAGGAAGAGATTAACCGCATGAAGGCTGAGGCAGAGCAGAACGCAGCAGCCGATAAGGCAGAGCGTGAGAAGATTGACAAACTCAACCAGGCTGATTCTTTGGTTTTCTCTACGGAGAACTTCATGAAGGATAACGCCGACAAGATTCCGGCAGATGAAAAGCCAGCTATCGAGGCCGCAATCAAGAAGTTGAAGGATGCACACGCAGCACAGGATGTTGCAGCCATTGACGCTGCCACAGCCGAACTGAACAACGTGGTACAGGCCGCCTCACAGAAGATGTATCAAGGCGGAGCGCAGCCGGGAGCGCAGGCAGGTCCTGATATGGGCGGT
>CAZPNC010000067.1:0-11458 GCA_964587945.1 uncultured Prevotella sp. | reverse complement strand
AGTGCATCACGCTCAGCATAGCAAAGCAACAGTGGCGCGGGTACTATCTCGGCAACGGAGAATACTTGGCAAGATACAGTACCTACAAGACGGGTACGCAGCCTTACAGCATAACATCAGACATAGAAGGCTTTCCAAAACAAGAGGGGTTCATTACAATAGAGAATGTATTTCCGGGCAGACAGCGCAGCACAGACTTCACTGTCGGCGGCAACTGGTTTACAGACAAGACTGACACTGCCCTCTTCCACAAAGGGAACCAAGGCGCGATGACAGTCTACAAATGGCGCAAAGCCGCCATCGAAGACTGGGGCGGACGCTGCCAATGGCTGAAATAGGCAGCAGAAACGGCAACGGAAAACAGTGAGAAGGTGAAAAAGCACAAGGATGAAAAGAAGGCCTTTGCTTTTTCACCTTCTCACCTTTTTACGGATGACAGCCAGCCAAGGAACCGTTCCGCGTCCTCATCATAGGCATAACTGCTTGTCAGCGGCTCGCCGTCAGCATCCACAATGACATAGAACGGCTGCGCCACACTGCCGAACTTTCGGCTCTCAAGCAACGCCCACTTGTCACCGACGGAGCGTAATGTGCGCCCGTCCACAGTCAGATGCTGCGGCAACGGCGTCCGGTCGTCCACATAAAGCTGCAGCACCACATACTCCTTATATAACATATCGCGCACACGAGAGTCGGTAAACACGGCCGCCTCCATCTTGCGACAGTTCACACAACCATAGCCCGTGAAGTCGATGAACACCGGCTTGTGCTGCACACGCGCCTCGGCAAGAGCCTCCTCATAATCCGTGAACACCATTTCGTCTGTTCTCTCGGCAGGCGGCAGGAAAGCGGAGACAAGCGTACAGGGTGCGCCTTTCAATCCGGGAATGAGGTAAAAGACAAACGCATAGCACACCACAGCGACCTTCTGGCGGCGCAAAGGGTTTATCCTTTTCCGTGTCCAGTCCACAGTGTGGTATATACCGCAGGCAAACGCCAGCACTATCCATATCACCAGAAACACCTCACGGGGCAGTATATGCCAGCCGTAGGCGAGGTCTGCCACGCTGAGAAACTTCAAGGCGAATGCCAGTTCTATGAAACCCAGCGTCACGCGGACGCTCATCATCCACTGGCCTGAGCGCGGCACACGCTCCAGCAACTTCGGGAACAGGGCGAAAAACGTGAACGGCAACGCCAGCGCAAGGGCGAAAGACGTCATCCCGACCACCGGCATCAACAGGGCACCGGCACCACCGTCTCCCGTAGCCACGGTGGCTATCTCCACCAACAGCAGTCCCATCACGGGGGCGGTACACGAGAAACTGACCACCACCATTGTCAGAGCCATGAGGAATATGCTCACTATGCCCGTAGTGGCATTGCTCTTCCTGTCGAGCACATCAGCCCATGAAGACGGCAGATGCAGGTCGAAAAGCCCAAGCAGGGACAGTCCGAACAGCACCAGCACAGCGAAGCACACCACGTTGAACACCGCACTGGTCGACAGTTTGTTAAGCGCATCGGCACCGAACAGCATGGTCAGCAGGAATCCCATGACCACGAATATCACAACGATACATCCCCCGAAGAGTACCGCCCCTTTCACGTCACCGCCCTTTTCGCCACGTTTCTCACCGCGTTTCATAAAGAACGACACCGTCAAGGGTATCATCGGCCACACGCAGGGGGTCAGCAAGGCGAGCAATCCACCGGCAAAGGCAAACAGAAACAGCCTCAACAACGGCATTCCTCCACCCTGCTCTTCATGTGGAGCAGGCGATTGGACGGCACTTCCGAATGACTTCAACTTGTCTATCACCGGGTTCCATGCCGGAGAATTGATGAAAGACACATCCGCCGCACTGTCTTTTTGCAATGTCACCGCAACCGCCACGCTGTCTTTCGTCACAGGCTTCACACCTCCATCGGCGGCTTTCTTGCCGTCATCCGCACCGCTCTGCGGCATGGCAGCCACGCCATCATGCGTGAACTCCACCGTCTGCGGCACAAGACACATCTCATCCGTACACAGAACGTATTGCAGGTAACCCTTCAGATGGTAGTCCGCCTGCGTCACGGCAAACCTCTGCCGGTACACCACGCTGCCGCCATTCGCCTCAGTCCCTGCACCGTCACCGCTTGCAGAGAGCGAACCGATGGGGCGAAGGCCATCCTGCTGTTCCAGCTTCAGCTGGTGGTGACTGATATGCCACTTGTCCTCCAGCTTGCCTGAGATAGTCAACAGCACCTCCTTGTCACTCACTTCCTTCACTTTCCACGTAAAATCCGCCTGCCCGTAAGCCAGACAACAGAGCATGGTGAACACCAATGCAAGTATTTTCCCTTTAATCATTTACTATAATCGTTTTTTATTTTTCCGTGCAAATATACTCATTTATTCCGGATTAAATAACATCCCTGCCACATAAATATCATCAAGTAAAACTAAAAAAACATAAGCACGGCAGACCACACTTACCTGCATGAAGAACAAAAGCGGCTTGATTACACGGTAATAGTGCCCGAATCACATGGTAATCAGGCCACTTTCACAATGCAATCAAGGCACTTTCACATACATGGCGAAAATACTTCCCTGCACAACAGCCGGACTGATATGCTACAAACACGTTACGAAATATGAGGGCATGCCTGCCTTTTGGTTAAAAAAAACAAAATGATATACATATAATAAGGTGTGAAGAAAAATATTTGTACTTTTGCATCCAAATTCAAAACAAATACACTCACACTATATGCAAGACAACTTAGTTATCGTAGAGAGCCCGGCCAAGGCAAAGACCATAGAAAAGTTCCTTGGCAAGGACTACAAGGTAATGTCAAGCTACGGACACATCCGCGACCTGAAGAAGAAGGAAATAAGCATCGACATGAAGTCGTTGGAGCCGGAATATGAAATTCCAGAAGAAAAGCGCAAACTCGTTGCGGAACTGAAAAGCAATGCGAAGAAAGCGAAAAGAGTATGGCTTGCTTCCGATGAAGACCGCGAGGGAGAGGCCATTTCATGGCATCTGTGCGAGGTACTCGGACTTGACGAAGAGAACACCAACCGCATCGTCTTCCACGAAATCACGAAGAATGCCATACTGAAAGCCATTGACACGCCACGCCATCTGAACATGAATCTGGCCAATGCGCAGCAGGCACGCCGTATGCTTGACCGTCTCGTGGGTTTCAACCTGTCGCCGGTACTGTGGCGCAAGGTCAAGCCGTCGCTCTCAGCAGGCCGCGTACAGTCGGTGGCTGTACGACTGATAGTGGAGCGTGAACGCGAGATACAGGCTTTCAAGGCCGAACCTTATTTCAGGGTTACAGCCTTATTCAATGCCGACGGCACTGACATAAAGGCGGAACTGGGACGCCGTTTCCCTACACACGAGGAGGCACTGGCATTCCTTGAGACATGTAAAAACGCGCAGTTCACCATCAACAGCATACAGAAAAAGCCGCTGCGACGCACACCTGCGCCTCCGTTCACCACATCAACGCTACAGCAGGAGGCTGCACGCAAACTCGGCTTCACCGTGTCACAGACCATGATGGTAGCGCAGAGACTGTACGAAAACGGTTACATCACGTATATGCGTACCGACTCCGTGAACCTTTCCAGCCTGTGCATAGGCACGGCAAAGGATGCGGTGACAACCTTCTACGGCGAGAAATACAGCAAGTCACGCAACTACACCACGCACTCCAAAGGCGCACAGGAGGCGCACGAGGCCATACGCCCGACATATATGGACAAGCAGGAGGTAGAAGGTTCACAGCAGGAGCGGAGACTCTATGACCTGATATGGAAACGCACGGCAGCCACACAGATGGCCGATGCGGAACTGGAGAAGACGGTTGTGGAGATAAACGTGTCAGGCAGCACGGAGATATTCATAGCAACCGGCGAGGTTGTAATATTCGACGGCTTCCTGAAGGTGTACCGCGAAAGCGACGGTGACAACGAAAATGACAACGAAAAGAGCGAGACCGGCACGCTGATGCCGCCGACAATGACCGAGGGCAACGCTCTGGAGCGCAAGGAAATAACCGCTACCGAACGTTATTCACAAGGTCCTCTGAGATACACGGAAGCCTCTCTCGTACACAAGATGGAGGAACTGGGCATCGGACGACCATCAACCTACGCACCTACCATATCCACCATACAACAGCGTGAATATGTGATGAAGGGCGACAAGAAAGGCGAAGAGCGCACTTACACCATTGACACACTGTCAGCCAAAGGCATATCCACAAAGACAAAGAAGGAGATGGCCGGAAGCGAAAAGGGCAAACTGCTGCCTACCGACATCGGTACGGTGGTCAATGACTTCCTGATGGAGTTCTTCCCGGGAATAATGGACTACAACTTCACGGCCAACGTGGAGAAGAAGTTTGACGCCATTGCCGAGGGAGAAGAGGACTGGCACAAGATGCTACGAGACTTCTACACGGGCTTTGAACCAACGGTAGAGAAGACAATCAAGTCAAGAAGCGAACACAAAGCGGGAGAACGCATACTTGGAAACGAGCCTAAGACGGGCAAGACCGTATCGGTGAAGATCGGACGTTACGGCCCGGTTGTACAGATAGGTACGGCTGACGACAAGGACAAACCGCGCTTCGCACAACTGCCAAAGGCGTTCTCCATAGAGACAATCACGCTGGAAGAGGCTCTGGAACTGTTCCGCCTGCCACGCACCGCAGGGCAGTTTGAGAACATGGATGTGGTCATAGGTACCGGCCGTTTCGGCCCTTACGTGCTGCACAACAAGAAGTATGTCTCAATACCAAAGGACAAGGACCCGCTTACAATAACCCTTGACGAAGCGGTGGACCTTATCAGCGAGAACCGCAAAATGGAGCAGAAAAGGCACATAAAGACATTCACGGAGGATGAGAAACTGGAAGTTATGAACGGCCGATACGGCCCTTACATCGTCTATGACGGCAAGAACTACCGCCTGCCGAAGAACCTTCACGAAAAGGCTGCGGAACTTACTTACGATGAATGTATGGCGATTGTGGGAGTTAAGAATTAAAACAAAGTGACAAGAATAATCTTAATCGGGTACATGGGTGCCGGGAAGACCACCGTGGGGAAATCACTCGGCAAGGAACTCGGAATGCCTTTCTATGACCTTGACTGGTACATCGAGACAAGGATGCACAGGAAAGTGAAGGAAATCTTCGACGAAATGGGCGAAGAGGGCTTCAGAAAGATAGAGAGAAACATGCTGCACGAGGTGGCGGAATTTGAGAATGTGGTAATCAGTTGCGGAGGAGGCACACCGTGTTTCTTTGACAACATGGAGTACATGAACAGACAAGGCACCGTGGTTTACCTCAAATGCTCACCCGAAGTGCTCTTCAAACATCTGAGAATGGGCAAGGGTGTACGCCCGCTATTGCTTGGAAAGAGCGACGAGGAACTGATGACGTTCATCAGAGAGCAACTCAAGAAACGTGAGGAGTACTACCTTCAGGCAGGCAACACCGTTGACGTGACACTGATGGAAAGCCCGGAAAAGATAGAGATAACTGTCAGCAAAGTCATGGAAATAGTGACTGAAGGCAAACTATACAATACAACAAACAACACTATTGATGAAGAAGTGGACCATTGACGACTCCAAGGAGTTGTACAACATGAACGGATGGGGAACGTCCTATTTCAGTATCAACGAGAAAGGCAACGCCTGTGTATCGCCACTGAAGGACGGGTCAGAGGCGGACTTGCGTGAAATTGTCGATGAACTTCAGTTACGCGACATCTCCACTCCGGTACTTCTCAGGTTCCCGGACATACTCGACAACCGGATAGAGAAGACAGCATCGTGCTTCAAGAAGGCTGCTGACGAGTATGGATACAAGGGCGAAAGTTTCGTGATTTACCCCATAAAGGTGAACCAGATGCAGCCTGTTGTGGAAGAGATAATATCCCATGGCCGCAAATTCAACCTCGGACTGGAAGCCGGTTCAAAGCCGGAACTGCACGCTGTCATAGCAGTGCAGTGCCAAAGCGATTCCCTGATTATCTGCAACGGGTACAAAGACCAGGCTTATATTGAACTGGCACTGCTGGCACAGAAGATGGGTAAGCAAATATTCATAGTGGTGGAGAAACTCAATGAGATTGACATCATTGCCAAAGCGGCTAAGAAACTCAACGTGATGCCTAACCTCGGAATACGCATAAAACTCGCTTCTTCAGGCTCAGGCAAATGGGAAGAGAGCGGAGGAGACGCCTCAAAGTTCGGGCTTACGGCCTCTGAACTGCTGAAAGCACTTGCGAAACTCGACAGTCTCGGTATGCACGACTGCATAAAACTGATACATTTCCACATCGGAAGCCAGATAACCAAGATACGACGCATACAGAATGCCCTAAAGGAAGCGGTGCAGTTCTACATCAATATGCACAAACTCGGCTACCGCGTGGAGTACATCGACTGCGGCGGCGGACTGGGAGTGGACTATGACGGCACACGTTCCAGCAACTCGGAGTCAAGCGTCAACTACAGCATTCAGGAATATGTGAATGACTGTATCTATACATTCGTGGATGCAGCCAACAAGAATAACCTCCCGCACCCTAACCTTATAACGGAGTCCGGACGCTCACTTGCGGCACACCACAGTGTGCTTGTCATTGACGTTATGGAGACAGCATCCCTTCCGGAGATGCCGGAAGAGTTCGAACCGAAGGATAATGACCACCAGCTTGTAAAGGATTTATATGACATCTGGTGCAACATCGACGCACGTTCGCTATTGGAATACTGGCACGATGCAGAGCAGATACGCGAAGAAGCACTGAGCCTTTTCTCAATGGGAATGGTAAATCTGGAAACAAGAGCAGAGATTGAGTCCATGTACTGGAGCGTTTGCCGCGAGGTACTGGCACTGACAAAGTCCATGAAACACGTGCCGGAGGAACTCCGCGGCATGGAAAGACTGCTGGCAGACAAGTACTTCTGCAACTTCTCACTGTTCCAGTCACTGCCGGACTCATGGGCTATAGACCAGGTTTTCCCTATAGTACCGATACAAAGGCTTGACGAATGCCCCTCGCGCCTCGCCACATTGCAGGATGTAACCTGTGACAGCGACGGAAAGATAGCGCACTTCGTCACCTCCAACCACCTCTCTTCAGCCCTTCCGGTGCACCCTTTGAAAAAGAACGAGCCATACTATATCGGCGTGTTCCTCATCGGAGCGTATCAGGAAATACTCGGAGATATGCACAACCTTTTCGGTGATACCAACGCCGTACACATATCAATGCGTGACGGACAGTACCACATTGACCAGGTGTTCGACGGAGAAACGGTGGAAGAGGTGCTGGATTACGTACAGTACAACCCCAAGAAACTCGTCCGACAACTTGAGATGTGGGTGACAAAGAGTGTCAAAGAGGGAAAGATAAGCCTTGAAGAAGGTAAGGAATTTCTCGCTAACTACCGCTCAGGACTCTACGGTTACACGTATCTTGAATAATACCGGCAGCGACGTGGGCCACTCTTCGTCCTGTAGTCTCTGCCATCAAAACATCACAAAGAAACACTGTCATCTGAGACAATATAAGTGTTACGGGGCATGGTTTTCCTAAAAAAGGGAATTATTGCCAACTATTGCGGCAATCCTGCCATTTGTCCTGTTCCCTATTCATATTAACTTTGCACAAAAATAAGACAATGAGAACATTATTAACAACAGTCATAGCTATCACGTTGATGTCCCTCACAGCCTGTGCAGGGAATGACGCGAAGCAGACAACAAAGCCAAAGGAGGACAAGATGGAAGTGATTCATTTGACAAAAGCAGAGTTCCTTAAGAAAGTATTCAACTACGAAGCGAACCCTAATGAGTGGAAGTATGAGGGCGACAAGCCCTGTATCGTTGATTTCTTCGCCACATGGTGCGGGCCGTGCAAGGCACTTTCGCCTGTACTTGACTCCATAGCGAAAGAGTATGACGGCAAACTGGTAGTGTACAAGATTGACGTCAACCAGGAGGAAGACCTTGCTGCAGCGTTCGGAGTGCGCAGCATACCGACCTTACTGTTCATCCCTATGACAGGCAAACCTACCATTACAAATGGTTCTATGGGATACAACGAACTGAAGAAAATCATAGACACAGAGCTGGTCACCGGGAAATAGCCGCTGACTTCTTACTGATATTATCCGCTGCAGGTGCATGTCGCAGGGCGACTATGCCTGAAACACAATGCAATTATGATTGAATACCAGTTCAAAGCGCGTGTCAACGGGCTCATAGCCATAACATCCCACTTTCGTGAAAGCCGCGATTTGCAGTCAGACAGAACCCTTTACAAGTTCATCTGGGTGCAAAGCGGATGGATAGAACTGGAGGTGGACCATGTGGAAACGACATTGCACGCAGGCGGAATAATGCCACTGACCCCTCTTCACCACGTGAAGATAGGCAACGTTGAAGGCGAATATATCACCGTACTCTTCAACAGTAACTTCTATTGTATATTCGGTCACGATGACGAAGTGTCGTGCAACGGTTTCCTTTTCCATGGTTCGAGCAACGTAATGACATTGCAACTGACCGACAAACAGGCCGATACGCTTGGCGTTACATTGGACGAGTTCGTCACGGAAATGCGGATAGCCGACAGATTGCAGGAGGAAATGCTGCGCATACTGCTAAAACGCTTCACCATTATTTGTACGCGGATAGCCCGGAAACATTACGGTATGGACGACTCGAAAGAGAGTACTTTCGACATTGTGAGGAAATTCCACGTGCTTGTAGACAATAATTTCAAGGCGAAGAAGCGCGTACAGGACTATGCCGGAATGCTATACCGCTCGCCAAAGACCCTTTCAAACCTTTTCGCTGCCTGCAACCTGCCGTCGCCATTACGTATCATTCACGAACGTTTGCTGGCGGAAGCGAAGCGGCTTATACTCTATACTGACAAGAATGCCAAGGAGATTGGCGACATCCTCGGATTTGAAGACCTCGCCACATTCAGCCGGTTCTTCAAGAAGATGACCGGTACAAGCATCTCGGATTTCAGGAAAGAAGAATTGAAAAAGGGAACTATTGCATAATCATAGGGTAATACTGCCAGTCGCTTTATGCCGGACAAGTATTACCTTTGCAGCATCAAACAATTAAAAGCAAACGCTATGATTAGGAAAATCGAAACACTTATTGATGCTGCTCTCATTATAGCAGCACGGAAACAAAGATGGGGAATCAATCTCATACGTGTGGCAATACTTGTCATTTTCGTATGGATTGGCGGGTTAAAGGCCATGAACTATGAGGCAGAAGGCATTGTACCGTTTGTAGCAAACAGTCCTTTCATGAGCTTTTTCTATACGAACAAGGCACCAGAGTACAAGGAATACAAACTCAAGGAAGGCGAGTTTGACCAGACCAAGCATGAATGGCACAAGCAAAACAACACCTATGGCTTCTCACACGGACTGGGTATCCTCATCGTTTCCATAGGCATATTGACCTTCCTTGGCATATTCTTCCCACGTGTTGGCCTTGTAGGCTCAGTCCTGGCCATCATAATGACCCTCGGAACACTGTCTTTCCTTGTCACGACACCTGAATGCTGGGTGCCCGATTTAGGCAGCGGAGAGCATGGATTCCCATTGCTTACGGGTGCAGGACGGCTTGTAATCAAGGACGTAGCCATCATAGCAGGTGCCTTGGTGCTGGTTTCTGACAGCGCACAACGTATATTGAAGGACAGGAAGAAAAACGCTGCCTGACCGCAAATGCGTGGAAACGCGCCAGCAATACGCGGCACAATGTATGTGCCATACGTTGCACTGACAAAGGAAACCGGATTACCGGCCACAATAGTCATTTAACAAAAACTCCCTGTCCGGCAAATGTCGGGCAGGGAGTTTCTGTTTTTTCATCAAAGCGGATACTCGTCAAAGGCGTACAAGACGGTAGAGAGATACCGCTCACCCGTATCAGGCAGCAGCGTCACTATGCGCTTTCCCTTATTCTCCGGACGCTTTGCAAGGAGCATTGCTGCATACACTGCCGCACCGGAACTGATGCCTACGAGCAGACCTTCCTGCTGAGCCAGTTCGCGACCTGTACGGATAGCGTCGTCATTGTCTATTTCCAGCACCTCGTCAATGACGGTTGCATCGTATGTCTTGGGCACGAAGCCCGCACCGATGCCCTGAATCTTGTGAGGTCCCATAGGCTGGCCGTTCAGCACAGCCGACGTTGACGGCTCGACAGCATATACCTTCACTGCCGGATTCTGCTCCTTGAGGTACTTCGCTATACCTGAGACCGTGCCGCCGGTACCTACACCAGCCACGAAGATGTCAACCTTTCCATCCGTCTGCTGCCATATCTCCGGACCGGTAGTTGCATAATGGCGTTCTGGATTGGCAGGATTTTCAAACTGCTGGAGAATCACCGAACCGGGAGTATTGTCACGCAACTCCTCCGCTGCCTGTATCGCTCCGGCCATTCCATCCTTGCCACTCGTCAGACGAACCTCAGCACCATACGCCTTGACAAGGTTGCGACGCTCTATTGACATGGTCTCAGGCATGGTCAGGATAAGGTGGTAACCCTTCACGGCACTTACCAATGCGAGCCCCACACCGGTGTTGCCGGAAGTAGGTTCTATAATGGTAGCACCCAGTTTCAATATACCTTTAGCCTCCGCATCCTCTATCATTGCCAGAGCAATGCGGTCTTTTACGCTGCCGCCGGGATTAAAGAACTCCAACTTTGCGATTACAGGACTCTCCAGTCCGTTCTTGGCTGAAAACTTGTTTAGTTCGAGCAGTGGCGTATTGCCTACAAGCTCGGTAAGTGACTTTGCTATTGCCATAACAGTATCTTTTTTTGTTTATAATGTTGTTTATTTGTTTTCTGTGTGCAAAATTACAGACATTTTCCAGAACTCACAATAACATAAGTTTGGTATATGGATAATTTTTGTTACCTTTGCAAGCGAAAATCCAAGGATAATACACCATGGAGAACCTACATAACTTACACATAATTTATGAAAAAGAATAACATCCCCTGCCTGCTGGCCATGACACTGCTTTGTCTTCAGGTCTTCACCGCACGGGCACAGACGCGCATCAACCTCGGCGACGAGTCATCATTGCGCAAACTAACCATCGCATCAGTGGCCATCACAAGCCTCTATGTAGACAGCGTTGACGACAGCAAACTGGCAGAGGATGCCATCCGCGGAATGCTGGAGAACCTCGACCCCCACTCCAGTTACTCAACCCCGAAAGAGGTAAAGGCTCTGACAGAACCGCTGCAGGGCAATTTCGAGGGCGTGGGAGTACAGTTCAACGTGCTTGAAGACACACTGCTCGTGGTACAGACCGTAAACGGCGGCCCGTCGGAAAAGGTCGGAATACTGGCCGGAGACCGCTTTGTTTCTGTC
>CAZPNC010000066.1:0-11576 GCA_964587945.1 uncultured Prevotella sp. | reverse complement strand
TGGGCCGTTACGCCGTTCATTAACAGCCGGAACGACTGCTTTATTTCGCGCACCTGCTCACTGATAGTCTGTGTGTTGTTCTCGCTCATGTGTCGTTTAATCGTTTGTCTTTTTCGGTTCTTGCCATTGCTGCAATGTCACAAATATGGCTTGTGGTATGATTGTACCCCTTTTACATGGTAATCGTGCCCTTTTTACAATGTAATCGTGCCCTTTTTACAATGTAATTGTGCCTCTTTTACACGGTAATCAGGCCACATTCGCAATGCTTTCCCTTTGTTGTTGTAAAACAGATAGTTAGAATTCAACCGTAACCTTTGCGTTCAACTGCCGGCCGGTGAGGTAATTCGGTACGGCATATTGGTGGTTCGTTACATCAGTTACCCAATAATATGAATTCACATTACTGTGGTCTATGAGGTTGAGGCAGTCAATGCCTACCCATATATTTCGTAGGCCGAAAGTTTGTGCGTTTTGGTTCTCGCGCTTATATGCCCTGTAACTCATGCCGATGTCAACGCGCTGGTATGCCGGTGCACGGAAATTCTGACGTTCGTTATCTGTGTGTGGCGGACCGAAGGGCAGTCCGTCGGCGTAAGACAGTTTCAATGCCATTTTCCATCTGTCTGTGCCAGGGAAGTAATCTGTGAAGAAAAGGTTTACGGCATAACGTTGGTCTGTAGGCATAGGGATGTCCTGTCCTCTGTAATTCATGCTCGTTTTCATTAGCGAGAACGTAATCCAAGAGTCCGTACCGGGTACAAACTCGCCGTAGAGCTTGAAGTCTATACCCATAGTGTGCCCGGAACACTCATTGGTGCCGTTGTATGTAATCTTAAGATTGTTAACACTGTATGGTACAAGGTTAGACAAAGCCTTGTAGTATGCTTCGGCCGTAAATTTGAAAGGCCTGTCAAGTAATTTGAAACGGTAGTCGAAGGCTCCTGTGAAGTGTATGCTTCGTTGTGACTTTATCTTGTCGTTCAGCGTGGCGTAAGTCACTCCATCCTTGGTTGTAGTGTCACGCAGTTCCTTGAAGAACGGTGCCTGATAATACAATCCGGCAGCGGCACGCAGTGTCACATTGTTATTGTAGGCAGGTACTATGGCAAGTGACACTCGTGGAGATATGATGCTTTCCTTGTTGAAAGACCAGTTCGCAAACCGTACGCCATAGTTGAGCGTATAGAAAGTGGTCTCTTCTGCATTGTTGAATCGCCACGTGTCCTGGATGTAAAATTCCGTACGACGTGCATCCAATGTGTTTTTTGCTGCGAGGGTGTAAATCATGTAGAGGTCAGACCCGGTGTGTGGCATAACGTAACCTGATGAGTCGCGCATTTCGTATTCGCGTGCCTGCTCTTCAATTTTCTCCCATTTCAGGGTCAGTCCTGTCTGTATGTTATGGTTTTTTGTGCGGTGGTCAAGCATCAGTTTCGCACTTGCCACGTTTGCTGTCAGGTAGTTTCTGGCATATTCCATATATGTGCCGACCCCAAGGTTTTTCTGCGTTTCGGTCTGTGTCAGCCAATATTGCCCCTGTATGTCATACGTCTCCTGCTCTTTGGTGTGGAATGCAGAGCCTATGAGTGATATTGACGTGTTGTCATTGACGTTCCGCTTTATAGTAAGTGAACCGAAATAGGTGCGGAAGATGTCCTTCTCCTGGCCGTCGAAATAAACTTGGAACGCTTTCACGTTCTCTAAAGTTCCGAATGATGTCTCACGGTCAGTGGGGTAGAAGTTATATTTTGACTGGGATATATTGCCGATGAAGTCCATTTGCCATCGTTTGTTCGGATTGTATGACAGGTATGTCTGGTAGTCAAAGAATTGCGGGTCATACTCTCCGTTCGTCTCAAAGGTTTTCAGCAGTGCCTTTGTCGTCTTGTAACGTACACCGTTAGCCCAAGAGAATTTCTTGTTGCCGAAACCGAAGTAGGCCGAGCCGCCAAGTAGACTTGCAGACAATGAAGCCTCCGTCTTGGTGGGACGGTGGTATTTTATGCTTAGCGCCGATGACATCTTGTCGCCATATTGCGCTTCGTAACCGCCGGTGGAGAATGTTATATTCTCTACCATGTCGCCGTTGATGATAGACAGTCCTTCCTGCTGTCCGCTGCGGACAAGGAACGGACGATACACTTCCACGTTGTTTATATATACTGAGTTTTCATCAAAGCTGCCTCCTCTTACGTTGTATTGTGAAGACAGTTCGCTGTGGGTGCTGACGCCTGCTTGCTGCTGTATCAGGTCTTCAACGGCGTTGCCCGATGCCGATGGTCCCATCTTCGTGTCGGTGATATCCAGTTCTTGAGAACCGGTGGTCTGGCGCTTCTTCTCTGTTATGGTTACGTCGTCAAGCGTGGTGCCGCCTTCAAAGAGGGTTATCTGGAGATTCTGTCTGCCGCGCGGACGGCGTAATATCCGTTCTTTTGGCTTGTAGCCTATCATGGAAAAACGCACTATGACAGAGTCGGTAGAGGACAGTTCCAGAGAAAATTCACCACGGAGGTTTGTCATTGTCGCCTTGCCTTGCTTCAGACATGAAACAGTAGCCAGTTCAACAGGGTTGTCACCATCATCAAGCACTCTGCCCGTCAGTACAAAATTCTGTGCTGAAACAGTGATTGCTACTAACAGAAGAAGCATAGGGAGAACTGTTCTGCGGATGTGAATGTGAGTATATGAATTTGTATTCTGCATATTGACCACTTAACGCAAAATGTTTTTTTTTATTGCTTTCTGTTGCACCTTATTTATTATATGGGGTGGAAAATTATATTTTCTTTTATAATTATTTTGCGTTGTGGATAAGTTTTTGTACTTTTGCATCTGATTTTGCATGCAATCATCACGCAAGGACCTCCACCGGTGCCGAATGAACTCTGTTGTATTGAGAGCATAAGGCACAGGAAAGTCAGGGCGTAATGGCGGTAGGGCGGAAGAAAGAGAAAGTCGCCCCCATTTGTTATGGGGAATTTTATCAACAAAAAAACATTGCATAGAAATATGAAAGTGCTTAAATTTGGCGGAACCAGTGTCGGCTCCGTGGAGAGTATCCTTAGTCTTAAGAATATTGTAGAGAACGAGGCAAAGGAACAGTCAGTAATCGTAGTGGTAAGTGCGCTTGGTGGCATTACTGACAAATTGATAGAAACGTCACGCCTTGCACTTGCCGGCGATGAGCGTTATCGTGATGAATTTGATGTTATTGTGGATCGTCATCACAAGATGATAGATACGATAATTACTAATACCAAAGACCGCGAGCGTCTGTTCACTGCAGTTGACTCTCTTCTTGAACAGTTGCGCAGCATCTATTTCGGCGTTTTCCTTATACATGATCTTTCAAAAAAGACGCAGGATGCTATAGTGGCATACGGCGAGCGTCTTAGTTCAAATATAGTGGCAACCCTTATAAAGGGTACCAAATGGTTCGATTCCCGTACTTTTATAAAGACGGAGGATAAGCAGGGACAGCATGTCATTGATGCTGAACTGACTAACAGGCTGGTACGCCAGACCTTTGCAGACCTGCCGCGTATATCACTTGTGCCTGGATTTATATCCAAAGACCGGGACAGTGGAGAGACAACCAATCTTGGACGTGGTGGTTCGGACTATACCGCTGCCATCATTGCGGCGGCTCTGAATGCTGAGGTGCTGGAGATATGGACTGATGTGGACGGCTTTATGACGGCGGATCCGCGTGTTATAAGCACGGCTTATCCGATAAAGGAACTGTCATACGTGGAGGCGATGGAGCTATGTAACTTCGGAGCGAAGGTTATATATCCGCCTACTATATATCCAGTATGTATCAAGGGCATTCCTATAAAAGTAAAGAATACGTTCAACCCAAGTGCGGAAGGTACTATAATAAAGGGACAGATAGAGGGTGACCGTAAACCTATTAAGGGTATATCATCCATTGGGGGGACAGCACTTATAACTGTCACAGGACTTTCTATGGTGGGCGTTATAGGTGTGAACCGTCGTATCTTCACCAAACTTGCCAATGAGGGCATATCCGTGTTCATGGTGTCACAGGCATCTTCTGAAAATTCAACGTCTATAGGTGTGAAGGAAAGTGATGCTGAGGCTGCGGCAAGGGTACTGAATGAGGAATTTGAGAAAGAAATATCCACTGGCGCTATGTACCCGATGACGGTGGAGACAGGACTTGCCACCATTGCCATTGTGGGTGAGAATATGAAGCGTACTCCTGGCATCGCTGGAAAATTGTTCGGTATGCTGGGACGTTCTGGTATCAGTATCATTGCCTGTGCGCAGGGAGCGTCAGAGACAAATATATCATTCGTGGTTAAAGGGAAGTATCTCCGGAAATCGCTTAATGTAATACATGATTCGTTCTTCTTGTCAGAGTATAAGGTTCTTAACCTCTTCCTTTGCGGAGTTGGAACGGTGGGAGCGAAGTTGATAGAACAGATACGTTCTCAATATGATAGTCTGAAGAAGGAATCTCAACTTTTGCTGAATGTTGTCGGCATCGCTTCGTCCAAGAAAGCCGTGTTTGACCGTGAAGGACTGAATCTGGATACATATATGGACGCACTGAATGCGTCAGAGCCTTCTGATTCACGCAAACTGCTTGAAACAATCATTGGCATGAATATCTTTAATGCTGTGTTTGTGGACTGTACCGCATCAAAGGATGTGGCAGGGCTGTATCAGGCGTTATTGGAACACAATGTGAGTGTGATTGCTGCAAATAAGATTGCCGCATCAAGTGATTATGAAAAGTATCGTAAACTGAAGGAAACGGCATTGCGCAGAGGTGTCAAGTTCCGTTTTGAGACAAATGTCGGTGCGGGACTGCCTATCATAGGCACAATAAATGACTTACGTAACTCTGGCGACAAGATTCTGAAGATAGAGGCGGTGCTTAGCGGTACGCTGAACTATATATTCAATGCATTGAGCGAAGATGTTCCTTTCTCTGAAACGGTGAAACGTGCTAAGGAACTGGGCTTCTCAGAACCGGATCCACGTATAGACCTCTCCGGAATGGATGTGGTTCGGAAACTTGTTATTCTTACCCGTGAGGCGGGATATAGGGTGGAACTGGGAGATGTAGAAAAGAATCTCTTTGTACCTGATGAGTATTTTGATGGTGGTGTAGAGGACTTCTGGAAGAAACTGCCACAGTTGGATGAGGATTTCGAGAATCGTCGTAAGGCATTGGCGGCCAAAGGATGCAAGTGGCGCTTTGTGGCAAAGATGGAAATTGGCGAGAATGATGCTGTGACTGCCAGCGTTGGATTGAAAGAAATTCCACAGAACCATTCTTTCTTTGAGTTGGAGGGGTCGAATAATATAGTGACATTGACAACTGAGAGATATAAGGAATATCCGATGTTGATACAGGGATTCGGTGCTGGCGCAAGCGTAACGGCGGCAGGTGTGTTTGCCAATGTCCTGTCTATTGCCAACATATAATAAAGGAAAAAAACAATGAAGACTATAATTGTTCTAGGTGATGGCATGGCCGATAATCCTATTGATAAACTTGGGGGCAAGACTCCGTTGCAGTATGCCAACACACCTTATATGGATATGTTGGCACGTACTGGACGTACTGGAAGACTTGTTACTGTGCCTGACGGATATGTGCCGGGGTCGGAAGTGGCTAACACTGCCATCCTTGGGTATGACCTTGATAGCGTTTATGAGGGTCGTGGCCCGCTTGAAGCTGCTTCAATAGGTTATGATATGGATGTGTCGGACTTGGCATTGAGATGTAATATCATCTGTGTGCGTGAGGATGGCACAATAAAGACACATAATGGCGGCAATCTTACAACGGAAGAAGCCGGACCTTTGATTGATTACTTGAATGAGAATCTTGGTACAGACAGGGTTAAATGGGTTCGTGGCATACAGTATCGTCACCTCCTTATTATAAAAGGTGGTAGCAAACACATTGTGTGTGCACCGCCACATGATCATCCAAACGAACAGTGGAAGCCGCTATTGGTGAAGCCTGAAGAGGGAATGGAGGACTATAGGGAAGAGGGACGTATGACTCCACGTGAGACTGCAGCCCTAATCAATGACCTTATACTCCGTTCCAAGGAACTGTTGGAAAAACATCCGCTAAATATTCAACGGAAGGCGGAAGGGAAGGACCTTGCAAACATTATATGGCCGTGGAGTGGGGGGTATCGTCCTGCGATGAAGACGCTGGGTGAAATCTATCCGAATATAAAGTCGGGTGCCGTTATTTCTGCAGTGGATTTGATACGTGGCATAGGACATTATGCTGGACTTGACATCATAGAGGTGGATGGTGCAACAGGATTGTGGGACACTAACTATGAGGGCAAGACCGCTGCTGCCCTTGAAAATCTCCGTACGAAAGACTTTGTGTTCCTTCATGTGGAAGCAAGTGATGAAGCCGGACACGATGGTGATATTGATCTTAAGGTCAAGACTATAGAGAATCTTGATGCGCGGATGGTAGGACCGATTTATGAGGAAACGAAGAATTGGGATGAACCTGTGTGTATTGCGGTATTGCCAGACCATTATACCCCGGTGGAGATGCGTATACATGTGGGAGAACCTGTTCCTTTCATAATACATGCTTCAAATGTTGAACCAGACAATGTGCAGTCTTATGATGAGTTTACGTGTGTAAATGGTGGTTATGGCATTTTGAAACTTCATGAGTTTATGGACACTATAATGAAAATAAAATAATAAAAAAAATGAAATATTACAGCACCAATCATACCGCACCAATGGCTTCATTGGAAGAAGCGGTTGTAAAAGGCCTTGCAGGCGACCGTGGTCTTTATATGCCTGAGAATATAAAAAATCTATCAAAGGAGTTCTTTGATGATATAGACAAGATGTCTTTCCAGGAGATTGCATATACAGTTGCAGATGCTTTCTTCGGTGAGGACGTTGACGCTGCATCACTGAAGCGGATTGTATATGACACTCTTGCTTTTGATTGCCCTGTCGTTCCTGTTACGGAGTCTATCTATACCCTTGAACTGTTCCATGGTCCGACGCTGGCTTTCAAGGATGTTGGCGCGCGTTTTATGGCTCGTCTTCTACAGTATTTTATCAAGAAGGAGAACAAGGGAGGACTGGTGAATGTTCTTGTAGCGACATCTGGTGATACGGGTTCTGCTGTGGCCAATGGCTTCCTCGGTGTTGAAGGGATACATGTATATGTACTTTATCCGAAGGGTAAGGTCAGTCCTATACAGGAATGTCAATTCACAACGCTTGGAAAAAATATCACTGCCATAGAAGTGGATGGCGTTTTTGATGACTGCCAAGCACTTGTTAAGACTGCATTTATGGATGGCGAACTTAACAAACACATGAAACTGACATCTGCAAACTCCATTAATGTGGCACGTTTCCTGCCACAGGCTTTCTATTATTTCTATGCTTATGCACAGTTGAAGAAGTTGGGTAAGGCCGATAATATGGTCATGTGTGTGCCGTCAGGTAATTTTGGCAATATCTGTGCTGCCTTATTCGGGTATCAGATGGGATTACCTGTCAAGCGTTTTGTTGCTGCAAATAATGCAAATGACATATTCTATCAGTATCTTCAGACTGGAAAATATAATCCTCAACCTTCAAAAGCCACGCTTGCCAATGCAATGGATGTGGGAGATCCTTCCAACTTTGCACGTATTTATGAACTATATAAAGGTGAACATAGTGCTATAAAGTCTCTGATTAGTGGTGCTACATTCAGTGATGATGAGATTGCCGGCACAATGAGAGAATGTTATAAGACGACGAAGTATGTGCTTGACCCTCATGGCGCTTGTGGATATCAGGCATTAAAAAATCTTCTTCAGCCCGGAGAGACAGGCGTATTCTGTGAAACTGCCCATCCTGCAAAGTTCAAGGAGAAGGTGGATGCGATACTTTCTGTTGATATAGAGATACCGCAACGTCTACAAGAATTCATGAAAGGAAAGAAGCAGAGCGTAGCAATGACTAATGATTTTGCTGCCTTTAAGGCGTTTCTACTTAAACAATAACCTTAATAAAAAACAGAAAACCAATAATAAATATGGTCAAACAATTATTATTAGTGGCAGTAAGCCTTGCTTCTATGGCAACGATTACGGCACAACCTTATTTAACAACTACTGGAGGTACATACGAAAAAGTTACGGCTTACACGCAGGTGAAGGATGGTGATATTCTTATTTGGGCATCTCATTCCACGAAAGATACGAGGAATGAAGTTAGAATAATGACAACTGCTGCTACAGAAAAGACAGGATACTTTGGCTTTTATACCTACTCCGACTATGATGCAAGTACTGGTATGCCTGCAACAATCACATTGTCGGAAGTCAATAAGGATGCTTTCCCGTATGAATATGCAGTGACATATGATAAGAAAAAATCATCAAGTGGACAGTATATGTCTTTGCAAAATATTGACACAAAATATATTATTGATACGCCCAATAAATTTGCACTTTCTGATAGTCGTGTTGATGGTACATTATGGTTGGCAGGGAATTCTGTCGGAAATAATATATTGCGAATTAATATAGGTGGTAATGCTCTGTGTTGTGAAGATCGTGTGACTACGGGTTATGATGTTGATAATGGGTATTTTTTTACTGCTGGAACTTTTGGTGATGCAAATAGAGTCTATCCTGCATGTCCCTACCGCAAAGTCCATAACCTTTCCATTGGAGAAGACGGTTATTCTACCTTCTATTATGGCAATAATGATACACAGTTGCCAAATGGAGTTAAGGCATACACATATCAATTGGATGGAGACAAATTGACTCCGAGTCATACTTTTGATGGCGAAATCAATGATGTCGTCCCTCATGCCACCGCGGTAATAGTAAAAGGTACACCAGGTTCCTATTCTCTTGATGTTAAAAACGCTCAGACTGCCAATACATATACAAACATATTACGTGGTTCGGATGAGGTGACTACTACACAACAGGATGATGATGCCGCTGGTAGTAAATATTATCTACTGTGTAAAGGGAGTGAAGGTATAGGATTTTACTATAAAGAAACAGATGGATCCGCTTTCAATAACGGGGCGCATAAAGCGTACTTGACTCTTGGTATGTCTGCTGCAGCAAAAGGATTTTCTTTCGTGTTGCCTGATACACCAACTGATGTAAAGTCATGTAATGGAGTAGACGAAGAAACAATTTCAAATGTTTCTGATAAATGGTATGACCTTTATGGCCGAAGAGTGACACAACCGACAAAGGGATTATATATTAATAACGGTAGGATTGTTTCGCTGTAATAAAAGAATAAAGGCTTAGTTGAAATCAAACAACTAAGCCTTTATTTTAGTTTGAGCCTATATAAAGAAGTATCATAGACAGTAGGACGAGAGCGAGATCAGCGACTTTCGCTTTGAGGTTCTTCTCTTTGAAGAGCATCGCACCACAGATGAAACTTACTATTACGCTGCCACGACGCACCATGGATACCACACTTATCATTGCGCCGTCAATGCCGAGTGCATAGAAATAAATGAAATCGGCAGCAGACAGAAAAACACTTATCAGCGGAATGCTCCAATGCCAATGGAAAGATGTTGTCTTTTTGCGGTTTGGCCACCATAGTAACAGTAGCATGGCCACCATCATGAAGAACTGGTATATGTTGTACCATGCCTGTACCGCCATCTTGTTCAGTCCTACACCACCATTATCGGGTGATGCCATAAGATATTTATCATATAGTCCAGATATGGCACCGAGAACATTTGCAAGTATTACAAAGTATATCCACTTGTTATGAAACCAGTTTATTCCTTCTTTCTTGCTCGTGTTTTTCAGCATCTCTATGCCGATAAGTGCCACAGCTACGCCAAGCCATTGCCATATATTCAGCCTTTCTGCAAAGAATACCATGGCACCAACAAGTACCATTACAGGACGTGTAGCATTAATAGGTCCGACAATGGTAAGTGGTAAATGTTTCAGACCGAAATACGCCAAAAGCCATGAAGAGAGTACAATGCAAGACTTTATTATAATATATTTCTGCTCCTCCCAATTATAATCAGAACAGAAAAAGATTGAATTTTCACCAATCATGCCACTGTGCGACATCATTATAAATGGCAGGAATATAATGGAAGAGAACATAGTGTTGAGTAACAACACAGGTATCACTGCATTTTCACGCAGTGAATGTTTCTTGAATACATCATAAAATCCCAGCAATGTGGCTGAAAGGAAGGCTAATAATACCCACATAAAGAATATCTTTTTTTTATAATACAGATGTAGGGACACTCTTTTTTGTCATCAGTTGATTGTGTTTATACCAATAAACTGATGGCAAAAAAGAGTGTCCCTACAATAATTATTGCTTACTTGTTTAACTTCGCATACATTTTTGTCTGTTGTTCGATGAGTTCTTTGTCATCGAAATAGTCAATGTGCATGGCATGCCGTACTTCGTTTAAAGTATTTATGCCACGCTCACGAGCAGCTTCTGTACCGCGTTTAAGTATTTCATACACCTCAGGAATACGCTGTTCCCATTTGTGGCGGCGTTCGCGTATAGGCTCCAAACGGTCATTTAGAACATTATAAAGAAGTTTCTTGCACGTACCGTCACCCAGTCCGCCACGTGTATAATGTTCCTTCATCTCGTCAAGATTCTTATATTCTGGCATGAACTTTGCAAAATCATCATCCTTGCAGAAAGCATCAAGATATATGAATACTGTGTTACCTTCCAAATGTCCAGGCTGTTCAATGTGAATATGCTCAGGGTCAGTGTACATAGAGTTGATTTTCTTCTTCAGCTCCTTAGCCGTATCAGAAAGATATATGCAGTTTCCAAGAGACTTGGACATTTTTGATTTACCATCTGTGCCTGGCAAGCGCAGGCAAGCGGCGTTGTCCGGCAATAGTATTTTGGGTTCTACAAGAGTATCACCATATATATAGTTGAAGCGGCGGACAATTTCATTTGTCTGCTCCAGCATTGGTTTCTGGTCTTCACCTACAGGTACTGTTGTCGCCTTGAAAAGTGTTATGTCGGCTGCTTGAGATATTGGGTAGCAGAAGAAACCTGTTGGTGTACCTCCGTCAAACTTGCGCATTTCCAGCTCAGTCTTGACGGTTGGATTACGTTGAAGACGCTGAACCGTTACGAGATTCATATAATAGAATGACAGTTCCGTTAGTTCCGGCACTGCACTCTGTATGAATATGTTAGACTTTTCTGGGTCAATGCCGGCAGATAGATAGTCGAGAGCCACTTCTATTACATTCTGTCTGATTTTCTCTGGATTATCAGCATTGTCTGTTAGAGCCTGTGCGTCAGCAATCATGATGAATATCTTGTCATATTCTCCAGAGTCCTGCAGTTCTACACGACGGCGCAATGACCCCACATAATGGCCAATATGAAGTTTGCCGGTAGGACGGTCGCCTGTGAGTATTACTTTTTCCATTTTATTTTTTGTTTTGTCTATAAGAGAACTTCCATACTCTTGCACTGTATGCAGGTACAAGCATATTGACAATGCCATCCCTCTTTATTATAATGTCCATCTC